>QEVM01000289.1 GCA_003576805.1 Pseudomonadota bacterium | reverse complement strand
CGGGTCGACCGCGCTGGCGCTCGCGCTGCTCGACGCGCGCATGGCGGCGGCGCCGGTCGCGCGCGTGCTCGACGTGGGCTGCGGCAGCGGCGTGCTCGCGATCGCGGCGCGCCGGCTCGGCGCGGCGGCGGCGCTCGCGTGCGACCTCGATCCGATCGCCGCGCGCGAGACGCGCGAGAACGCCCAGCGCAACGGCGTCGCGGTCGCGAGCTTCGCGGGCTCGCTGGACGCGCTCGGCGCGCGCGCGGGCCGCTTCGACCTCGTGGTCGCGAACCTGATCTCGAGCGAGCTGCGGCCGATCCTCGCCGCGCTCGCGGCGCGCGTCGCGCCGGGCGGCGCGCTCGTCGTGTCGGGCCTGCTCGAGGCCGAGCGCGCGGACGTCGGCGCGGCGCTCGCCGCGCTGGGCCTCGGCGTCGTGGCGGAGCGCTGCGAGCGCGACGCGCGCGGCGACGCCTGGCTCGCGCTCACGGCTTCTCGCTGAGGCGCGCGCGCCAGTCGTCGAGCAGATCGCGCAGCGTCGTCTCGAGCGGGATCGCCGGAGACCAGCCGGTCGCGCGGCGCAGCCGGCGCGCGTCGCCGACGAGCGCCTGCGTCGGCCGCCAGCGCGCGGAGTCGACCTCGATCCGCGGCGCGACGCCGGCCGCGGCGCTCAGCAGCTCGAGGATCTCCGCGATCGGCCGCGCGACGCCGCTCGCGACGTTGTAGGCGCCGGCCGGGACGCGCCGGTCGAGCAGGCGAGCGTACGCGTCCACCACGTCGCGCACGTCGAGGAAGTCGCGCACCGCGGCGAGATTGCCGACGTGCAGCACCGGCTCGCGCCGCCCGAGCTGCATCTCGGCGAGCTGGCGCGCGAACGCCGGCGCGGCGTACGCATCGGTCTGGCCGGGACCCGTGTGGTTGAACGAGCGCGCGCGCACGACGTCGAGGCCGCGCGCGGCGAACGCGCCCGCGAGCAGGTCCGCGGCGGCCTTCGAGCGCGCGTAGGGCGAGCCGGGCGCGAGCGGCGCGTCCTCGTCCAGCGGCTGCTCGCGGTCGGCGCCGCCGTAGATCTCGCCCGACGAGACGAACAGCACGCGCGCGCGCGGCGCGTGGCGGGCCGCGGCGCGCAGCACGTGCAGCGTGCCGAGGTAGTTGGTGCGCGCGACGCTCTCGGGCGCGCCGAACGACGCCGCCACCGAGGCGCGCGCCGCGAGGTGCACGAGCGCGTCGGGCGCGGCCTGCGCGATCGCGGCGTCGACCCCCGCGGCGTCGGTCACGTCGAGGTCGCGGTCGCTCGCGACGACGTCGCAGCCGTCGCGCGCGAGGCGCGGCACGAGCCACGATCCGACGAAGCCGCGCGCACCCGAGACCCAGACTCGCACCGCGCCCAAGCTGCCAGAGCCGAGAGCGCTGTGCTACACGGGCCGCGTCTTGTCGGAAGCCTTCCGCGACGCGCCGTCCGACGCCGCTTCCATCGAGGCGGTGCTCTTCGATCTCGGCGGCGTGCTGGTTCATCTGGACTACGAGGCGATCGCACGCGAGGCGGCGCAGCTCGGCGTGACGCTCGACGCGGCGCGGCTGCCGCGCGCCGAAGGCCACGCGCGGCGCGCCATCGACCGCCGCGCGGGCCTGCTCGGCGAGGTTCCCGGCACCGACGCGACGCGCGTGCCGAGCTACTTCGACGACCTGCTCGAAGGCGCCGGGCTCGCGGCGGAGGCACGCGCCGCGCTGGTGGCGCGGCTGCAGGCGCACCACCGCGCGCGCAACCTGTGGCGCGTTCCGTTCGACGACGCGCGCGCCACGCTCGAGCGGCTGCGGGGCGCCGGGCTGCGACTCGGCGTCGTGTCGAACGCCGACGGCCGCGCCGCGGCGGTGCTCGCCGAGGCGGGCCTCGCGCACGCCTTCGACGCGGTGCTCGACTCGCACGTCGAAGGCGTCGAGAAGCCCGACGCGGAGATCTTCCGCCGCGCGCTCGCGCGCGTCGGCGCGCCGGCCGCGCGCGCCGTCTTCGTCGGCGACATCCTCTCGATCGACGTCGCGGGCGCGCGCGGCGCGGGAATGCGGCCGATCCTGGTGGACGTGGCGTCCGCGTACGGCGACGCCGACGTGGAGCGCATCGGGCGGTTGCACGAGCTGGTCGCGCGGCTCGGCGTCGCGAGCGGGAGGGCGTCGTGATCCTCGGCGTGTCGGGTCCCTACGGTGCGGGCAAGGGCGAGGTGGTCGCGTACCTCGAGGCGCGCAGCTTCTATCCGCTCTCGCTCTCCGACGTGCTGCGCGACGAGCTGCGCGCGCGCGGCCTCGAGGAGACGCGCGAGCGCATGATCGCGACGGGCAACGAGCTGCGCGCGAAGTCCGGCCCGGCGGCGCTCGCCGAGCGGCTGCTCGCGCGCCTCGCGCCCGACCGCAACTACGTGATCGACTCGATCCGCCATCCCGCCGAGGTCGAGGCGCTGCGCGCGCAGGGGCGCGGCTTCCGGCTGATCTGGGTGGACGCCGATCCCGCGCTGCGCATCGAGCGGCTGCGCACGCGCGGGCGCACGGGCGATCCCGACTCGCTCCCCAAGCTGCTGGAGCAGGAGGGGCGCGAGCGGCGCGGCGGCGGCGACGCGGCGCAGCAGCTCGACGCGGTCGAGGCGCTCGCCGACTTCCGCGTGCGCAACGAGGGCAGCCTCGCGGCGCTGCACGCGGAGATCCAGCGCGTGCTCGGCGCCTGCCAGGGCTTCGAGCGCCCGAGCTGGGACGAGTACTTCCTCGGCGTCGCGCAGATGGTCGCCTCGCGCAGCAACTGCGTGAAGCGCCACGTCGGCGCGCTGATCGCGCAGGACAAGCGCATCATCTCGACCGGCTACAACGGCACGCCGCGCGGAACGCGCAACTGCAACGAGGGCGGCTGCCCGCGCTGCAACGGCTTCGCCGAGTCGGGCACGCGGCTCGACGAGTGCCTGTGCTCGCACGGCGAGGAGAACGCGATCGTGCAGGCCGCGTACCACGGCGTCTCGGTGCGCGGCGCGACGCTCTACACCACGTTCTTTCCGTGCCTGTTCTGCACGAAGCTGATCATCAACGCGGGCATCCGCGAGGTCGTGTACGACGCCGCCTACGCGCTCGACGAGCGCGCCGGCAAGCTGCTCGCGGAGGCGGGCGTCGCGGTGCGTCGCGTCGAGCGCACGCGGGCCTGAGCCGCGCTACGGCGCGCCGTCGAAGAGGCCGCTCAAGCCCGACGGGCGGTGCTCGCCGATCACGAGCTGCTCGAGCACGCCGACGCCGCTGCGCTCGCCCCAGCGCGCGCGCACGAGCTGCTGCACGTGCACGAAGCGCGGATCGAGCGGGTTCACGTCGGCGATCGCGAAGGAATCGCCGGCGGCGGCCGCCGGCCCCTTCCACATGCCGTGCCCCCACTCGGGGTGCAGGTAGCCGATGCCGAGCATCTGGAAGGTGAGGATCGGCTCGAGCGCGATCGCGTCGCGCCGCCCGTCGTGGCCGACGAGCGCGATCTCGGCGCGCGCGGCGCGCCGCGTGCCGCGCTGCCATTCGATGCGGTGCTCGACGTCGCGCGTGCCGCGGATGCCGGACGCGTCCACCGGCGAAGACGTCGCGGGATCCGCGAGCAGCGGCACCACGACGCCGTTCTGGTGCCAGCGCCGGCCGCTCGCGTCCTCGTTCACGTCGAAGTGCGTGCAGCAGTCGTCGAACTGGAGCGGCGCCCACAGCCAGAAGAACTGCGGCGCGGACAGCATCGGGCCGGCCGCGCGCTCGCCGACCGGGCGGATGCCCCACGAGCGGTCGCGGCAGCCGAGCACCGTGCGCGGCTCGACCGCGATCGTCTCGCCCGCGACGCGCAGCGACCCCTCCCAGACGCCGAACTGCGTGATGCGCGTCACGTCCATCACGAGCCGCTGCTCCTCGCGGTGGACGAAACGCGGCTCCTCGACCGCGACGCTGCGCGCGCGGAAGCGCAGCTCGGCCTCGAGCCCCCACTCGTTGGGCGCGACGCGCAGCCCGAGCGTCCGCATCGGCTCCTCGATCGCGATCTCGATCGGCGCCGCGACGAGGCCGCCGTGCGCGTCGCCCTGGCGCGAGGCGTGGACCGAGTGCTGCCGCCCGGCGCGCACGACGCTGAAGGCCGCGTCCACGATCGCGCGGTTGCGGTAGACGCCGAACGCGGCCGCGAAGAAGAGCGAACCGTCGCGCGTGTAGCCGTTGAAGAAGTAGCGGTCGTAGAAGTTGCGATCGCCGGTCGCGGGGTGCGCGAGCGGCTCGGGCGTCTGATGGATCGGGTGGTCGTCGAGCGGGTGGAGCACCGGTCAGCCTCGCGAGATCTCTTCGAGGAGCGAGCCCTGGAAGCGCGAGAGCTCGCGCACCACTTGCGCCGCGAGGTGGCCGCCGAGCAGCGGCCGCAGCGCGTCGCCGTCCGCGGCGGGCAGCGCGTCGAGGCGCTCGAAGACGTCGCGCAGCAGCGCGCGCAGCGCCAGCACGCGCGCGGCGGGCGGCGCCGCGGGGGC
>QEVM01000288.1 GCA_003576805.1 Pseudomonadota bacterium | reverse complement strand
GCACGGCGGCGACCGTCTCGGCGACGGCTGGCGCGAGCACCCGACACGCCGGGATGTCGAGCACGTCGTGCCCGCCGCGCGCGAACAGGCCGACGCGCGCGCCGCGGCCGACGGCGAGCTTCGCGCGCGTGCGGTAGTCGGTGATCGGCGCCGCGCCGCGCACCGGCCAGGTCGCGACCGCGGCGAGCGCGCCGAAGTCCGCGAACGCGCGCCGCACGCGCTCGCCCTTGTCCGCGAGCTGCGCCGCGATCGGCCGGCCGATGCCGCTGCAGCCCGGGCACGCCGGCGCGTGAGGGCACTCGACCGCCGCATCCGACTCCGTCGTCACGCGCGTACTCCGAAGTGCTCTACGTTGGCAGGTGGGACACGTTCGACGCGAGGCCCCTGGATGACCGCGCGCACTCGCCGCCGCCGGCGCAGACTCGGAATCGCGCTCTGCGCGGCGCTCGTCGCCGCGCAGAGTGCCGCAGCCGTCGAGCCGGGTCAGGTGGACGATTTCGAGGACGGCACCACGCAGGGCTGGCGCATCGGGCTCCAGGCGCCGACGCCCGCCAACGTCGCGAGCGGCGGACCGGACGGCGCCGACGACGCGTACATGCTGCTGCTCGCGCACGGCAGCGGAGGCGCGGCGAGCCGGCTCGTCGCTCTCAACGACGGCGACTGGCGCGGCGACTACCTGGGCGCCGGCATCACCGCGATCGCGATGAGCGTGAACAACTTCGGCGTGACCGAGCTCGCGCTGCGCGTCCTCTTCGAGGAACAGCCGGGCGGCCCCGGCGCGGACACGACCACGGCCGTCTCGGCCGAGCCCGTGCTGCTGCCGCCGGGATCGGGCTGGACGTCCGTGATCTTCCCGATCGAGCCCGCCGACCTGACCCCGCTGCTCGGCTCGACCGAGGTCGCGCTCGCGAACACTGGCGCACTGCGCATCTACCACGCGCCGAACGCGAGCTTCCCGGGCCCCGAGATCAGCGCCGAGCTCGGCATCGACGACATCCGCGCCGTGCCCGAGCCGGCGAGCGCGCCGCTCGCCGCGGCGGCGCTCGCTGCGGCGGCCGCGCTCGCGCGGCACCGATCGGCGTAGAAACCGAGAAGCGGCCGTCACCTCCGCCCGCCGAGCGCCACCTACCGAGGGGATCCGCGGAGGGATGCGATGCGCTCGCTCTTGCTCTCGATGGGGATCGCGCTGGCCGCCGCGTTCGGCGTCGCGCCCGGCGTCTCCGCGCTGACGCTCGGCCAGCTCGACACGTTCGAGGACGGCACCACGCAGGGATGGGCCATCAACCTGCTCGGGATGGGCGCGCCGCCCGCGGCCGCGCTCCCGACCAACGTCCCGACCGGGGGACCGGACGGCGCGGACGACGCGTATCTCCGGCTGACGTCCACGGGCGCGCCGAGTGGTGGCGGCCGGCTGGTGGCGCTCAACGCCTTCGGCGCCTGGGCCGGCGACTACCCCGGCGCGGGCGTGACCGGGATTGCGATGGACGTGCGCAACTTCGGCGCGAGCGACGTGCTGCTGCGCGTGCTCCTCGAAGACCCCGGGAGCGGGCCGCCGGCGAACGTCGCGATCTCGAGCCAAGCGATCCTGGTGCCGGCCGGCGGCGACTGGGCCCGCATCGTGTTCCCGCTCGCCGCCACCGACCTCGCGGCGCTGCTCGGATCGGTGGACGCCGCGCTCGCGAACACGACCGTGCTCCGGATCCTGCACGCGCCGACCGCCGTCTTCCCGGCGGAGCCGATCGCCGCGCAGATCGGCATCGACGACGTCCGCGCGGTGCCGGAGCCCGGAACCGCGCTGCTCGTCGCGCTCGGCACGGCCGCGCTCGCCCGGCGGCGCGCCTAGGCGGGTCGCGCTCTCGCGATCAGCGGCGGCGGATCGCCTCGATCAGCTCCGGCTTCGTCATGCCGTCGCGGCCGGGGATGCCGAGCTCGCCCGCGAGCTCGTAGACCTCCTCGAACGAGCGCTCCTCGAGGCGCGCGTGGGAGTGCTCGCCCGTTTTGGACTGCGCCTGCTGCGACTCGCTCTTGGGTTTCTCGGGCATGTCCGTTCCTCCTCGCGTTGCGGAGTTCGGATCTCAGGGAAGCAACCCGCATGCCAGCGAGGGCGCGCCGTTCGGGCCGCGAGCGCGCGGGACGCGCGCCGCTTTGTCCCGGCGCGTCGCACGCTGTCGCACCCACGCGCACGTCAGCGCCCGCGCAGCTCCCGCACGAGGGTGTCGCGCAGCAGCGCGAGCTCGTCGGCGCGAATGCGCGCCGACGGCCCTTCGAGCAGGCGCGTGGACGCGAGTCCCGAGAGCACGGCGATCGTGTAGCGCTGCAAGACGGCGTGGCGGCGGCGCGCGATGCGCGCGTCCGCGAAGAAGCGCCGCCACTCGCGATCCCAGGCGCGCGACATCGCGAGCTGCCAGCTCGTCTCCGGGCGCGCGCCGTCGCGGCGCAGGTGGTCGAGCAGGATCTCGAAGGTCGAGGCGTACTCGCGGCTCGCGAAGTGCTCCGCGGCGCGCTCGACGAAGCGCTCCACGCGGCGCTCGAGCGAGAGGCCTTCGACGTCGACGTCGGCGAGGCGCGCCGCGAAGCGCGCGAACGAGTCGTCGAGGACGGCTAGCAGGATGCCGTCCTTGTCGCCGAAGTGGTGCTGCACCGCGCCCCAGGTGACGCCGGCGCGGCGCGTGATCTCGACCGCCGTGGTGCGCTGGAAGCCGACCGCGTCGATGCACTCGACGACGGCCGCCAGGATCTTCGCGCGCGTCTCGGCGGTGCGTTCGGCGTGCGAACGCCGAGCGCGCTTGGGAGCGCGGGGGCTCGTCCGCGCGCTAGCCACTCGCCTTCGCAGCCTTGTCCCGCTCGGCGCGCAGCGCGCGCACGATCTGACTCGAGATCGCCGCGACCGGCCAGCCCGCGTAGTGCGCGACGTGCAGGATCAGCTCGTCGATCTCCGTGTCGGTGAGCTGCTTCTGCTTCATCGCGGCGCCGAAGTGGAGGCGCAGCGTCTGCTCGTTGCCGAGCTGCATCAGCACGACGAGCGTCGCGATGCGGCGCTCCTTCACGCCGAGCCCCGGGCGCGCCCACACGCCGGCGAAGAGGTGGTCCACCGTGGCGTCGAGGAACGGGTCGTCGGGGATCACGGGCGGCCGGAAGCCCATCACCTTGTCGAACCACTCGAGTCCCTTCGCGCGCCGCTCGTCGCTCACGACTTGCCTCCCCGTTTCTGGACCGGATCGAACTCGAAGCTCGCCGCCGTCGAGAGCCGCGTGATCTTGGTGATCGGCGCCTCCTCGGCGGGCGCGGCGTCGTCGTCGATCGTCACCTCCCAGTGGCAGACCGGCTTGCGGTCCTTGGGATCGCGCGGCGGGCGGTGCACGGGCCGGCACTTGGCGCGCGGGTTCACCGCCTGCATGGTGGCGTCGAAGGTCGGGTCCTCGATGTGGTGACACATCGAGACGACGCGCGCCTCGCCCCACGGCTCGACGTCCGCGAGCGCGCCGCAGTACTCGAGCCAGAAGTAGCCCTTCTTCTCGTTCACGACCTCGTACCGCACGTCCATGTACTGGTGCGGGAAGCCGGGGTCGATCTGGAGCGACTTGAAGATCGACGCCACGTCGTCGCCCTCGATCTTCATCGCCTTGCGGATGCGCTGCGTGTAGACGGGGCTCGCGCCGCGCCACTCCTCGATCGCGCACTCCTCCATCGCCTGGGCGCCGAAGCGCTGCAGGATCGCCGGCATGATCGCGCGGTCGAGCAGGTGCGCGACCATCATGAACTCGCGGCACAGCGTGACGAGCGCCTCCTTCGAGAAGTCTTCGAGGCGCAAATCGGGCTTGAACGGCCCGCTGTAGTCGTCCATTTCATCGAGCGCATCGGACGGTTCGGACACGATCACCTCCGGTTCGGATCGTCGAGGCCGTAGACGCGCGCCATGATCTGCGACGCGGTCGCGGTGCCGGGCAGCGCGATGCCGCACTCGCGCGCGAGCGCGAGCGTCGCGGCGAGGTCTTTCTCCGCGATCTCGACGAAGCCGCGCATCGACCTCTGGAAGCCTTCGCTGCGGCGCGCCGCGTCCGGCGCCTTGTGCAGCGCGAGGAAGGCGCGCATCGGCTCGGTGAGGTTGCCGTTCGAGCCGGTCACCTCCTCGAGCACCTCCTGCGAGAGCCCGGCGGCGCGCGCCAGGAGCGTCGCCTCGTAGGCCGCGGTCCACGCGAGGTAGGTCATCAGGTTGTTGCACAGCTTGGTCTTGCAGCCGCTGCCGAGCGGACCGGTGTGCACGACCTTCTTCGCGAAGCAGTCGAGGAACGGGCGCGCGCGCTCGACGACCGCCGCGTCGCCGCCCGCCATCACGGTGAGCGCGCCCTGCGCCGCGCCCGCCGCGCCGCCGGTGATGCACGCGTCGATGACGTCGACGCCGCCGCGCGCCGCCGCCGCCGCGACCTCCGCCACCGTCGCCGGCTGCACCGTGCTGTGGATCGCGACGAGCGCGCCGCGCGCCG
>QEVM01000040.1 GCA_003576805.1 Pseudomonadota bacterium | reverse complement strand
CCGGCAGCGACGCGACGCGCAGCGCGCCGTCGCGCGCGACCAGCGCGTCGCGCGGGTCGGCGCGCTCCGGGAAGGCCGCGAGCACGAGCCCCGGCGCGATCTTCGCCGGCAGGTCCTTGGCGCTGTGCACGGCGAGGTCGGCGCGCCCGTCCTGGAGCGCCTCCTCGATCTCTTTCACGAAGAGGCCCTTGCCGCCGATCTTCGCGAGCGACACGTCGGCGAGTCGGTCGCCGCTGGTCTTCACGGTGACGAGGTCGACGGGCGCGCCGAGCGCCCGCTCGACGCGGCGCGCGACCCAGCTCGACTGCGCGAGCGCAAGCTGGCTGCCGCGCGTGGCGAGGCGCAGCCGCCTCACGACTCCTCCGGCTCGCCGTCGCGGCCGTCCGCGCCGGCGCCGGGCGCGCTCGGGTCGTCGAGCGCGAACAGCACCTTGGCCGCCTCGAGGTACGCGAGGCCCTCCTCGCGCTCCGCCTGCTCGCGCAGGCGCGACACCGGCGCGTGCAGCAGCTTGTTCACGATCGAGCGCGTCAGCGCCTCGACGGCCTGGCGCTCGGCGTCGCCGAGCGCGAGCCGCCCGAGCGACTTGTCGAGCTCCGCCTGGCGGATCGCCTCGGCGCGCGCGCGCAGGCGGCGGATCGTCGGCACCGCCTGCAGCGCCGAGAGCCAGCCGTGGAAGCGCTCGACTTCCTCCTGCACGATCGCCTCGGCGCGCACCGTCTCGCGGCGGCGCTCCTCGGCGTTGGCCTCCGCGACGCCGCCGAGGTCGTCGACGTCGTAGAGATACACGTCGTCGAGGTCGTTCACGGCGGGATCGACGTTGCGCGGCACGCCGAGGTCGATGGCGAAGATCGGCTTGCGGCGGCGCGCGCGCAGCGCGTCCTCGAAGAGCGGCGCGTCGAGCAGCGGGCGGTCGACGCCGATCGAGGTCAGCACGACGTCCGCCGCGGCGAGCAGCGCGGGCAGCTCGGCGAGGCCGTGCGCGGTCGCGCCGTGGCGCGCCGCCAGCTCGGCGGCGCGTTCCGGCGTGCGGTTCGCGACCGCGACGCTCGCGAGTCCCGCGCCGCGCAGCGCTTCGAGCGCAGCCTCGATCATCTCCCCCGCGCCGATCAGCAGCGCGTGCTTGTCGGCGAGCGTCTCGAAGATCTGGCCGGCCAGCTCGACGGCGACGCGCGCCATCGAGACCGGGCGCGCCGCGATCTGCGTCTCGTTGCGCACGCGCTTGGCGGCCGCGAACGCGCTCGTGAACAGGCGGTTCAGCAGCGGCCCGCAGGCGCCGCCCTCGGCCGCGACCCGGTAGGCGTCCTTCACCTGGCCGAGAATCTGGGGCTCGCCGACGACCAGCGAGTCGATCGACGCGGCGACGCGGAACAGGTGGCGCACCGCGTCGGTGTCGACGTGCTCGTAGAGCACCGCGCTCTGCGAGCGGTGCTGCGGCAGGGCGGCCGCGTGGCCGAGCTCGCGATGGAAGAACGCGCGCAGCCGGTGGCGTCCGCTGTCGAGGTTGCGCGCGGTCGCGATCACCTCGACGCGGTTGCAGGTCGAGAGCAGCGCCGCCTCCTCGATCTCCGGGGTCTCCACCAGCTTCTGGAGCCACGGCAGCGGGTCGTCCACCGCGAAGCGCTCGCGCACCTCGACCGGCGCGGTGCGGTGGTTCATGCCGACGAGCAGGATCTTCACGCGACGGCTCCCACGCCGATCACGACGAAGAGCAGGAAGGCGAAGCCGAGCGCGGCGGACGCGGCCGCCTCCCGGCCGCGCCAGCCGGCGACGAAGCGCGCGACGACGAGCGCGAGATAGATCGCCCACGCCACGATGGACCAGATCGCGTGCGCGCCGCCGACCCAGAGCGCGCCGGTCTCGCCCTGCGTCCACAGCATGCCGGCCACGACGCCGCACGAGAGCAGCGGGAAGCCGCCGGCGAGCGCCATCGAGTTGGCGCGGTCGAGCGCCTCGAGCGACGGCAGCCGCGAGCGCCACGGGCGCTTCGCCTTGAGCCCGCGGTCCGCGGCGAGGAACAACACGCCCGCGATGCCGGCGACACCGAGGAGCGCCAGCCCGGCGCTCGCGAAGATCACGTGCAGGTGCGGCCACGAGCCGGCGTCGGCGGGCGGCGTCGGCTCGAGGTCGCGATACGAGACGCTCGCGAAGAACACGGCGAGAAAGGCCAGCGGCGCGACCAGCGCCGCCACCGCCGCGAGCCGGCCGCGCCGCAGCAGCACCAGGCTCGCGATCGCGGCGAGCCAGCCCATCAACGAGACGGCGGACGGCAGGTGCGTGAGCAAGGGCGGGTGCGGCAGCGTGTGCAGCCACGCGAACGCGACGCCGTGCACCAGCGCGCCGGCCGCGAGCAGCCACGGCGCCGCGCGCCCGAAGCGCGCGCGCGGCATCGCGAGACCCGCGAGCCCGGCGAGGCCCGCGATCAGATAGAAGGCGGCGGTGAGCTGGTGAAGCTCGATCGCCAAGACGGTGGCACCTCCGCGAACGGATTCAGGGTAGGGCTCGTCAGCGCCGCTGCAGGCGGGCCATCTGCGCGGCGATGCGGGCGGCGTCCTGCACCGACTCGAAGACGCGGTAGGCCGGCTCGCCCGCCACGACGAAACGGATCTCCTCGACGCAGGTCGGCCCGTCGAGGTGCTGCTGCGCTTCGGCGAAGAGCAGCTCCGCGCAGCGCTGCAGCGGCAGCGCGCCCGCGCCGAGCGCCGGCGCCAGCACGAGCCGCGCGCCGCGCGCGTTCGCGTCGGCGAGCGCCGCCGCGAACGCGGCGCGCAGCGATTCCTCGCTCACGGGCTGCGCGAGCGCGGCGGACACGACGAAGGCGTCCGGCTCGGGCGCGAGCGCGCCCTCGCGGATCGCGATGCGCGCCATCAGCGCCGCCTCGGCGCGCGCGCGCGGCGGTCGCGCTCGACGAGCCCCGCGGCGAGCAGCGGCACCAGGATCTCGTGATGGCCGACCAGCGCGATGCCGCGGCCGCCGAGCCGCGTCGGGCGCTCGATCACGTTCACCGTGGGCCGGTAGTGGCGTTGGAAGTCGAGGTTCACGGTGGTGAAGCGGCGCACCCGGAAGCCGAGGTTGCGCGCGAGCGCGAGCGCCTTCAGGAACACCTCGGGCAGGATCACGGCGGAGCCGACGTTGCAGTAGACGCCGCCTTCGAGCGTCGCGACGAGCCCCGTCAGCGTCTCGAAGTCGCGATGGCTGGTCGCGCCGAGCGCGGCGCCGTCGGCGCTCGGGTGCATGTGGTGGATGTCGGTGCCGATGGCGGCGTGCACGGTGACGGGCACGCCGCGCCGCGCCGCGGCCGCGAGGATCGAGCGCTTGCGGTGCGGATAGCGGCCGCGCAGCAGCTCGCGGCCGATCGCCGCGCCCATGCCGAGCCCGTCGCGTGCGCCGGCCGCGATCGCGGCGTTGAGTCGCTCGCTCGTCTCGCGCGCCATGCCGAAGCTGCCGTCGTCGAGCGCGGGCCCGACGTCCTCGCTGGTCGCGCCCATCATCGCGAGCTCGAGGTCGTGCACGCAGCCCGCGCCGTTCATGAGGATGCCGGTGACGAAGCCTCGCTCCACGAGATCGACGAGGACCGGCGCGAGCCCCACCTTGATCACGTGCGCGCCGAGTCCCCAGAGCAGCGGCCGGCCGCGCTCGCGCGCGGTCGCGGCCGCGTCGATCGCATCGCGCAGATCCTGCGCGCCGAGCAGGTGCGGCAGCGAGTCGAGGAACGCGGCGAACGATGCGCCGCGCCGGTGCGGGCGTCCCTCGTCGGCGCGCGCGACCTTGCTCGGGCGCCGGCGCGCCGGCACGGTGCGCACGCGGCTGCGGTCGATGCGCGGCGGCGAAGGCGGCGAGGCCGGCACGTCGCGCATCACGAACGCGGGAAGAGCGCGTCGTCCACGAGCTCGGCGAGCGCGTGCCCGACCGCGATGTGCGACTCCTGGATGCGCTGCGTGTCGTCGGACGGCACGACCAGCGCGAGCTCCACCGCACCCGCGAGCTTGCCGCCGCCGCGTCCCGAGAAGGCGATCGTGCGCAGGCCGCGTTCGCGCGCGGTCGCGACGGCGGCCAGCACGTTCGGCGAGTTGCCCGACGTGGAGATCGCGATCGCGACGTCGCCGGCGCGGCCGTGCGCCTCGACGAGCCGGGCGAACACGCGCTCGAAGCCGTAGTCGTTGCCGAGCGCGGTCAGATCCGAGGTGTTGGCGGTCAGCGCGATCGCGGAGAGCGCGGGCCGCTCGCGCGAGAGCCGGCCGCAGAACTCGCCGGCGATGTGCTGCGCGTCGGACGCGGAGCCGCCGTTGCCGAAGAGCAGGACGCGGCCGCCGGCGCGCAGGCTCTCCGCGACCATCGCGGCCGCGCGCGCGATCGCGTCGGCCGACTGCTCGGCCATGGCGCGCTTGACGCGCGCGCTCTCCTCGAAGATCGCGCGCACGCGCGCGGCGCCGTCACCGGACCGATCGGCCAAGCATCCTCCGCGGGGCGCTGAAATCCGCTGGAAATCCGAGCAGATGGGCCGGCTCAAGATATCGGCGTGCCGCACCAGCGTCAACGCGAGCGCCGGCGCGGCGCTGCGATGTTGCCGCGCCGTGGCGCGAGGGCGCGCGGCTCGTGCAGGTGCGCAGCGCCGAGGCCGATCCGGTGGTCGCGAACGCCGAGCTGCTCGGACCCGACGCGCCGCTGCCGGACGGGATCGCGTCGGCGCGGGCGCTGATCGTGGTCGCACGCGCCGACCGCGACGCACGCCGCGCCGCGGCGCGGCTCGTGCGTGCGGGCGCAGCGCGCGTCTCGCTCGTGCGCGGCGGTCGTGCGCGGCGGCGTCGAGGCGTGGCTCGACGAGACGGACGCGGCGACGGCCACCACGACCACCGAATGGGCGCGGCGCGCACTGCAGCGACCCGGCGGCTGACGCGGCGGATCCGCCGGGCCGCGCGGCATTCGAGGCGCTACACCTAGTGGGCGCGAGCCCCGGAAGCCCTGCAAGGAGAGACGAAGCCATGGCCGGAGTTGTCGAGGTCACCGATCAGAATTTCGACGCCGAGATCTTGCAGTCGGACGTGCCGGCGATCGTGGACTTCTGGGCCGAGTGGTGCGCGCCGTGCCGCGCGATCGCGCCGATCATCGCCGACATCGCCGCGAGCTACGGCGGCCAGGTGAAGGTCGTCAAGATGAACGTCGACGAGAATCCGGCCACGCCGGCTCGCTACGGCGTGCGCGCGATCCCGACGATTCTCGCCTTCAAGGGCGGCGTCGTGATCGAGCAGATCACGGGCGCGCGCCCGAAGTCCGCGTTCGAGGCGATGGCGAAGAAGCTGATCGGCTGAGCGCGCTGCGCGCGCTCCCGCGCCGCGGCTACTCGCGGTCGAGCGACTCGACGGTCTCGACCACGGCGTGCACCGCGTCGCCCGCGGTGACGGCGTCCGTGGTCGCGGGCGCCGGCGCGGGCGGCTCGAGGAAGCGCACCGGCCAGTGGCGCCGCTTCGCCGCGCGGAACAGGAACGGGTCGGGATTGAGCGCGACCGGGTGTCCGACCAGGTCCAGCAGCGGCAGGTCCGTCACCGAGTCGGTGTAGAACCAGCTCTTGGCCAGGTCGATGCCGCGCTCGTCGATGAACTGCTGCAGCCAGTAGATCTTGCCTTCCTCGAAGCAGATCGGGTCGATCACGCGGCCCGTGAAGCGCCCGTGCTCCACCTCCAGCCGCGTGTAGAGGTAGTGCTTGATGGCGAGCGCCTCGGCGAGCGGCTTGACCACGAACTTGGTCGCGCCCGACACGATCGCGACGACGTGGCCCTGCGCCTGGTGCCAGCGCACCAGCTCGATCGCCTCGGGGTACACGGTCGGCAGCACGAGCTGCTCGACGAACTCGCGCGCCTCGCGCAGCAGGCGCCGTTCGCTCTGGCCGCGGAACTCCTGCATCGCCTGCTGCGTGAAGGCGCGGATGTCGAGCACGCCGGCCTTGTAGCGGAGGTACGCGAACAGGCCCTTGGCGAGGTCCCAGCCGTCCACCTCGCCGCGCTCGTAGCGGTACTTCATGTAGAGCGAGCCCGAGTTCTCCGCGATCAGCGTCTTGTCCATGTCGAAGAAGGCGCCGGTGCGCGGCGCCGTTCGCTTGCGGACCGTCGAGCTCATGGGCGGGAGGCTACCCCGGATCGGGAGAGGCCGGGACGCGGACCTAGAACATGTACCGCCGCAGCGACACGTTGAGCAGCAGCCCGAGCGCGGTCATCGTCGCGAGCAGCGAGGAGCCGCCGTAGGAGAAGAGCGGCAGCGGCACGCCGATCACCGGCGCGAGGCCGACGACCATCAAGACGTTCACCACGGCTGGCCAGAACAACATCCCGACGACCCCCACGGCCAGCAACGAGCCGAACAGGTCTTTCGACCCGCGCGCGATGAAGAGCCCCCAGATCAGCAGCGAGAGGTAGAGCGTCAGCACGGTGGCCGCGCCGACCATGCCCCATTCCTCCGCGAGCACCGAGAAGATGAAGTCGGTGTGCTGGGTCGGCAGGAAACGCAGCTGCGTCTGCGTGCCCTCCATGTAGCCCTTGCCGAACAGGCCGCCCGACCCGATCGCGATGCGCGACTGGTTCGCCTGGTAGCCGGAGGCGAGCGGATCGCGCGCCGGATCCACGACGTCGAGGATGCGGCTCTTCTGGTAGGGCGCGAGCGCGAAGAGCCACACGACCGCCAGGATCGCGACCGCCGTCCCCGCCACCGCGGCCCACGAGCGCAGCGGAATGCGCACGAACAAGAGATAGGTGCACGCCACCGCGAGCGTGAGGATCGCGACGCCCATGTCGCGCT
Source organism: Pseudomonadota bacterium (assembly GCA_003576805.1). Classification (GTDB taxonomy): domain Bacteria; phylum Myxococcota_A; class UBA9160; order UBA9160; family PR03; genus PR03. Next base: position 21,827 of record QEVM01000040.1, on the reverse strand, counting down.
GGAGGATGATCAGTCCGACCGTTCCCGCGGCGATCAGGCCGGGCTGGAGCAGGTCGCGCAGGCGCCGCACCTCGCCCGGCGCGTTGCGGTGGAACCAGCGCGCGAGCATGACGACCATGCCGACGCGCGCCAGCTCGGAGGGCTGCAGCCGGATCGGACCGAACACGAGCCAGCTCTGGTTGCCGCGCGTGACCGGCGCGAGCGCGAGCGTGACGCCGAGCAGCAGCAGCGTCGCGGCGTAGAGGAACGGCGCCCAGCGCTCAAGGTGGCGGTAGTCGATCGCGACGGCGCCGGTGAATCCGATGGCGCCGAGCGCGAGCGCGGCGAGCTGGCGGCGCACGGTCGGCGATACGAGCGCCTCGCTCTCCGGATGCGTGGCCGACATCAGGTTCGCGAGCCCGAGCCCGATCAGGAGCACGATCAGGCCCACCAGCCACCACTCGTAGTGTTGGGCGAGCCGGCGCTCAATCCGCGCCATGCGGAGCCTCGCTCGTGGCGTCGTGGTCGTGTTGCGGCTCGGGCGACACGACCGACGCGGCTTGGAGCGGCGGCCCGCCCGGCCCGCCGTTCCTCTTCTCCCACCAGCGCGCCAGCACCCGCTGCGCGACCGGCGCCGCGTTCGCGCCGCCGCCGCCGCCGTGCTCGACCAGCACGACGACCACGATCTCGGGCGCGTCGACGGGCGCGACCGCCGCGAACCAAGCGTGGTCGCGGTACTTCCACGGGATCTGGTGGTGCTTGAGGCCCTTCACCTTGTCGAGCTTCACGACCTGCGAGGTGCCGGTCTTGCCGCCGACGTCGAGGCCGGGGACCTGCGCGCGGCGGCCGGTGCCGCCGCCGTCCTGCACCACGCCGCGCAGCCCCTTGCGCACGCGCTCGAGGTGCTGCGCGTCGATCGGCACCTCGTGCACCACCTCGACGGGCTCGGGCGTGACCGCGCCGTCGGGCGCGTGGCGTTCGCGTACGAGCCGCGGCTTCACGAGCCGGCCGGTGCCGAGCGCGCCGTACGCGACCGCGAGCTGCAGCGGCGTGGTGAGCACGTAGCCCTGCCCGATCGAGGCGGACACCGTCTCGCCCGAGTACCACGGCTGGCCGAGCCGCTTCTGCTTCCACTCGCTGCTCGGAACGACGCCCGAGCGCTCGTTCTCGAGCCCGATGCCGGTCGGCGCGCCGAGGCCAAAGGCGAGCATGTACTTCGCCATGCGGTCGATGCCGATCTCGAGGCCCGTCCGGTAGTAATAGACGTCGCAAGACTGTGTCAGCGAACGGTGGAGATCGACGCCGCCGTGGCCCGTGCGCTTCCAACAGCGGAAGGTGTGGTTGCCGAAGGCGAAGCTGCCCGGGCAGAAGATGCCCGTGCTCGGCGTGCGCACCTTCTCCTGCAGCGCGACCGCCGCGACGAACGGCTTGTAGGTGGAGCCCGGCGGGAACTGACCCGCCACGGCGCGATCCTGCAGCGGCTTCAGCGGATCCGACGTCAGCGCCTTCCAGGTGGCGGAGTCGATGCCGCCCGGAAACGAGTTGGGGTCGAAGTCGGGCAGCGACGCGAGCGCGAGCACGTCGCCGTCGCGCGGGTCGAGCGCGACCACGACGCCTGCCGCGGGATCGCCCGGCAGCGCCGCGGCCGCGAGCCCGTCCTCCGCGATTTGCTGCAAATCCACGTCGAGCGTGAGCACGGCGCGGCCGCCGGCGCGCGGATCGACCTGGTCGAGCACCTCGACGGCCCGGCCGGCGACGTCGACGATCACGTTGCGGCCGCCGGCGCGGCCGCGCAGGTGCGGCTCGAGCAGCGATTCGACGCCGGTCTGCCCCACCGACTCGCCCGGCTTGTAGCCGGCGAAGCGGCGTTCCTCGAGCTGCTCGATCCGGATCTCGCCGATCGTCCCGATCACGTGCGCGGCAAGCGCGCCGTAGGGGTACTCGCGGCGCGGATACACCTCGGTGAGTACACCGGGCAGCGCGTAGCGGTGCGACTCGACGCGGGCGAGCTGCTCGAACGTGAGGTCGTCGGCGAGGCGCACCGGCTGGAAGCGCGCCCGGCCGCGGGCGGCGAGCACGCCTTCGCGCGCGCGCTCCGACGGCTCGCCGATCAGCGCGCCGAGCAGGGCGAAGGTGCGCTCCTTGTCGCGCAGCTCGCTCGGCACCACCTCGAGCTCGAACGCCGAGCGGGTCGAGGCGAGCACGCGGCCCTCGCGGTCGGTCAGCTCGCCGCGCGGCGAGGCGATGCGCTCGGTCCGGATCGAGTTGCGCTGCGACCGCTCGAGATGCTGGTCGCCCTCGACCACCTGGAGCTGGAAGAGCCGCACCACGAAGAGCGCGAAGAAGCCGAGCATGACCAGCCCGAACAGCCGCAGCCGCTGCTCGAAGAACTCGTCGATCCAGCTTCCCATGCTGCCGAGCGAGCTCATCGCAGCGGCGCTCCGGCGTCGAAGCGCAGCCCGCTGCGCTGCGCTTCGGCCGCGTCCGCGCCGCTCGCCGTGGCGCCGACGAGACGGCTCACGAACGAGACGGCGATCGCGTTGGCCAACACGTGGACGACGAGCACCGGCAGCGTGCGCGGGTCGTCGGCCGCGGGACCGAGATCGAGCAGCACCAGCAGCGCCGCCTGCGCGATGGTGAGCGCGGCGGTGAAGGGAACCAGCGCGACCGGCCGCGCGAGCGCGAGCTGCCGCTCGCCGAGCCGCGCCGCGACCCACGCGACGAGGCACGTGAACGAGAACAGCCCGAGCGGGCTTCCCGAGAGCAGGTCGGCCTGCCAGCCCACCGCCCACGCCGCGATCGCGCCGCGCACGCCGGGCAGGTGCAGCCCGAGCGCGATCGCGAACAGCAGCGCGGGATCCGGCAGCCCGCCGCGCGGCAGCCACGGCGAGACTGCGCCCACGAGCCACGACGCGACGGCGGCGAGCGCGAACGAGACGGCGATCGGCCTCACGAGCCGGGCGCCCCCTGCGGCTGGGCGTCGGCCCGCTCGGGCGCGTCGCCGAAGCCTTCGTAGAGCAGATCGAGCGTCGGTCCGCGCCAGAGCATCACGAAGATCTGTTCGAGCCGGCCGAAGTCGACGGCGGGCCGCAGCACGGCGCGCTGCAGCAGCCGCTCGCCCGGCGGCTCCACCTCCACCACCTCGCCGATGCGAAGACCCTTCGGATACACGCCGCCGAAGCCGGAGGTGATCACGATGTCGCCGACCTGGACGTCGTCGCCGCGCACGAAGAACTCGAAGCTCAGCCGGTCGGTGCCGTCGCCGCGCACGATCCCGCGCGCACGGCTGCGCTGCACCAGCGCGTCGACCGCGCTCTGCGCGTCGAGCAGCAGCATCGCGCGCCCGGCGTGCGGCGAGGTGGCCGTGACGAGGCCGACGACGCCGGCCTCGGTCACGACGGGCATGCCGGAGCGGACGCCGTCACCGGCGCCGCGATCCACCAGCACCGACCGGAACCACGGCGACACGTCCTGGCCGACGACCTGCGCGGGCCGCATCGGCGCCTCGAAGTCGGTGCGCATCTCGGCGATGCGCTGCAGGCGCCCGCTCTCCACGAGCGCCTCGCGGTACTGGAGGTTCTCCTCCTGGAGCTCCGCGATGCGCGCGCGCAGGCGTTCGTTGTCGCTGCGCACGTCGAGCAGCGCGACGTAGCGGCCCCAGCCGGTGCGTGCGAGCTCCGCCGGCAGCGAAAGCGCCTTCTGCACGGGCACGGCCAGCTCGATCAGGATGCCCGGCAGCAGCCCGCGCTCGTCGGCGCGCCGCGCCATCGCGCGGCGATCGGAGGCGAGCACGATCAGCGAGAGCGTCGCGAGCAGCACGAGCAGCAGCGGAACCCGCAGTCGCTCGAGTAGCTCGCGCATCAGGAACTCCGCTGGCGCGACGTCGCTCTTCGCGACGCCCGCCCGGAAGGGCACGGTCCGCCTTCCAGATGGAGGGTTTCTTCGTTCGTCGAAGCCCGCTGCACGACGCCCCGCGCGCCACCGGCGTCCGCCGCGGCGCTCGCGCGTCGCCGGCAGAGCGCTCGTGTTACGAGCGGACCGCCACTTCGCGCAGCAGCTCGAGCTCGTCGAGGCAGCGCCCCGTGCCGAGCACCACGGCCGTGAGGGGATCTTCGGCCAGCATCACCGGCAGCCCGGTGGCCTCGCGCAGCAGCAGGTCGAGGTTCGCGAGCATCGCGCCGCCGCCGGTCATCACGATTCCCTTGTCCACGATGTCCGCGGACAGCTCGGGCGGCGTCGACTCCAGCGCGATCTTCACGCTCTCGACCATGGTGTTGACGGGCTCGGCGAGCGCTTCGCAGATCTCGTCCGACTTGAGCTCGAGCGTCTTCGGGACGCCCGCCACGAGATCGCGGCCCTTCACCTCGAGCGAGCGGATCTCGTCGGTCGGGAACGCGGTGCCGATGTTGATCTTGACCAGCTCGGCGGTGCGCTCGCCGATCAGCAGGTTGTACTTGCGCTTGACGTAATTGATGATCGCCTCGTCCATCTTGTCGCCGCCGACCCGCGTCGAGTTGGCGTACACGATGCCCGAGAGCGAGAGCACCGCGACCTCGGTGGTGCCGCCGCCGATGTCGACGATCATGTTGCCGGAGGGCTCCGTCACCGGGAGCCCGGCGCCGATCGCCGCCGCCATCGGCTCCTCGATCAGGTAACACTCGCGGGCGCCGGCGGACATCGCGGATTCGCGCACGGCGCGCTTCTCGACCTCGGTGATGCCCGAGGGCACCGCGACGACGATGCGCGGGCGAACCATCGTCGAGCGGTTGTGCACCTTGCGGATGAAGTGCGCGAGCATCGCCTCCGCGATCTCGAAGTCGGCGATCACGCCTTCCTTCATCGGCCGGATCGCGACGATGTTGCCCGGCGTGCGGCCGAGCATCTCCTTCGCCTCGCGTCCCACGGCGCGGACCTTGCCCGGTCCGCGACCGTCCTTCGTGACGGCCACGACGCTCGGCTCCGAGACGACGATGCCCTTGCCTTTCGCGTAGACGAGCGTGTTCGCGGTGCCCAGGTCGATGGCGAGGTCGTTCGAGAACCAACCGAGGATGCGGTTGAGCAAGGTGGCGTCGCTCCTTGCGCGACACGGTGCACGAGTCGGCGCGTCGCGGGGCTAAATGCCGGGTTTTCCGAGATCCTTCGACGCGGAGGCGGACGGCGGCAAGCGTAACAGTCGCTCCCCCGGGCGATCAACCGGCGACGCGGGATTCCGCACGGTGGTTGCTGCTCGCCTGCGCCGGTCGTAGCCTACTCGGCTTGCCGTCGTCGGGGTGACGCGACCGCGACGCGCGCCTCGCACGCGCCTCGTACGTTTTGCGAGCTTCGGCGACATCGGGAGGTTCGGATGCTCGAGCTGCTGCGACGCAGCCACCGCTACTTCGTCGGCGGCGTGGTGTTCATCATCGCCGGCGTGTTCGTCGCCTATCTCGGTCTCGGTGGCCCCGGTGCGGGTCCCGGCGGCGAGCAGGGAGCGCTCGTGCAGCTCGGCGAGCGCCGCTACTTCCTCACCGACCTGCAGCGCGTCCGCGACGACCAGGAGCAGCGGCTGCGGGAGAGTTTGGGCGAGGCGTTCGACGCCCAAGCTGCGGGTCAGTACCTCGACCAGATGTCCGCCGACCAGCTGATCCAGCGCGCGGTGCTGGCGAGCGAGGCGGAGCGGATCGGGCTGCAGGCGACCGACGCCGAGGTGAAGGAGCTGGTCCAGCGCGCCTTTCGCGCGTCCGACGGGTCCTACGACGGCAAGGCGGTTCGCGAGTTCGCGATCCGCCGCTTCGGCAGCGAAGCGCGCTTCGTCCAGGAGGTGCGCGACGACATCCTCTTCTCGAAGCTGCTGAGCGTCATCGACGCGGGCGCTGCCGTCTCCGAGGCCGAGGCGCGCGACGCGGTGCGCACGCGGCTCGAGGAGGTGCGGATCGCCTTCGTCGCCCTGGACCAGGAACGCCCGCCGGTCGGCGTCCAGGCGGACGACGAGGCCATCGAGAAGCTGCTCGCGAGCGAGCAGGAGCGCCTGCGCCGCTTCTACGACGAGCACCCGGAGCGCTACAAGGTTCCCGAGCGCGTGCGCGCGCGTCACATCCTGATCCGGGTCGAGAAGGACGCCGCGGAAGACCGGGTCGCCGAAGCGCGCCAGCGCATCGACCAAGCCGCAGCCCGCATCGAGAAGGGCGAGGCGTTCGAGAAGGTCGCGCAGGAGCTGAGCGAGGACCCGGGCTCGAAGGAGAGCGGCGGCGACCTCGGCTTGTTCGCGCGCGGCCAGATGGTGCCCGCCTTCGAGGAGGTGGCGTTCCGCCTGGAGCCGGGCGAGACCAGCGAGGTGGTGCGAACCGACTTCGGCTTTCACGTGATCCGCACCGAGGCGCACGAGCCCGCGAAGGATCAGTCGTTCGAGGAGGTGTCGCGATCGATCGCGGAGGAGCTCGCCAACGCGGATCGCGCCCGCGAGCTCGCGCGCGAGACGAGCGATCGGCTCCTCGCGGCGATCCGCGGCGGTCAGACGCTGGAAGACGCGGCGCGCGACGCGAAGGTGGAGATCAAGACCTCCGAATGGCTGCGCCGCCGTCGCGACGGCTACCTGCCCGGCCTCGGAGCCGCGCCGGAAGTCGTGACGGCTGCGTTCGCGGCCGACCCGGCCAAGCCGAGCCTGGATCGCGTGTTCGACGTCGGAGAGAAGCTGGTGCTGCTGCAGGTGCTGGAGCGGCGCGGACCGACGGGCGAGGACATCGCGCGAGAGACGCCGGCGGAGCGCAAGCGCCTGCTCGAGGCGCGCAAGGACCAGCTTCGCGGCGAGTGGATGCGACAGGCGCGCACGCGGCTCGCCAAGGATGGAGAGCTGCTCGTCGACCTCTCCGCGCTGTCGCCCGACGCGAAGGGCTGAGGAAGACGGCGGCGGCCCGAAGGCCGCCGCCCGGTTCTACGGCCGGCTAGAGCGCGAGGTCGGCGACGACGAAGGCGCGCAGCCGGTCGCCGTGATCGGAAGCGCGCAGCTTCGCGAGCGCGCGGGCCTCGAGCTGGCGGACGCGCTCGCGCGAGAGACCGAGCTTGGCGCCGATCTCCTCGAGCGTGTGCTCCTTCTCGCCGCTCATGCCGAACCGCCAGCGCAGGATGTTCTGCTCGCGCGCCGACAGCAGCGCGATGCCGTCGTGGGTTTCGCGCTCGAGGCGCGCGTGGTCCAGCCCTTCGAGCGGCGACACCGCGTCGGGGTCCTTCACGTAGTCCTTCACCTGCTTGGTGTCGGTCCCGCGCACCTCGGCCTCGAGGCTGACCGGCTCGCGCGTCATGCGCTGGAGCTGCTCGACCTGCTCGGCCGGCATCTTCAGGGCCTTCGCGAGATCCTGCGGCGACGGGTCGCGGCCCAGCCGCGTCTCGAGTTCCGCGAAGGCGCGGTGGTACTTGAGCAGCGTGTCGTGCACGTGGCTCGGGATGCGGATCGTCCGCGAGTGGTTCTGGATCGCGCGGATGAAGGCCTGCCGGATCCACCAGACCGCGTAGGTCGAGAACTTGTGACCGCGGTGGTAGTCGAACTTCTCGACCGCGCGGATCAGGCCCAGGTTCCCTTCCTGGATCAGATCCTGGAAGGTGATCCCCATGTTCCGGAAGTCCTTCGCGATCGCCACGACCAGCTTCAGGTTGTGCTGGACGAAGGTGTTCTTCACCTCCATCAGGCGATCCCAGGAGTCCTCGATCTGGCTCATCCGGCGCAGGAAGGTCTCGAGGTCGAGACCGATGCGCGACTCGAGCGCCGCGGCGCGCTCGCGCGCGGGCGTCTCGCCGCTGCGGCGACCCGCCGCGCGGCGCGTCTCCTCGGCACGCTGATCGCGCTGCGCGCGCATCGCCTCGCGGCGCACCTCGAGCAGGCGTCCGCGGATGCGTCCGAGGATCTGCATGGCGAGGTCGGCCTCGTCGAGGCGCTGGCTCAGCTTGCGGTCCAGGCGGTCGAGCGCCTTGGCGCGGTCCTTCGCGGGCATCCGCTTCACGCCGGAGACGAGGTCGTCCCGCTGGCGCAGCAGGGTTTCGACCTTCGAGAGCGCGGTGTCGACGCGCGCGGTGAGATCCTCGCCGTCGGGCGAGCCCGAGCCGAACGACTCGGACATCTTCCCGGTCACGCGCTCCTCGTTCTTGAGCTCGCGCCAGATGCCGATCACCTCGCGGGCCGTGAGCGGAATGCTGCGCATGCCCTCGCGGAACGCGCGGGTGCTCGCCTCGATCTCCTTCGCGAGCAGAACCTCGTGGTCCTTGGTCAGCGTCGGAATCGCCGCGATGTCGCGGAAGTACGAAACCAGCGCGCTGCGCTCGCGATCGCGCGCGTCGTCGGCGGTGCGCAGCGTCGCGAGCCGGGCGGCGTGCGCGACGAGCTGGTCCACCGTGCCGAGCGCCTGGAAGTCGGTCTCTGCGCCGAGCTCGCCGTCACGGCGCTCGCCACGCTGTTTGATGGCGCCGCCCAGTCCTCGTCGGGCGATTCGCTCTCCGGCCATTGCCTCACCTCCGCCGCTCCGGCCGGGCTCTCGCCCATTCGTCCGGGTCGGCCGACTGCGGTCCCGCCCTCCAAATGCCTCAGCCCCGGAGCTTTTCCGGGGCCGGCTGGGAGGTGCAGGCCGCTCATGCACCCAGGGGCCGAACGGGCGTCGAGTCGCTCTGCGATTCGCTGCCACGGCCTGGATCCGGCGCAGCGGAAGTGTCGAGCCACCCCTCCATGGCTCGACGGCAGAAGCCTCGATCAATCGGCTCGCTCGACGACCGGTGTCGGAGCGCGGAGCAGGTGCTTCGCGGTCCCACCCCCCGGTGGTCTGGGTGTGCGCGGCAATCCTAACCTCAATTGGATCGAAGTCAACGAAAATTTACGCCTCGCGTCACGACGCGAAAACTTCGGTATTTCGCGAGCTTGCTGGGACATTCGGAGCGCCGGTGCGGCGGCTTCGGAGACGCGTCACGACCGGGCGGTCGGGCGGCCGACTCGTCAGGCGAACGACGGCTTCGGGTGGCGGATCAACTCCATGAACTCCGCGCGCGTCTTCGGGTCGTCGGCGAACTCGCCGCGCAGCGAGCTCGTGATGGCGAACGCGTTCTGCTGCTCGACGCCCCGCATCATCATGCACAAGTGGATGGACTCGGCGACCACGGCGACGCCCTTCGGCCGCAGCACGGTCTCGAGCGCGCCGGCGATGTCCGTCGTGAGTCGTTCCTGCACCTGCAGCCGCCGCGAGAACATCCCCACCATGCGCGGCAGCTTCGAGAGCCCGACGATCCGACCATCCGGGATGTACGCGACGTGAACGCGGCCGAAGAACGGCAGCAGATGGTGCTCGCACAGGCTGTAGAAGCCGATGTCCTTCACCAACACCATCTCGTCGTAGCTCTCCTCGAACACCGCGTTGTTCAGGATCTCGATCGGATCCTGCGCGTAGCCCGAGGTCAGGAAGCGCATCGAGCGGGCGACGCGGCCCGGTGTCTTCAGCAACCCCTCGCGCTTCGGGTCTTCGCCGAGCTGCGAGAGCATCGACGCGATCAGTTCCTCGATCCGATCCGGCGCCTCGTCTCCGTTCATCCCGCCATCTCCCCGCACGCGAAGAAGTTGCGCCGCGTCTCGAGCAGGCGGACGCGCACGACGCGCGCCGACGACTCCGCCGACACCGCCTCGCGCAGCTCGCGTTCGATCGCGAGCGCGATCTCCTCCGCCGTCGGCACCGTGTCCGCGAACCACGGATCGTCGTTGAGCAGCCGGTGCGACAGCCGCGCGAGCACACGCTCGCCCACCAGCGCGTCGAGCCGGTCGATCGGGAACACCACGCCGGTCTCGGCGTCGAGCGGCCCGCCCAGCGTGACCTCGAGGCCGTAGTCGTGACCGTGGCCCGCGGGATTCGCGCACTTGCCGTACACGCGCGCGTTGTCGGCGTCGGAGAGATTCCCGCTGCGCAGCACGTGGGCCGCGGGGAAACGGTAGCGGCGGGTCACGAGGATCACGCCGCGTCGCTCTGGACGTCCACCCAGAGATCGTCGTCCTGGCGCAGCCGAACCGCATGCAGGGCCGGTCCGAGCGCCTGGCGCAGCAGCTCGAACAGCACCAGGGCGAAGCGTTCCGGCGTGGGCGGCTGCTTCTCGAAGTAGGGCGTGTCGCGGTTCAAGTCGCGATGGTCGAAGCGGGCCATCACCTCGCGCTCGATGACCGCCTTGAGGTCCTTCAGATCCATCACCATGCCGGTGACGGGATCGGGCTCGCCGCGCACGCTGACCTCGAGCCGGTAGTTGTGTCCGTGCTGCGAGGCGAGTCTGCCGAAGCGCGCGCGGTTCTCTTCCGCGGAGAGATCGGGACGGCAGATGCGGAGCGAGGCCGAGAAGTCGGCGGCGCGCGTCAGGATGACCACGTGCAAGTCCTTGGAATGCAAGAAGAACGCGACGGAGCCTAGCTTCGACCGGAAGCGGCGCCAGCGAGCGTCAGTAGCTCCGCATCAGGGCGCGCACGACGCCGCGGACCTCGACGTCCCGCAACGGCACCTCGATCGGCTTCATCCGTGCGTTGGCGGGGATCAAGCGGACCACGGGCCCGCGCCGCTGCCACTTCTTCAGCGTCGCCTCGCCGCCGCGCACCACCGCGACGACCGTGTCGCCGTCGCGCGCCTCGCTGCGGCGTTCGACGATCACGAAGTCGCCGTCGCGGATCTGCTCGTCGATCATCGAATCGCCGCGCACGCGCAGCACGAAGCTCGTCTCCGGCCGGCGCACCAGCTCGCGCGGCACGGCGATGCGCTCCTCGATCTCGACCGGCTCGATCGGCGCACCTGCCGCGACGACACCGAGCAGCGGCAGCGTGAGCGCCTCCGCCGCCGGGTCGGCGCCGACCGGCTCGAGCGAGCGCGAGCGGTTCCACGACTTGCGCAGCCAGCCCTTCGCGACGAGCTGCGCGACGTGCTTGTGCACGGTCGCGACCGACGCGAGCTCGAAGCGCGCGCCGATCTCCTCGAGGCTCGGCGAGTAGCCGTGCTCCGCGATGAACTCGCAGACGTAGTCGTAGATCTCGCGCTGCCGCCGGGTGAGAGCCATGGGCCACCTGTCGAAAACGAGGCGAAAGCTAGCCGACCGGCGGGCCGTGCGCCCGGCTCGCTCACCCTTGCAGCGCCCCAGCCGAGCCCATAGATTCGGCCGGCGTTTGGCACTCGCGTGCTGCGAGTGCCAGGCCAATGCGAAATCGATCGAGCAGGCGCGGGCGGGGCCGTCCCGATCGAGCGACCGCCCTGGAGCGCCGCCGGGCGCACCCCAAGTCAGGCCCGGACGCGCGCCCCGCACCGGAATCCACTTTCAGGAGGAGGAGAGCATGAAGATTCAGCCGCTCCACGATCGCATCCTGGTGAAGCGAATCGAGGAGGAGGAGAAGACCAAGGGCGGGATCATCATCCCGGACACCGCCAAGGAGAAGCCCCAGGAGGGCAAAGTGATCGCGGTCGGCAAGGGCCGCGTGCTCGACGACGGCAAGCTGCAGGAGCTCACCGTCAAGAAGGGCGACAAGGTGCTGTTCTCCAAGTACGCCGGCACCGAGGTCAAGCTCGACGGCGAAGAGCACACCATCATCCGCGAGGACGACGTCCTCGCCATCCTCGAGTAGGGGCAGGAGGTCGCGATGGCAGCCAAGGAAATTAAGTACGACCAGGAGGCGCGCGCGCGCATCCTCGCCGGCGTCAACGCGCTGGCGAACGCGGTGCGCGTGACGCTCGGCCCGAAGGGCCGCAACGTCATCATCGAGAAGAGCTTCGGCTCGCCGACCGTCACCAAGGACGGCGTCACGGTGGCGAAGGAGGTCGAGCTCGAAGACAAGTTCGAGAACATGGGCGCGCAGATGGTGCGCGAGGTCGCTTCCAAGACGTCGGACGTCGCGGGCGACGGCACGACCACGGCGACCGTTCTCGCGCAGGCGATCTTCCGCGAGGGCAGCAAGCTCGTGGTCGCCGGCATGAACCCGATGGAGCTCAAGCGCGGCATCGACAAGAGCGTCGAGGCGATGGTCGGCGAGCTCAAGAAGATGTCGAAGCCGACGCGCGACCAGAGCGAGATCGCGCAGGTCGGCACCATCTCCGCGAACGGCGACGACACGATCGGCAAGATGATCGCCGAGGCGATGGAGAAGGTCGGCAAGGAAGGCGTGATCACGGTCGAGGAAGCCAAGTCGATGGAGTCGGTCCTCGAGGTCGTCGAGGGCATGCAGTTCGACCGCGGCTACCTCTCGCCGTACTTCGTGACCGATCCGGAGCGCATGGAGGTCGTCCTCGAGGAGCCGGTGATCCTGCTCCACGAGAAGAAGATCTCGAACATGAAGGACATGCTCCCGCTGCTCGAGCAGGTCGCTCGCCAGGGCCGGCCGCTGCTGATCGTCTCCGAGGACATCGAGGGCGAAGCCCTCGCGACGCTCGTCGTGAACAAGATCCGCGGCACGCTGCACGCCGCCGCGGTGAAGGCGCCGGGCTTCGGCGACCGCCGCAAGGCGATGCTCCAGGACATGGCCATCCTCACCGGCGGCCAGGTCATCGCGGAAGAGCTCGGTCTCAAGCTCGAGAACGTGACGCTGAAGGACCTCGGCCGCGCCAAGAAGGTCGTGATCGACAAGGACAACACGACGATCATCGACGGCGCCGGCACCCGGAAGGAGATCGAGGGCCGCTGCAACGAGATCCGCAAGCAGGTCGAGGAGACGACGAGCGACTACGACCGCGAGAAGCTGCAGGAGCGGCTCGCGAAGCTCGTCGGCGGCGTGGCGGTCATCAAGGTGGGCGCCGCGACCGAGACCGAGATGAAGGAGAAGAAGGCGCGCGTCGAGGACGCGCTGCACGCCACGCGCGCGGCGGTCGAGGAGGGCATCGTGCCCGGCGGCGGCGTCGCGCTGCTGCGGGCGCAGATGGTCCTCGCCGACGTCGAAGGCAAGCTGCAGGACGAGCAGAAGGCCGGCGTGAACATCGTGCGACGCGCGGTCGAGGAGCCGCTGCGCATGATCTCGCAGAACGCCGGCATCGACGGCTCGATCGTCATCGAGAAGGTGAAGAACGCCAAGGGCGCCTTCGGCTTCAACGCGGCGACCGAGACCTACGAGGATCTCGTGAAGGCCGGCGTCATCGACCCGACCAAGGTGGTTCGCTCGGCGCTCCAGAACGCGGCCTCGGTCGCGTCGCTGCTGCTCACCACCGAGGCGATGGTGGCGGAGAAGCCGCAGGAGAAGCACGACCACGGTCCCGCTGGCGGCATGGGCGGGATGGGCGGCATGCCCGGCATGTAGTCGCCGCGAAACGGCGTGACTCTCGAAGGCCCTCCGGCGCACGACCGCGCCGGGGGGCCTTCCTGCTTCGGCGCGTCGCTCACCGAGAGTCCGCTCAAGACGGAGCGCGGATCCGTCGAAACGCCTGCGGGGGTTTACCCGCGTGGCCGATGCCGAGGAGCTGCAACGCCAGCGCGTGCTCGAGCGCCGCTTCCGCGCGATGGGCCTCGATGCGGGCGTGCTCCCGGGCGGCCGCGCCGTCATCGCCACCCTGCCCGTCGGCCCCGAGCCCTTCGACGCGCCGGATGGGTCGCGGGTGCTCCGCGCGTTGCGCTTCTACACGGTCGGTCACGACCGCATCAAGTGCGTCGCGCCGCGCGCGCTCTTCCACCTGCCGCCCATCCGGATCACCGACTGCGCCAAGGCGGAGGAGATCGAAGCGCGCATCCGGAGCGAGTGGTCCGCGCGCATTCGCAAGCTGCGCGACGCACGCCGCTGGCTCGCCGACCTCGGCATCGAGGCGGACGCGCCGCAGGGCGCCCCGCTCTGGAGCATTCCGCTCGGGCTCGAAGACGAGCGCGCCTGCGCCGCGGTCGTCGAGCCGGGCCGCGTGATCCTCCCGTCTCGCGGCCCGTTGTCCGGTCTCGTGCTGCCGCAGCCGGAGGAGCGGGTGTTCGAGCCGCGCAGCCCGGGCGGCTCCGGGACGGAGCTGCTGATCGACGTGACGGTGCGGCTCGAGGAGCTCGCGCGTCGCAAGCGCAACGCAACAATGCGTCGCGACGACACCAGCTGCGACCTGCCCGCTCCGCGATCCCTGCGGGTCGCGCCGCTGCTGCTCGTCGGCACGGGGCTCGCGGCCGCGCGCCCGCTACACGAGTCGCTGCGCTTGCGCGGCTTCGACGTGCGCTGCGTCACGTCGTCGGCGTCGGCGATCGACGCCTTCCGCTCGCAGTCGTTCGGCATGGTGCTCGCCGAGACCCGACTCGACCGCGCCGACGGAATCGAGCTCGTCCCCGCGCTGCGCGCGCTGCCCGGCATCCTCGACCTCCCGGTCGTGTTGCTCGACGAGCGTCCGAGCCCGCCGCGCCGGGTCGCCGCGAAGGCCGCGGGCGCGAGCGGCTACCTCTCGGGCGTGCTCGATCCTTCGAAGCTGGCCGGCGCGCTCGCGCAGCTGGCCGTCGAGCGGAAGCGGCGCCGCTTCTCGCGCTACGAGCGAGCGCTCTCCGTCTCGTGGCCGGATTGCGACACGCCGGCGGTGACGGCGCAGATCGGTCGTCTGGGCTGTCTGCTGCGCGGAGCGGCCGCGGCGCCGATACACGGCCGCTACTCGCTGCACCTGCCCGAGACGGGCGAGACGCTGCGCGTCGACGCAGAAGTGTCGTACCGACAGGGAGAGGACGCAGCCTGGGGCGCCACTGCAGTCGGGCTGCGCTTCGGCGGCTTCGAGCCGGGCGCGGAGGCCGCGTGGATCGACTACGTGTGCGCGCTCGCTCCGAGTCGAGCCGTGGCCTCGTCGTGACGAGGCCAACGACTCTCGCGGCTCAGAGGCCGCCCGACTCGATCTTCGCGCGCGCCTTGGTGATGTCGTGCTCCATCACCGTCTTGCGCTTGTCGGCCACCGCGAGGGCCTGCGCCTCTCGCGCCAGCCGCGAGATGTAGTCCTCGGCCGCCTTCACCGCCTCGTCGATCGCCGTACCCGACACGCGCAGGCCACCGCCGTGCTGCGTCAGAAGCCGCTTGATGACCGCGTTGGGAAGTTCCCCCATCGAACACTCCTCCGGCTCGCTTGGATGTCAGGCGATCGTAGGAGGCCCGACGGAACCTTGTCAACGCGAGCGCCGGTTCACCTTTGCACGGGTCGGCTTCGCGCGGGACGGACCGCTCGTCGACGGCTTCTCCAGCGCGGCGCGCTCGGCGGCCCGCACCACGTCGCGCAGGCGCGCGCCGCTGCGCCGGGCCGCCGCCTTGCAGTCGTCGTATTCGGGCGAGGCCGTGACGCGGCCCTGTCCGTCTCGCGCGATCTTGACGCGGATGGCACCGAATTGCGTGTCCACGCTCCGGCTCTCGCGCTCGAGCACGAGGCGCTCCATTTCGGTGACGCGGACGCCGAGCGTGGTCGACTCCGCGAACAGCACGCCGGCGAGCGCGGCGCGCTCGGAGGGCCGCGCCACGACGCGGATCGCGAAGCCGGGGCGGTTCTTCTTCATCTGCACGTGCATCAGCGCGACGTCGAGCGCGCCCGCCTCGAGGAGCCGCTCCATCAGGTAGTCGAAGTGCTCGGGATTGAGGTCGTCGACGTGCGTCTCGAGCACGGCGACGCGGTCGGATCCGATGCCGCCGCTGCGGCCGAGGAGCGCGCGCAGCACGTTCGGGAGCCCGCCGCTGCGATCGTTGCCCGCGCCGATCCCGATCGCGTCGACCGTCATCGCGGGCAGCGCGCAGAACGCGTCCACGACCGCGCGCACGATCGCCGCTCCGGTCGGCGTCACCGTCTCCCATTCGATGCCGGCCGCCACGACCGGTGCGCCGCGCAAGAGCTCGAGCGTCGCGGGCGCAGGCAACGGCAGGCGGCCGTGCTCCGTGTCGATCGACCCGTGTCCGAGCGGCAGCGGCGAGCAGGTGATGCGCTCCACGCCGAGCCGGTGCAGACCGATCGCCGTTCCCGTCACGTCCACGATCGCGTCGACCGCGCCCACCTCGTGGAAATGGACGCGTTCGACGGGGATGCCGTGCACCGCGGCTTCGGCTTCTCCGAGCGCGGCGAAGATCGCGAGCGCGCGTTCGCGCACCGGCGCCTCCAGCTTCGCGCGCGTGAGGATGCGGCGGATCTCGGCGTACGAGCGCCCGTGCGTGTGCGCGTGCGAGTGCGAGTGTGCGTGATCGCGCGCGTGGCCGTGTCGCGTGCGCGCGCGCGGCGGGGCGGCCGGTCGCGCGGCACGCGAGCTGCGCACCTGCACGTCGACCCAGTGGGCGTCGAGCGCGCCGCGGCGCACGCGCTGCACCACGAGCCGGAACGGCACGTCGAGGCCGGCGAGGTCCTTCTCGAGCACGCGCCGCGGCAGGCCCAGCCCCAACAGCGCGCCGAGCATCATGTTGCCCGCGATGCCGGAGAAGGCGTCGAGGTGCAGCGCGCGAACGCCCTCAGATCCGGTTGATGAGCGTCGCGACATGAGCGGCCCCGAATCCGTTGTCGATGTTCACCACGCACACGTTCGACGCGCAGCTCGTGAGCATCCCGAGCAGCGCGGCGACGCCTCCCAGCGACGCCCCGTAGCCGACGCTCGTCGGCACCGCGATCACGGGCTTGTCCACCATGCCCCCGACCACCGAAGGCAGCGCGCCCTCCATGCCGGCCACGACGATGAGGACGCGCGCCCGTCGCAGCTGCTCGGAGGAAGCCAGCAGCCGGTGAATGCCGGCGACGCCGACGTCGCCCAGCATCTCGACGGCGTTGCCGTAGCGGCGCGCGACGCCGGCCGCCTCGCACGCGACCGGCGCGTCGGACGTCCCGGCCGAGACGACGAGGATGGTTCCCTTGCCGGCGACGGGAACGTCGCGCCGGCCGAACCAGAGCAGCCGCCCCTGCGGCTCGTACTCGCCGTCGGGACGGAGCGCCAGCACGGCGTTCGCCGCCGCTGGATCGACGCGCGTCACCAGCACGTCGAGGTCGGCGTCGCGCTGCGCCGCGACCACCTCCGCGATCTGCTCCGCCGTCTTGCCCGGACCGTAGACGACCTCGGGCAGGCCCTGTCGCAGCGCGCGGTGCGTGTCGACGCGCGCGTGCGGCGTGTCGACGAAGGGCAGATGCGCGAGCCGCTCGAGCGCCGCGTCCACGTCCACGTCGCCGCGCCGGACGCTCTCGAACAATGCGCGCAGCCGATCGCGATCCACGGAGGCGCAAGCTATCAGAACGGCGCGGGCGCTGCTCCGCCGGCCGCGTCCGCCGGAATCCACACGAGATCGACGGCGGGCCGGCCCGCGTCGTCGACGAGATGCGTCTCGATGCACACGCGCCCCGCCGCGCGCGAACGCCACGCCGCGATGGCGGGTCCGTCCGCCTCGATGACGAGGCTCGGCAGCGAAGGCAGCACGCGCGCGCCGACGAGATCCGCGACCGCGGAGAGCGCATGCGACGCGAGGATGTTTCCGACTTCGCGCAGCGCCGAGTCGGCGGGCCCGTGCTCGCCGACCAGCTCGCCGACGAGCAGCGCGCGCGCCGCAGCGGGCAGGCGCAGCACGAGCGCGCCGCCCATCGCGCCGTGCACCTCGAAGAAGATCCAGGCGTCGTCTGCGGCTCCGGCCGACGCGGCGCTCGTGCTGCCCATGCGCACGCGCGGCGCCTGCATGCGGATCGGACGCCGCACCAGCCGCGCGAGCGCCGTGGCCGCGTGACCCGCTCCGACGTTGGCCATCTCGCAGAGCCGATCGAGCTCGTCACCGACGGGATGCAGGTTCAGCGATTCCATCGGACCGGACTCCTCAAGGCAGCTGGTTCAGGTCGAGCAGGAACACGGGGCGACCGTCGCCTAGCACGGTGAGGCCCGCGAGCGCGCGCAGCCCGGCGAGCAGCGCGGGCAGCGGCTTCACGTAGATGTCCTGCTGGCCGGCGAGGCGGCCGACGCGCAGCGCCACCCGCTCGCCGCGCACGTCGGCGATCACGAGCTGCGGGGCGCCCGACACCGCAGCGTCCCACCCGAGCCGCCGCGCGAGATCGAGGACCGGCACGGGCTCGCCGTCGAGCAGCGCGAAGCTCTCGCCCGCCGACGCCTCGATCGCGGCGGGATCCACCTCGACCACGCGTTCGACCTTGGAGATCGGCACCGCGACCGTCTCGCGTCCGAGCCCGACGAGCAGCACGCGCTGCACGGCGGCGGCGATCGGCACGCGCAGCCACGCGGTCGTCCCGGCGCCGGGCCGCGTCTCGAGCGTGACCGCGCCGCCGAGCGACTCGAGCGTCGCGCGCACGGCGTCCATACCGACGCCGCGGCCCGAGATGTCGCTCACCTGGCGCGCCGTCGAGAGGCCGGGATGGAAGGCGAGCTCGACCAGCTCCTCGGGCGGCAGGTCGTCCGCGAGATCGCGGTGCAGCAGGCCGTTGGCGACCGCCTTCTCGCGCAGCGCGGAGAGGTCGATGCCGGCGCCGTCGTCCACGACGGCGATGCGGATCGAGTCCTTCTCGCGCACCGCGGCGACGTGCAGCCGGCCCTCCTCGGGCTTGCCCGCGGCGGCGCGCGCGGCGGGCGGCTCGAGGCCGTGGTCCACGGCGTTGCGCACGAGGTGGACGAGCGGATCGTAGAGGCGGTCGAGGATCGAGCGGTCGAGCTCGAGCTCGGCGCCGGCGAGCGTCACGTGCACGCGCTTGCCCGTGCGCAGCGCGACCTCGCGCGCGACGCGCGGCAGGTTCTCCATCACGCGCAGCAGCGGCGTGGTGCGCAGCGCGAGCGCGCGGCGCTTCAGCTCGCCGACCACGCGATCCATCTGGTCGAGGCCGCCCGCGAGACGCGGATCGGCGCCGCCGCCTTCGGCGGCCGTGCGCAGCTGGCTCGTGGTGAGGATCACCTCGCCCACCGTGGAGAGGAAGCGGTCGAGCGTCTCGTTCGGGACGCGGATCGAAGGCGGCGGCCGCGGCACCGCGGCCTTGGCCTGGACCGGCGCACGCGCCGGCTCCTCGACTACGGCAGGCGCGGCGCTTTTTTTTCGGGCTCCCGATCCCCGAGCTCGCCGAGCAGCGCGAGATCCGGCGGCGGCGCCTCGGCGGTCTCGCGCACCGCGGCGACCATGCGCTCGAGGCTCTCGAGACCGTGGAACAGCAGCGCGAGCCCGTGCGGATCGTCGATCCCGCCGCACTTCTTCCAAGCGCCGAGCCGGTCCTCGAGGCGATGCGCGAGCTCGCTGACGGCGTCGTAGCCGAGCGAGGCGCCCATCCCCTTCATCGAGTGCATCAGCCGGAAGACCGTGTCGAGCGCCTCGCCGGCCCGCGCGTCCTTCTCGAGCACGAGCAGCGCCTGGCCGATCTCGGCGAGGTGCTCGGTCGCTTCCTCGAGGAAGAGCGTCCGGTACTTGGCGATGTCCACTACGCGCCCTTCTCGGCGATCTTGCGCAGCGTCGCGACGACCGAGTCCGGCTTGAACGGCTTCACGATGTAGTCGGAGGCGCCCGCCTGGAGCGCCTCCATCACGAGCGACTCCTGCCCGAGCGCGCTCACCATCGCGACCTTCGCGCTCGGGTCGAGCGCCAGGATCTCCTTGACGGCGTCGATGCCCGACCGCTTCGGCATGACGATGTCCATCGTCACCAGGTCGGGCGAGAGCCGCTGGAACTCCTCGACGGCGGCGCGGCCGTCGGCGGCTTCGCCGACGACCTCGAAGCCTTCGGGCTCGATGATCTCGCGGATCAGCTGGCGCATGAAGCGCGCGTCGTCCGCCACGAGGACCCGGATACTCATGCTCTCCCTCCCTCTTCGATGACGCGCGACGCCCGTTCGAGCAGTCGCGCCGCGTCGAGCACCGCCACGATGCGCCCGCGCACCGGACGCCGTTCGACCACGATGCCTTCGGCCGCGGCCGGCCCCGGTGGCACGTCCGCGAGTCCGAGCACTCGGTCCACCGGCACGCCGAGGCGGCCGGACTCGGCGCCCGGAGCGCCGAGCACGAGCAGGTTCTCGGGCGCCGCGCCCGTCGGCTCCGCGCCGAGCAGCGCCTCGCGCGACACCACCGGCAGCGCGTCGCCGTGCAGGTTCACGACGCCGGCGGTGCGCGCGGCGAGCGTCGGGATCGCGGCGCCCGCGTTCCACTCGGCGACCTCGAGCACGTCCGAGATCGGCAGCGCGTAGGCCGAGCCGCCGACGTCGAACAGCACGAGCCGACGCTCCTCGGTGATGCTCATGACGGATTCCCCGCGCCGCGGTCGGTCTGGAAGCGCCGCAGCGCGCCGCGCAGCTCGTCGGCGAGCTCGCTCATGGCGCGCGCCGACGCGACCGTCTCCTCCGACGCCTCGATCTGCCCCTGCGCGGACTCGGCGACCTCGCGCACCGCCTGCGCGTTCGTCACCGCGACGCGGGCGATCTCCTCGACGGACGACACCATCCGCTCGGCGTCGCGGGCCTGCGCGTCGGCCTCCTGGAAGATCTCCTCGGCGCGCGACGCGGCCTCCGAGACCGCCGCCTGGATCTGCTCCAGCGAGTGGGCGATCGTGTTCACGTCGTCGCGGCCCTCGGCGATCACCTGGCTCGACTGGCGCATCTCGCCGGCCACCTGCGCCGTCTCGGTCTGGATCTCGTGGACCAGCTTCGAGATCTCCTCGGCGCTGCGGCTCGCGCTCTCGGCGAGCTTGCGGATCTCGTCGGCGACGACCGAGAAGCCGCGCCCCGCCTCGCCGGCGCGCGCGGCCTCGATCGACGCGTTCAGCGAGAGCAGGTTCGTGCGCTGCGCGACGCTGTGGATCATCTCGGTGATCTGGTGGACGTGCCGGGTCTTCGCTTCGAGCTGGAAGACGAGCGAGCCCGCGTCCTCGACCCGCTGGAACACGACGCGCATCTTCTCGAGCGCGAGACGCGAGACGTCCACGCCGGAGTGCGCCTTCTGGTTCGCCTCCGCGGAGAAGCCGAAGGCCTCGCGCGCGCGGCCGGCGTTGACCTCGATGGTCTGCGCGATGTCGTGGATCAGCCGCATCGCGCCGTCGAGCAGCTCCTGCTGGTGCGCGACGCCCTTCGCGACCTCCTCGACGGTCGCCGAGATCTCTTCGGTGCCGGCGCGGCTCTGCTGCGTCGAGCGCGAGAGCTCGGCGGCCGCGCCCGAGAGGCGGTCCGCGCCGTGCTGCACGTGCTCGACGAGCCGGCGCAGGCCGTCGAGCATGCTCGCGATGCTGCTCGCGAGCTCGTCCGTCTCGTCGCGCAGGCGGCCGCTCGGGAAGGCGGCCGCGGCGCTCAGGTCGCCGGTGTGGATGCGGTCGGTCACCGCGCGCAGCGCCTCGAACTTGCGCCCGAACTCGCGCGACAAGAAGAAGCCGAGCACGCCGCCGCCGCCGAGCGCGACGAACGCGGTCGCCCACGGCGCGACCGCGACCCCGGAGGCCGCGACCGCGTGCGGAAACGCGACCACGGCCGCCGCGACGAGCAACGACCGCAAAACGAACTTGTGCGAGAGCGCCACGCGCACGAGCTGCGTATCGGTCCGGACCCGGCGCGTCTTGAAAGGCCCGGTCGGTGGACGTCCCGGTTCCGGGACGCGTGCGCGCCGCTCAGAAGTGGGTGAAGCCCGCCGCGCTCGCGGGCGCGCCGCGCAGCCCGCGCCGGCGCGTCACCACGCCGATCTCCGCGACGGTCACGCCGAGCCGCGCCGCGAGGCGCGCGCCGCTCGGCCCGTCGGGCCGCACCGTGAAGAGCAGCTCGTAGTCCTCGCCGCCGGCCAGCGCGAGGCGGACCGGATCGACGCCGGCGCGCGCGCACGCGGCGGCGAAGCCGGGCGGCACCGGCACGCGCGCCGGCTCGATCGACGCGCCGACGCGCGACGCGCGCAGCACGTGGCCGAGGTCCGCGACGATTCCGTCGGAGACGTCGATGCACGCGCCGATCCCCGCGCTGCGCGCGAGCAGGCGCCCGGCGTGCAGGCGCGGCTCC
>QEVM01000287.1 GCA_003576805.1 Pseudomonadota bacterium | reverse complement strand
CCAGCCCGCGCACGCGCGACGCGCGCCGCTGGCTCGCGGAGCGCGCGCGCCGCCTGCGCGGCGCGCCGCACCGCGTGCTCTACTTCCACCAGGCCGACGATCCCTACGGCCAGCTCGCCGCGCAGGCGCTCGGCGAGCTCGTGCGCCGCTACGACGTCGAGCTCGCGCCGCGCCTCGTCGGCCCGCCGCCCGACGACGCGGCGCCCGAGCGCGCGCGCCTCGAAGCCTTCGCGCGCCGCGACGCGGCCGACGTCGCGCCCGGCTACGGGCTCGCGTTTCCCGCGGCCGACGCGCCCGATCCGGACGACGTCGCGCTCGCGAATCGCATCCTCGCCGCCGGCCTCGCGGACGCCGACTTCCCCGCGCTGGCCGTGCGCACCGGCGCCGCGCTCTGGCGGAGGGATCGCGGCGCGCTCGAAGCCATGGCGGCGAACGCTGCGCCGCAGGCGGCGGCGCGCGCCGCGCTCGACGCGGGCAACCGCGAGCGCGCGCGCCGCGGCCACTATCTCGGCGCGATGCTGCACTACGGCGGCGAGTGGTACTGGGGCGTCGACCGGCTCCATCACCTCGAGCGCCGCCTCGCAGTGCTCGGCGCGCGGCGACCCGGCGCGCCGGCCGATCCGATCGCGCCGCGCCCGGATCCGTCGCGCGAGCCCGCCCGCGCGGGCGCGGGGCGCGGCATCGTGCTCGAGTTCTACGCGTCGCTGCGCAGTCCGTACAGCTACGTCGCGATGGAGCGCAGCTACGCGCTCGCCGCGCGCTACGGCGTCGAGCTCGCGCTGCGCCCGGTGCTGCCGATGGTGATGCGCGGCCTGCCGGTGCCGGCCGCGAAGCGCCTCTACATCACGCTCGACACCAAGCGCGAGGCCGACGACGCGGGCGTTCCGTTCGGACGCGTCTGCGATCCGGTCGGCCGGCCGGTCGAGCGCGCGTTCTCGCTCTGGCCGCACGCGCGCGCGGCGGGCGCGGGGCCCGCGTACCTGCTCTCGTTCGCGCGTGCGGCGTTCGCGGAAGGCGTCGACACGGGGACCGACGCGGGGCTGCGCTGCGTCGCCGAGCGCGCGGGCCTCGACTGGGAGCGGGCCCGCGCAGACCTCGACCGCGAGGGATGGCGCGACGAGCTCGAGCGCAACCGCGCGCAGCTCCTCGCGCTCGGGCTGTGGGGCGTGCCGAGCTACCGGGTGCAGGGCGGCGGGCGCCCCGACTACGCGACGTGGGGCCAGGACCGCTTGTGGCGCGTGGAGCAGGAAATCCGCGCGCGTCTGTAGCCGCCACCGCGGATTCCGGTTGCGCCGAGAATTGTACAGGGTGTAAAAAAGCCGGGTGGCGGTCCGCTCCCCGCGCAAGTCGCGTTCGTACATGGCGTCGGCCGACCGGCGCCAACACCTGCTCGCCGCCGCCGGCGGGCTCGTCGCGGCGCGCGGCTGGACCGGCCTCACCATGCAGCAGCTCGCCGAAGCGGCCGCGGTCAGCCGCCAGCTCGTCTACGAGCACTTCGTGAGCCTCGACGAGCTGCGCATCGCGCTGCTCGTCCATCTCTTCGAGCCGATCTACGCCGCCACCGGCGCGATCACGCGCTCGCCGCGCGACGTCCACGAGGTGCTGCGCGACGCCTACGCGCTCGTGCTCGCGCTGCCCGCCGAGCAGCGCGTGCTGCTGCGCGTGCTGGTCAACGGCGAGACCGCGGGCGCGCCCGACCTCGGCGCGCTGCGGCAGACGCTGCGGCGCCGCGTCGCGAGCCTGTGGACGCCGCTCGTCACGAGCGAGACCGGGCTGCGCGGCGGCGAGGCGCGCTCGCTCGCGTGGGCGGTGATCGTCGCGGGCTTCGCGCTCGCGGACCTGGTCGAGAGCCGCGAGCTCGGCCGCAAGGCGGCGAGCGATCTGTTCGTGCGCATCGCCGAGGCCGCGCTCGCGGGCTCGCGGACGGCTTCGCGCTAGCAAGGAGGATTCGCGATGCAGGGTCGGGAACGAGCGCGGCGTGCGAGCCGCGCGCTGCTCTTCGGATTGGTGCCGGCGCTCGCGTGCGCGATCGCGCCCACCTGCTTCCAGCAACGCCGCGTGGAGGCCGGGCGCGAGCCCTGCGCTTCGTACCAGGCGCTGCGCGCGCCGTTCTTCGGCGAGACGCACGCGCACACGACCTACTCGTTCGACGCCGTGCTGCTCGACACCCGCACCGACCCGCGCGACGCCTACGCCTTCGCGCGCGGCGGTCCGATCGGGCTGCCGCCGTACGACGCGCTCGGCCAGCCTACGCGCACCGCGCAGCTCGAGCGGCCGCTCGACTTCGCGATCGTGACCGACCACGCCGAGTACTTCGGCGAGCGCAACATCTGCCTCGATCCGAGCTTCGCGGGCTACGCGTCCACCAACTGCGTGCGCTTCCGGCAGGCGATCGGCGCCGCGCCCGGCGGCGGCGTGCCGATCGGCTTCCAGATCTTCGGCCTGCCGCTCACGACCGCGTCGCCGTCGCGCTCGCCCGCGGTCTGCGGCAGCGGCCTCGTCGACTGCCTCGCGCAGTCGGCGTCGGTGTGGGCGGAGATCCAGGCGGCCGCGGAGGAGGCGTACGACCGCACCAGCGCGTGCGCCTTCACCAGCTTCGTCGGCTACGAGTGGACCGCCAACACCTCGTTCTCGAACCTCCACCGCAACGTGGTGTTCCGCAACGAGATCGTGCCCGAGCCGATCAGCTACTTCGAGGCGACCACGCCCGAGGCGCTCTGGAGCGGGCTCGAGAGCGCGTGCCGCGAAGGGCTGCCCGGCTGCGACGTGCTGGCGATCCCGCACAACTCGAACATCGGCAACGGCTTCATGTTCGACGCGAGCGCCGCGACGCCCGAGTACAACGCGACGCGCGCGGCGATGGAGCCGCTGGTCGAGATCGCGCAGCACAAGGGCGATTCCGAGTGCCGCACCGGCGTCGGCAACACCGACGAGGACTGCAGCTTCGAGAAGCTGGACTGGACGAGCATCTTCGCGGGCCCGCCCGATCCGGAGCAGACGTTCCCGCCGGAGAACTTCGTCCGCAACGCGCTGCGCGAGGGCGTGCTGCAGGAGTCGCTGACGGGCGCGAACCCGTTCCGCTTCGGCTTCGTCGGCGGCACCGACACGCACAGGTCGACGCCGGGCGCGACGGACGAGTTCGCGTACCAGGGCCACCTCGGCTTCGCCGAGTCGAACCCGGAGTTCCGGCTCTTCTATCCGATGACGGTCCCGGCGGGCAACGTGAACAACCCCGGCGCGCTGACGGTGCTGTGGTCGGAGGAGAACTCGCGCGAAGGGCTGTGGCGCGCGATGCGGCGGCGCGAGGCGTACGCGACGAGCGGCACGCGGCCCGTGGTGCGCTTCTTCGGCGGCTACCAGGTGCCGAGCGACATCTGCTCGGCGCCGAACTACGCGCGCGCCGGCTACGCCGCGGGCGAGCCGATGGGCGGCGTCCTGCCCGCGTTCTACCCGGGCCTCACCGCGCCGCCCCGCTTCACCGTGCTGGCGCTCCAGGATCCCGGCACGGCGGCGCACCCCGGCACGCCGCTCCAGCGCATCCAGATCGTGAAGGGCTGGACGGACGGGCAGGGCGGCACGCAGGAGCAGGTCTTCGAGGTCGCGGGCGACCCGAACAACGGCGCGAGCGTGGACACGCAGACGTGTACGCCGCAGGGCGCCGGCTTCGCCTCGCTGTGCGCCGTCTGGGAAGACCCGGGCTTCGATCCGGCGCAGCACGCGTTCTACTACGCGCGCGTCTTCGAGAACCCGACCTGCCGCTGGAGCGCGTACGAGTGCCGCGACGCCGGCATCACCTGCGACGGCGCCACGCCGTCGCAGGAGGGCTACGAGGCTTGCTGTGATCCCGCGATCCCGAACGTGATCCAGGAGCGCGCGTGGACCTCGCCGATCTGGTTCACGCCGTCCGGCGCGTGACGGGCGCGCCCCGGCGCCTCCGGCTGCTGCGTTCGCCGGCGCTGCACTTCGCGGCGATCGGCGCGCTGCTCTTCGCCGCGGGCCGCGACGGCGGCGCGCCGGCCGGCGTCGCGCGCGCGCCGATCGCGGTGAGCGCGGCGCAGGTGGAGGCGCTCGTCGCGCGCCACGAGCGCGCCGCCGGCCGGCCGCTCTCGGGCGACGAGGTGCGCGCTCTCGTCGAGGCGGAGATCGAAGAAGAGGTCCTCTACCGCGAAGGCGTCGCGCACGGCCTCGACCGCGACGACGACGGCGTCGAGTGGCGGCTCGTCGAGAAGATGACGTTCCTCTCCGACCACGACGCGGGCGATCGGCCGGAGCTGCTCGAGCAGGCGGTCGGGCTCGGCCTCGCCGACGGCGACCCCGTCGTGCGGCGCATCGTGGTCGAGAAGATGCGGCTCGCGCTGCGCGCCGCGGGCGCGCGCGAGGCGCCGAGCGACGCCGAGCTCGCCGCCTACCTCGAGCGCCACCGCGACCGCTTCGCGCAGCCGGGGCGCGTCGTGTTCTCGCACGTGCTGCTGGCGCGCGATCGCCCTCCGGCGGCGCTCGCGCGCGACGCCGCCGCGCTCGCCGCCGC
>QEVM01000286.1 GCA_003576805.1 Pseudomonadota bacterium | reverse complement strand
CTCTCGACGCTGGCCGCGTTCTTCCCCGGCCGCCGCGCGCGCGCCGCCGCCGCCGCGCCCGCGCGCTGAGCGCACGCGCGCTCCGCCGCGCGCCGCCGCGTGGCTACGATCGCGGAGTCGTGCACGCGAACGAGCCACGGGAGGAATCCTTCGATGACGAGCGCAGCCGCGCATCGCGGCACCTGCTTCTGCAAGGCCGTCGAGATCGAGGCGAGCGGCGAGCCCGCCGTGATGGCGTTCTGCCACTGCGAGTCCTGTCGCAGCTGGCTCGGCGCGCCGGTGCACGGCGCGACGCTCTGGCCGGCGGCCAACGTCTCCGTGCGCCGGGGCGCCGAACAGCTCGGCACGGTGAAGAAGACCGAGGCGAGCCACCGCCAGTTCTGCAAGCTCTGCGGCGGGCGCGTCCTCGTCGGGCACCCCGCGATGGGCATGGTCGACGTGCCGTCGGTCGTGCTGCCGGACGTCGCGTTCCGGCCCACCATGCACGTGCACTACGGCGAGAAGGTGATCGCGATGCGCGACGGCCTGCCCAAGTTCAAGGACTTCCCGAAGGAGGCCGGCGGCTCGGGCGAGCTGCTGCCCGAGTAGCGCGCGCGTCAGTCGTCGGTGTCGGCCTCGTCGCCGCGCGGCGCGTCGCCGGTCTCCGTCAGCACCAGATCCGGCTGCTTCTGCCGCGTCATGTCGAGGTTCCACGGCGAGCGGAACAGCAACACCGGTCGGTGATCGCGGTCCTCGACGATCTTCACCGACTCGGACCAGCGGAACTCCTCGGGATCGAACCCGCCGCGCGCCCAGCGCGCGAGCTGGTAGGGCAGCGGCGTCAGCTTGAGCGGCACGCCGTACTCGCTCTGCATGCGGTGCTGGAGCACCTCGAACTGGAGCGGGCCGACGGCGCCGAGGATCATCGCGGCGGTGCCGGCGCCCGGCTCGGTGAAGAGCTGCACGACGCCTTCCTGCGAGAGCTGCGCGAGGCCCTTCGAGAGCGCCTTGCGGTTCAACACCAGCGCCACCTCGACGCGCGCGAAGTGCTCGGGCGAGAAGCTCGGGATGCCGTCGAAGGCGAAGCCGCCCTCGGCGGAGAGCGTGTCGCCGATCCGGAAGACGCCGGGGTCGAACAGCCCGACGACGTCGCCCGGCCACGCCTCGTCGACGATCTCGCGCTCCTGCGCTTGCAGCAGCGTCGAGCGCGCCAGGCGGACCGGCTTGCCGCTGCGCACGTGGATCGCGCTCTCGCCGCGCACGAAATGACCCGAGCACACGCGCAGGAAGGCGACGCGGTCGCGGTGGTCGGGATCCATGTTCGCCTGGATCTTGAACACGAAGCCGGAGAACGCGTGCGCGGCCGGCTCGATCGGGCCGGCGGTGCTGGTGCGCGGGCCCGGCGGCGGCGCCAGCTCGAGGAAGCGGTCGAGGAAC
The DNA here is from genome assembly GCA_003576805.1 of Pseudomonadota bacterium. Lineage (GTDB taxonomy): Bacteria > Myxococcota_A > UBA9160 > UBA9160 > PR03 > PR03. Next base: position 3,208 of record QEVM01000286.1, on the reverse strand, counting down.
GGCAGCACGCCGTAGTTGGTGAGCGCGCTGCCGAAGAAGGTCGGCGTCTGCCGGCCCTGCGCGACGAGCGCGGGATCGAACACGGCGCCGGCGCCGTCGAGCAGCTCGAGCGCGTCGCGCACGGCGCCCGCGTGCGAGCCGAGCGCGGCGCGCACGGCGGGATCGTCCGGCGCGCCCTCGACGGTCGTCTCGTCGACCTGCAGCGTGCCGTGGCGGCCGCCCGAGAACAGCCGCGCGCAGCGCGCCTGGCGGTCGTAGACGCCGGCGAAGTCGCTGCCCATGCCGATCGGCCAGTTGAGCGGCACCGCGTCGATGCCGAGCACCTCCTCGATCTCGGAGAGCAGGTCGAGCGGCTCGCGGCCCTGGCGGTCCAGCTTGTTGACGAAGGTGAAGATCGGGATGTGGCGCAGCCGGCAGACCTCGAACAGCTTGCGCGTCTGCGCCTCGACGCCCTTCGCCGCGTCGATCAGCATCACCGCGGCGTCGGCCGCGACCAGCGTGCGGTAGGTGTCCTCGCTGAAGTCCTTGTGGCCCGGCGTGTCGAGCAGGTTCACGCGGCAGCCGCGGTGCTCGAACTGCAGCACCGACGACGACACCGAGATGCCGCGCTGCTTCTCGATCGCGAGCCAATCGCTGGTCGCGTAGCGCGCCGACTTCTGCGCGCGCACCGCGCCGGCCTCGCGCACCGCGCCGCCGTAGAGCAGCAGCTTCTCGGTGAGCGTCGTCTTGCCCGCGTCGGGGTGCGAGATGATCGCGAAGGTGCGGCGGCGCGCGACCTCGCGGGCCAGCGCGCGCTGTTCGGCGGCGTCCATGCTTCCGTCCGGAGCGTTCGGGGGAAGCAGGGGGTAACGCACCGGCTCCGGCGCGTCACGCCTCGCGGCGCGGGTGCACGGACGGCGAGAGGGAGAGCCGCTCGGCGCGCGGCCCTCCCTCTCCATCACGCTCGCGATGCGCTCAGCGGCGGCGCCTCCCACCCGCGATGCCCGCGAGGCCGGCGCCGATCAGCAGCGCCGATCCCGGCTCGGGCACGAACGAGAACGAGACCACCGCGCTGTTGTTGTCCGGCAGCTGCACGAACGTCTCGCCCTCCGGTACGAAGAGCTGGAAGTGCGACACGAAGTGGACGTTGCCGAGGCCGTCGGGCCCGCGCGTGTCTTCGAAGAGCTGGAACGGACCGCCCACGAGGAGGGCGCCGACGCCCGTGTCGCCGGGCACGCTGCCGTCGCTGCCCACGATCTGCAGCGGCAGACTGGCGAGCACGTCGTTCGCGCCGTCGACGAAGAGCACCGCGAGCCCCGCGCTGGTGAACGGCATCAGGCCGAAGCCGCCGCCGAAGAGGCCGACGTCGTGCGTCACGTTCTCGAGCAGCGCGGCGACGATCGCTCCGGGACCGCTCGGCTCCACCGCGATCACCGGATTGCCCGACAACGAGAACGTGCCGGCGGGCACCACGAAGCTCAGATCCGGATTCACGTCCGCCTGGCCTCCCGCCACCGACACGATCGGGTCGAGCGCGCCGAGCTGCAGCGTCAGCGACCCCGCGAAGTCGACCGGAGCCGCCGACGCCCCGCTGCTCCAAGCGACCCCAGCCGCCACCAGCGCGCCGAGGAACGCTCTCGAGACGCGACCTCCGAACCGGTTCCCGTCCTCCATGCTTCCGTCCTCCATGCCTTCGTTGCCGCTCTCCGCGGCTCGTCCTCGGGGACCCGCGAGTTGCGAGGCCACCGTTGCGGAGGTGGACGGGTTCGCGACGAAGTGTCAGGGACGCTGCGACGCCGGGAGGTTTCTCGGCGGTGGCGGCGCCGGCGTCACGCCGCGCCGCCGGACTCGGCGTCCGGGCGTTGCTCTGGCGTGTCGCGCGGCGTCGCGCTCGCCGCCTCGGTGAGGGCCCGATGGCGGCGCATCACCCGCTCGCGGTCGTGCCGCTCGGGCAGCGCCTCGCTGGCGCGTAGCACCATGGCCGCCTGGCGCAGCAGCGCCGCGCGGCGGCCGGGCTCGGCGTACACGAGCGCCGGCTCGAGCGCGTCGAGCAGGCGGATCGCGACCATCGCGTGCGGGCGCGCCGCGTCGCGCAGCGCGTCGAAGGCGCGCGCCACCAGCTCGTCGAACGTCACCGCGTCGGCGACGACGCGCAGCTTGCCGTCCTCGTCGAGGCGCTCGGCGGCCGGCATCGCGCGCTGCCCGAGGCGGTGGATCGCGGCGCCCAGGCGGTCGATGCACGCGATCGCCGTGAACGGGTCGTTGATGCCCGGCGAGAGCGCGCGCAGCGCGATCTCGACGAGCTGGTCGATCGCGTGCTCGGCGTCCTGCACGGGCGTGCGCTGCAGCCCGATGCAGAGCGCTTTGCCGACCGCGGCGTCGAGCTCCTCGCCGGCGCACGCCGCGGGATGCACCGCGCCGATCGCAGCGCCCTCGACGACGAAGCGTCCGGGCCGCACGTCGAAACGCAGCACGGCGTCGCGCTCGGCGAGCAGCCCGAGGAGCGCGGGCTCGTCCACCGCCTGCAGGTAGCCGGTGCTGCACGCGCGCACGGGTGCGGCGTCGCCGGGCGGCTCGCGCGGCGCGGCGCGCTCGGGCTCGCGGCCGAGCTGCTCGGGAAAGAGCGTGTCGATCGACTCGTCGAGCTCGCCCGCCACGGCGGCGATCACCTGCTCGGCCTGGATCTCGGTCGCGACGTGGTGGAGGAAGTAGATCCACACGCCGACGCTCGCCGCCGCGAGCAGCACGCTGACCGTGATCGAGATCTGCGGCACGACGTCGCCGGCGTCCTCGCCGCGGATCGTGCGCAACACGAGCAGCGAGTAGACGAACGTCGCGACCAGCGTGCCGAGCACGATCTGGTTGCCGCGGTCGCGCAGGAAGGTGCGCAAGAGGCGCGGCCCGAGCTGCGACGAGGCGAGCGTCAGCGCGGCGATCGTGATGGAGAAGCTGACGCCCGCCACCGAGATGACCGCGGTGGCGATCGTGGAGAGCAGGCCCCGCGCGCCCTCCGCGCCGCCCGCGTAGGTCCAGCCGAGCGCGCGCTCCGCCTCGTGGCCGATCGACGCGTCGAGGTGTCGGGTCGCGACGAACAGCACGAGCGCGCCGAGCACCATCGCGGCCGGCACGAACCAGAAGCTGGTGCGCAGCTCGTCGAGCAGCACCGCGAGCCGCGCCCTCACGACGCGGGCTCCGCGGCGCCGTCGCCGCGCGCCGGCCCCGCGCCGTC
>QEVM01000039.1 GCA_003576805.1 Pseudomonadota bacterium | reverse complement strand
CGGTCGGGGCCGCGCCGCGGCGCGCGACGCCCGCCGCGCGGCTCGTGATCGCCGGCACCTTCGCGCTGCTCGCGGTCGCGCTCGGCCTGCACCTCGCCGGCGCCGCCGGCAGCGCGCCCTGGAGCGTCATCGCGCGCGACACCTTCGGCGCCTGGTTCCTGCCGGTCTTCATGATCTCGCTGCTGCTGGTCGGGCTCGCCGGAGGCGTGCGCGTCTACGAGGTGGCGACCGCCGGCGCGCGCGAAGCGCTCGACGTCGCGCTCCGCATCGTCCCGTTCCTGGTGTTGATCCTGGTCGCGATCGCGATGCTGCGCGGCTCCGGCGCGCTCGACGCCGTCGTCGGCGCGATCGACCCGCTGACCGGTGCGCTCGGCTTCCCGGCCGAGGCGCTGCCGATGGCGCTGCTGCGGCCGCTCTCGGGCTCGGGCGCCTACGGCGTGATGGTGGAGACGCTGAAGACGCACGGCGTGGACTCGTTCGTCGGCAACCTGGTGAGCACGATGAACGGCTCGACCGAGACCACCTTCTACGTGCTGACGCTGTATCTGGGCGCGGCGCGCGTGCGCGATGCGCGCCATGCGCTGGTCGCGTGCCTGAGCGGCGACGTCGTCGGGTTCGCGGTCGCCACGGCCGCCTGCCACTGGCTGTTCGGGTGAGCGCGCGATGAGCAGCGCCGCGACCGCCGCCGGCCTCGACGCCGAGCTGCGCGCGCTCGTGCAGGATGCGCTCGGCGTCGCGGCGGCGCGCATCGAGCGCATCGCGGGCGGCGGCGTCGGCCACCGCAGCTTCTTCCGCATCGCGCTCGCGAGCGGCGAGCCGCGCAGCGTCGTCGCGCGCGTCGACCGCGGCGAGCCGGCGCCCGGCGTCCTCCCCGAGCCGCCGCTCGAGCCGCTGCGCAGCTTCCTCGAGGCCCACGGACTGCCGGTGCCGCGCCGCTTGGGCGGCGACGCCGCGCGCGGCATCGACCTGCTCGAGGACGCGGGCACGACCTCGCTGGCCGCCGCCGTCGCGGCGGATCCCGCGTCGGCGCCCGCGCTGTACGAGGAGGCGTGCGACTGGATCGCGGTGTTGCAACGACTTGCCGATCCGAGCGGTCGCGTGCCCGCGTTCGGACGCGCGCTGGACGCGGCGCTCGTCGGCGTCAAGGCGAAGCGCTTCGCGGCGAGCGGGCTGCCCGCCGTGCTGGCGCGCGCGCCGTCGCCGCACGAGGTCGCATGCGTGCACGCGGCGTTCGACGCCGTGCTCGAAACGCTGCGCGACGCCCCGCGCCGCCTCGCGCACCGCGACTACCAGAGCGCCAACCTCCTGGTGCGCGCCGACGCGCCGCCGGGCCGCCGCCTGGTCTGGATCGACGTCCAGGGCGCGCTGCTCGCGCCGCCGGAGTACGACCTCGTCTGCCTGCTGCGCGACTCGTACGTCGTGCTGCCCGACGACCGCGTGCACGCGCTCACCGAGCGCATCCGCCCGCGGCTCCCGGACGCGCCCGACTTGGCGACGTTCGCGCGCCGCTTCGACCTCCTCACGGTCGTTCGCAAGGCGAAGGACTTCGCGCTCTTCCACGAGCTGGCCGGGCGCGGCGACGCGTCGTACCTGCGCTTCGCGCCCGCGACGCTCGACTACGTGCGCGCGGCGCTCGCGCGCGTCGCGCCGCTCGACGTGCGCCTCGCGGCGCTCGCGGACCTCGTGGGAGGCGGCGCGTGCGCGCGATGATCCTCGCCGCCGGGCTCGGCACGCGCATGCGGCCGCTCTCGGACCTGCGGCCGAAGCCGATCCTGCCGGTGCGCGGCGTGCCGCTGCTCGCCTATCCGCTCGCTTGGCTCGCGCACCACGGCGTGCGAGAAGTGATCCTGAATCTGCATCACATGCCGGAGGCGACGCGCGCCGCCGCGCGCGCATGGGCGCCGCCGCAGCTCGCGCTGCGCTTCTCCGACGAGCCGGAGCTGCTCGGCACCGGCGGCGGCATCCGGCGCGCGGCCGCGTTCCTGCGCGAGAGCGATCCCTCGCTGATCCTCGCGGGCGACATGATCTGCGACGCCGACCTCGGTGCGCTCGTCGCGGCGCACCGCGCGCGCGGCGACGCCGCCACGCTGCTGCTGCGCGACGATCCGCGCGCGGACCGCTTCGGTACGATCGGCGTCGACGAGTCCGGCTCGGTGCGGCGGATCGCGCGCCGCTTCGACCTGGGCGGCGAGCGCGGAGCGGGCGTCTACGTGAGCGTGAACGTGATCGCGGCGCGCGCTTTCGACTGGCTTCCCGAGCGCGAGGCGTTCTCGCACCTCGACGACTGGCTCGCGCCGCGCCTCGCCGCCGGCGCGCGCGACGTGCGCGGCGAGCTCGTCGCCGCGAGCGGCTTCCGCTGGGAGCCGGTCGGGACGCCGGCCGAATACCTCGCCGCGAATCTGCGCGCGCAGCCCCTCCCCTTCTTCGACGCCGACGCGCGCGCCCGCGCGCTCGGCGCGCGCATCGAGCCCGACCTGATCGTCGGTCCCGGCGCCCGGCTCGGGCGCGGCGCGCGGCTGGCGCGCGCCGTCGTGTGGGACGGCGAGCGCGTGCCCGACGGGCTCGTCGCGCAGGACGGCGTCTTCGCCGGCGGCGCGTTCCATTCGGTGAGCGGCGCGCGCGCGGAGCCGGCGGCGTGAACGTCACCTTCGTGGGCACCAGCGACGCCTTCGGCGCCGGCGGGCGCCGGCAGGCCGCCATCTTCGTCGAGACCGCGAGCGGCGGGATCTTGCTCGACTGCGCGCCGACCACCGGCACGGGCCTCGCCGCGCTCGGCATCCCGCGCAGCGCGGTCGACGCGATCGCCCTGTCTCATTTCCACTCCGATCACTTCGCCGGCGTTCCGCAGTTCCTGCTCGCGGCGATCTACGAGGACCGGCGCCGCCAGCCGCTCGTGGTGGCGGGGCCGCGCGGCGTCGAGGCGCGCGTGCGCGGCGTGGCGCAGGCGGTCGGCTACTCGCTCGAGGATCGCGAGCTGCCGTTCCCGCTGCGCTGGGTCGAGCTCGCGCCCGGCGAGCGCGCCGACCTCGGGCCCGCGAGCGCGAGCGTGTTCGCGACCCGGCACCAGCCGGAGTCGTGCCCGCACGGCATCCGCCTCGAGGCAGGCGGACGCCGGCTGGTGTACAGCGGCGACACGGGCTGGTTCGACGGCCTCGCCGAGCACGCGCGCGGCGCCGATCTCTTCGTGTGCGAGTGCACGTTCTACGAGACGCCGCTCGCGGAGCACCTGACCTACCGCACGTTCGCGGAGCAGGCGCGCGGCTTCGACTGCGGACGCCTGGTGTTGACGCACCTCGGCAGCGAGATGAGCGGGCGGCGCGGGCAGCTCGCGTTCGAGACCGCCGACGACGGGATGCGGCTGCGGGTCTAGCGCCAGCGGCGCGCGCCGCGGCCGGGCGCGATCTCGCCGAGCACCGCGGCGCGACCGGCGCCCGTGCAGCGCGGAAGATGATTGGGGACGCCGAGCAGCGCGTTGCGCCCCATCAGCGAGAACGCCATCGCTTCGACCGCGTCGCCCGGCACGCCGGCGGCGTCGGTCGGCTCGACGCGCGTCGCGGCGCCGAGCGCGGCGCGCAGCGCGTCCATGACCGCGGGGTTGCGCGCGCCGCCGCCGCATGCGAGCAGCCGCTGCGGCGCGCCGCCGCAGAAGTCGCGGCACGCGCGTGCGACCGCTTCGGCGGTGAACGCGACGAGCGTCGCGACGAGGTCGTCGGGCGCTCGCCCCGCAGCGCTCCACTCCGCGAGCAGCGCCTCGCCCTCCGCCCAGCCGTAGCGCTCGCGGCCGGTGGACTTGGGGGGCGCGCGCCGCAGGAACTCGTCGTCGAGCAGGCGCGCGAGCAGCGCGGCGTCGGCGCGGCCGCGGCGCGCGCGCGCGCCGTCGCGGTCCATGCGTTCGGCGCCGTTCGAGACGGCGCGCACCACCGCGTCGACGAGCGCGTTGGCGGGACCGACGTCGAAGGCGACCACGGCGTCGGGATCGCCTCCCTTCGGCAGCGCCGTCACGTTCGCGATGCCGCCGAGGTTCAGCACGACCCGCGACTCCGCCGCGTCGGCGAGCGCAGCCCAGTGGAAGAACGGCGCGAGCGGCGCGCCCTCGCCGCCCGCCGCGAGATCGCGCGGGCGGAAGTCGGCGACGGTGGTGACGCCGGTGCGCTCCGCGATCACCGAGGGATCGCCGATCTGCAGCGTCGCGCGCAGCTCGGGATGGTGGGCGACGGTCTGACCGTGCGACGCGATCGCGTCGATCGCCCCGAGCGCGACGCCCGCCTCGCGCGCGAGCGCGGCCGCGGCATCCGCGAAGCGCTCGGCGAGGAGCACGTCGAGCGCGGCGAGCTCGCGCAGCACGGCGCCGGCGGCGAGCCGCCCGGCGGCGAGCGCGTGGATGCGCTCCTGGAGCTCGCGCGGGAACGGCTCGCCGCGGAAGGCGAGCAGCCGGAACGGCCGCGTCGCGGCGTCGTCGGGCCACTCGACGAGCGCCGCGTCGACGCCGTCCGCGGAAGTGCCCGACATGAGACCGATCACCAGCATGCGCGGCAACGTAGCGTCGCGAGCCGAATCCAAAGCCGGACGCGAGCGCGGACGCCCTGAGATTCCACGTTGACACCCCGATCGATGCCCATAGACTCCGCGCGCGATCTGCCCGGCGCGTCAGGGGAGACGACGCTCGACCCGGTAAGGACGAATCGGGATCCGTTCCTGGTGCAGCCGTAGTCGGAAGCCTCGGGCCCGACGGCCGACGAGGAACCACCGCTGCTCGACACGGAGCCCACCTGGCATTGCCAGGGATCGGCCTTCTCCCCAACGGCCATGGCGGATCGCTTTCTTCACCCTGGAGCCCCCCGAATGACCCACTCGACCCGCAACCAGGGCGCGCTGATCTGCGGCGGCGCCGCGCTCGCCGGCCTGCTGTTCCTGATCGGCGTGCTGAGCGGGAGCTACCTCGCGCTCGCGATCCCCGTCGCCATCCTGGTGTTCTTCGCGCTCGGCCTCGCCTTCTGGGTGGGCTGGACGATCCTGACCGTCCAGGTGGAGCCGGAGGCCGAGGTCGCGCCGCCCGCCGCGCAGACCGCCCCGCCCACGACGTCGAGCTCCGGCCGCTAGCGCCGCGAGCGGATCCGGCACGTGCGCATCGCCCTCCTCACCTACCGCGGCAACATGTACTGCGGCGGCCAGGGCATCTACGCCGCGTACCTGGCGCGCGAGTGGAAGCGCGCCGGCCACGACGTGCACGTGATCGCCGGCCCGCCGCTGCCGTCGCTCGACGACGGCATCCCGCTGCACGAGATCCCGAACGCCAACGTGTTCGGCTTCCCGATGGACGAGGTGATCCGCAAGACGCCGCTGCGGCGGCTCTTCGATCCGCTCACGTTCTGGGAGCTCGGCGTGTCGCGCGCCGGCGTGTTCCCCGAGATGCAGACCTTCGGCGCGCGCCTGTTCCTGCGCTGGCGCGAGCTCCAGACGAAGCACCGCTTCGACGTGGTCTTCGACAATCAGTGCCTCGCGTGGGGCCTGCTCGGCATCCAGGCGACCGGCGTGCCGGTCGTGTCGGTGATCCATCACCCGCTGCACCTCGACCGCGAGGCGGACTTCGCGATCGACCCGACCTTCTGGCGGCGCGTGCGGCGCACGCTCTACTTCCCGCTCTTCATGCAGCAGCAGGTGGCGCCGCGCCTCGCGCGCATCGTGACCGTGTCGGAGGCGTCGCGGCGCGAGATCGAGCGCTGCTTCGGCATCCCGGAGAAGGACGTCGACGTCGTCTACAACGGCACCGACGCCGAGCTGTTCCGCCCGACGCCGGGCAAGGCGATCGAGACCGACCTGCTCTTCGTGGGCCGCACGGAGGACCGCAAGAAGGGCATCGGCACGCTGCTTCAGGCGATGGCGCTCTTGCCCGAGCACGTCACGCTGAAGATCGTCGACGGTCGCATCCCGGATCACGGGCTCGTGCCGACGCTGATCCGCAAGTACGGACTCGAGCGGCGCGTCGTCGTGCAGAAGAAGTGGTTCGAGCTGGCGGACCTCATCGCCGAGTACTCGACCGCGCGCGTCGCGGTGGTGCCGTCGCACTTCGAGGGCTTCGGCTTCCCGGCGAGCGAGGCGATGGCGTGCGGGCTCCCGGTCGTCGCGAACGCCGCCGGCGCGCTGCCCGAGGTGGTCGGGCCCGACGGGCACGCGGGGCGGCTCGCGGCGCCGCGCGATCCGCAGTCGCTCGCCGCGGCGATCCAGGACGTGCTGTCGGATCCGGCGCGCTGCGCGCGGATGGGGCGCAACGCGCGGGCGCGCGTCGAGAGCGTGTTCCGCTGGTCCGACGCCGCCGCCCAGCTCGTCGGCGTGTTCGAGGAGGCGATCCGTGCTGCTCACGGTCGATCTCGGACAGCTCGGGGTTAGCCCGGGCGACCGCCTCCTCGACGTCGGCTGCGGCGAGGGACGGCACTGCTTCGGCGCGCTCGAGCGCGGCGCGCGCGTGGTCGGTCTCGATCTCGACACCGACTCGCTGCGCAAGGGGCACGGCCCGCTGCGCGCGCGTGCGCGCGAGGTCGGCGGCTCGGGCGCGATGCTGCGCGGCGACGCCTTCCGCCTGCCCTTCGCCGACGCCAGCTTCGACCGCGCGATCTGCTCCGAGGTGATGGAGCACGTGCACGACTACCGCGGCGCCGCGCGCGAGCTGGCGCGCGTCGTGCGGCCCGGCGGCACCGCCGCCGTCACCGTGCCGACCGCGACCAGCGAGCACCTCTACCTGCGCCTCGGCGACGACTACTTCGAATCGCCCGGCGGCCACATCCGGATCTTCCGCCCGCGCGAGCTGGCCGACGCGCTGCGCGCGGCCGGGCTGGCGCCGACCGGCGTCGGCTTCGCGCACGGCTTCCATACTTTCTATTGGGCGCTGCGCTCCGCCGTCGGGCTGCCCGTCTCGGACGCGAACCGGCTGGTGCAGCTCTACCGCCTGTTCTTGATCCGGGCGACCACGTCGCGCTGGCTGGCGTGGGTCGAGGACGCGGTGCTGAACCGGATCTGCCCGAAGAGCCTCGTCCTCTACGCGAGGAAGGTCGCGTGAGCCGCCCGCTCCGCGTCCTCTTCACCGCCTACCGCGGCAACATGCGCTGCGGCGGTCAGGGCATCTACCTCTGGTTCCTGGCGCGCGAGCTCGTGCGCCTCGGCCACCGCGTCGACGTGCTGGTCGGCCCGCCCTATCCCGACCCGATGCCGTTCGCGGACTCGCTGCACGAGATCCCGAACGACCGCTTCTGGGGCAAGTGGTTCATGAAGGACCGCGCCGCGATCATCCCGGCGCGCGACCCGATCCGGCTGCTCTCGCCGTTGCGCTTTTGGGAGCTGGGCGCGAGCTGGATCGGCTTCTTCCCCGAGCCGGCCGCCTTCAGCGTGCGCGCCTTCGCCGAAGTCGCGGGGCGCGTGCGCGCGGGCGCGCGCTGGGACGTGGTGCACGACGTCCAGTGCCTCGGCTGGGGCCTCCTCGGCATGCGCGCGCTCGGGCTGCCCGTGCTCTCGACGGTGCACCACCCGCTCACGGTGGACCGGCGCGCCTCGTTTCGCCGCGACCGCTCGCTGCGCGAGGCGGTCGGCACCGTCGAGTTCCATCCCGTCGGCATGCAGCGCTTCGTCGCGCAGCAGCTCGACGCGATCGTGACGTCGTCGCGGGCGAGCGCCGCGACGATCCGCCGCGATTTCGCGATCCGCCCCGAGCGCCTGCACATGCTCGGCAACGGACTCGACACGGAGCTCTTCTCGCCCGACCCCGGCGTCGCGCGCGCGAGCGACGAGATCCTCTGCATCGGGCGCACCTCCGACCCGAACAAAGGCGTGCTCTTCCTGGTGCGCGCGCTCGCCAAGCTGCCGGCGTCGGTGCGGCTCACGCTCGTGGACGAGGACCACCCGCTCCACGACGCGCGCAAGCTCGCCGCGTCGCTCGGCGTCGCGGAGCGCCTCACCATCACGGGCCGCGTCGAGACGGACGAGCTGGTGCGCCTGTACCGGCGCGCGGCGATCGTCGCGGTGCCGTCGCTCTACGAGGGCTTTGGCCTGCCCGCGACGGAGGCGATGGCGTGCGGCGCGCCCGTCGTCGCGACGGCCGCGGGCGCGCTGCCCGAGGTGATGGAGACGGGCGGCGGCGGGCTCGTCGTGCCGCCCGCCGATCCCGACGCGCTCGCCAAGGCGATCGCGACGCTGCTGGAGCAGCCCGACGCGCGCCGCCGGCTCGGCGCCGAGGCGCGGCCGCGCATCGTCGCGGCCTACTCGTGGCCGCGCATCGCGGCCCGCACGGCGGACGTGTACGCGGCGCTCGCGTCGAGGCGTCGGCGAATCAGCGGCGCCGTCGCCTAGGACGTCCCATCAGCACGACGACGTCGGCGAGCTCGGGCCGGCGCGTCGCAACCGCGTCGGCGGCGGCGAGCAGGCGCGGCGCGACCGGCTCGGGCAGCCGCTCGACGCTGCGCGTCCACGGCCCGAAGCCCCAGCCGAGCGAGACGCCGGTCACGCGCTCGAGGTCGATCCAGCGCGCCGCCTGCTCGCGCATCAGCGCGAGGTCGTAGCGCGTGAAGTGGTCGGCCGGCACGTCGTAGTGTCGGCGTCCGCGTCCCGGCGGCCGGCCGCGCCACCTCGCGAGCGCGTCCTGCCAGCGCGCCAGCCGGCACGCCAGCGAGTCGAAGTTGGCGATCGCGAGCACGACCCGTCCGCCGGGCCTCACGACGCGCGCCATCTCCGCGATCGCGAGCGACGGGCGGTCGAAGTGGTCGATCGCGCCCTTGCAGAGCGCGGCGTCGAAGCAGTCGTCGCGGAACGGCAGCGCGTCCGACCAGCCGCGCACCCAGAGCGGGACGCGCGCGCCCGGCGCCTCCTTCTCGGCCTTCTCGGACACGAGGCGCGCCCACGCCGTCATGCGCGCCGAAGGCTCCGCGCCGACGACGTCGGCGCCGCGGGCCGCGAGCGCGAGCGAGTCCTGACCGAAGCCGCTCGCCACGTCCAAGACACGCCGGCCGGGCGCCGGATCGGCGTACGCGAGCGTTCGCTCGGTCATGCGCTCGAACAGGAACTGGCTGTCGCGCGTCGTCCCGGTCGGGATGACGTCGCTCATGTCCCGGTCGAGATCCACGACGCGCACGGGGCGCAACGTAGGGCAGCGGCGTCGCGGGTCGAGTGCGGCTAGAGGCGGCCGGCGACGTGGTTCTCGAGCAGCTCGGCGAGGCCCGGATCGACTCCGTCGAAGCGGATGCCGGCGCGACTTCCGTCCGACCACGCGATCGCGCCCTCGAGCTCGAGCGGCAGCGAGATGCCGGGCAGCGCGAACTCGCACGTGACGGGCGTCGCGCCGTCGAGCGGCTCCGCGCCCAGATCGAGGCCGATGCCGCCCGGCGACAGGTCGCGGCCGCTGGCGAGTCGCCGCACGCCGTCGACGTGCACCTCGACCCAGCCGTCGAACGACGTCCGCGGACCCTTGCGGCGCTCCGAACCCACCGATCCCACCGAACCCACGAACCCCCCGCTGCGCACACCCATTCTCCGACGACGCACACGATGCAAGATCCGTGCACGGCATCGAAGCGGCAGCGGGCGCGTGAAACGCCCGCAATCCGGCGCGGTACCGACTCCGCGCCGGTTGGGAACCGCAACGGCGGCACTATGCTGTGCGCGCGATGGGGAAAAGTCTTCCGTCCGACGGAAACTCACTACCGCCCGTGGGCTCCAGTCCGGGCCGACCGGCCGCGTCCACGGGTCCCGGCTCGAGCGGCGGCGTCACGCTCGACCGCCTCGCGTCGTTCCGCGTCACGTACGTCGCGATCCTCGCCTTCGTGATGCTGTACGTGTTCACGGTGAAGGGCGTCGAGCAGCTCTTCACGCGGAGCTTCGGCAACCGCATCGCGGCGGCGATGCGCGTCGACTTGAACGAAGGCGGCATCGTCGATCAGATCCACGCGCGCGTGGACAAAGTCGTGCGCGAATCGCCGTGGATCCGCTTCGGCGGCGTGCGCGTCACGGCGATCGTGCTGGGCGCCGAAGGCCAGACGATCTACGCGGGCGGGCGCCGCATCCCGACGCCGATGCCCGGCGACCCGCTGCTCGAGGCGCAGCGCCTGTTGCCCGCGACGGTGGACGTCGTCGTCTCGGTGCCGCACAACTCGCTCGTCGCCAACGCCGTGCTGGTCGCGTACGCGGCGTTGCTGATCCAGACGCTCTTCCTGTACGACCGCCGCCGCCAGCGCATGGAGGACGCGCGCCTCGCCGCCGCGCTGTCCGCGCGCGAAGAGACGGCCGCGCGCGCCGCGCGGATCGAAGCCGAGCTGGCGAGCCTCTCCCAGCAGATGGACGAGCGGATCGAGGCCGAGGTCTCCGGCGAGATGTCTTCGCTGCGCGCCGAGCGCGCACGCCTCCAGGAGAAGCTCGACGCGCTCGCGCGCCGCGAGGGCGAGCTGCGCGCCCAGGCGGGACAGCTCCAAGAGACGCTGGTGTCCGAACGCGCCGGCCTCGAGGAGATGCTCGACGAGGCGCTCTCCGATCTCTCGCGCAAGGACGAAGAGCTGCGTGGCCTGCAGGAGAAGCTGAAGGGAGCGGAGAAGCGCAAGGAGCCGGCCGCGCCGCGCGCGCGCGACGTGGACCTGCTCGCCCACCGGCTGCGCACGCTCTACAAGAACCTCGAGTTCGACGACCACGCGATCTCCGACCTGGTCGGGCTGCGCGACGAGTCGATGAAGCTGCGCGCCGAGGAGGAGATCAAGCGCCTCTCGGACGACGTCGAGACGGCCGCGGTGCGGCGCAAGGTCGGCGGGCTGCCGTCGCACCTCACCATCTTCGAGCTCGGCTTCGCCGGCAAAGGGCGCATCTACTACACGCTCGGGCGACAGCGGCGCTTCCGCGTGCTCGCGGTCGGCGCGAAGAACTCGCAGAAGACCGATCTCGAGTACCTGAGCCGGCTGCCGCGCGAGTAGCGCTCAGGGCTCGAGCGCGCCCCGCAGCACGCGCTTCAGCTCCGCGTCGTCCCACGGCTTGGGCACGAGCGCGCGGATGCCGAGCGCGGCGAGCCGCTCCGCCGGGATCTCGTCGGGCCAGCCCGAGATCAGGATGCGCGCGGCGTCCGGCCGGCGTTCCGCAGCGGCCTCCAGCACGTCGAGTCCGCTCATGCGCGGCATCTTGTGATCGGAGAGCACCGCGTCGATCGGCTCCTCGTCGAGCAGCCGCAACGCCTCCGCCGGCGTGCCGGCGGTGAGCACGCGCCAGCCCTCGCGGCGCAGCGAGCGGCGCAGCGCCGACAGGATGCGCGCCTCGTCGTCCACGACCAGCAGCGTCGGAGGTGCGCCGGCAGCCATCACGCGCGCGAGCCGCCGTCCTTCGGCAGGAACACCTCGAACACGGTGCCGCCGCCCTCGCGCGGCAGCGCGCGGATCGAGCCGCCGTGCCGGCGCACGATCTCGAACGACGTCGAGAGGCCGAGGCCCGTGCCCTCGCCGACCTCCTTCGTCGTGAAGAAGGGCTCGAAGATGCGGTCGGCGATCTCGGGCGGGATCCCGATCCCGTCGTCCGCGACGGTGATCCGCACGCCGTCGTCGACCACCTCGGTGCGCAGCTGGATGCGGCCGGTGTCGCGGTCGCGCGAGGCGCGCGCCTCGATCGCCTGGTAGGCGTTCACGAGCAGGTTCATGAAGACCTGCTCGAGCTGCTTCGGATGGCAGCGCACCGGCGGCAGCGGGCCGTACTCCTTCTGCAGCACCACCGTGTGCTTCATCATGGTCCACACGATGTGCGCGGTGGAGTCGAGGCAGCGATTCAGGTCCGCCTCGACCCACTCTCCGTCGTCGCGGTGCGCGAACGCGCGCAGGTCCTGCACGATGTGGCGGATCCGCTCGGAGCCCTCCTGCGACTCGCGGATCGCCTGGCCGAAATCGTCGAGCAGCGCCGCCGCGTCGATCTCGCGCGACACCGCTTCGAAGCGCTCGGGACCCTGGCGCGCCGCTTCGAGCAGCTTTGCCACGTCCTCGAGGTACTCCTCCATCTGCGCGAGGTTGGCGTGCACGAAGCCCATCGGGTTGTTGATCTCGTGCGCGACGCCGGCCGCGAGCCGGCCGAGCGACGCCATCTTCTCCGCGTGCAGCACCTGCGTCTGGAGCTGCACGAGCTCCGACACGTCGGGGAAGATCACGACGGCGCCGAGCTGGGTGCCGTCGGCGTCGAGCAGCGGCGCGCACGAGATCGCGACGGGGACGGTGCGGCCGTCCGCGCGCGTGACGACGCCCTCGGCGCCGCGCACGCGGGCGCCCTCGCGCAGCGTGCGGCCGATGCAGCCGTCGCGCGCCGCCGCGGCGCCGAACCAGTCGGCGAGCGCGCGCCCGCGCAGCGTGCCGCGCGGCTCGCCGAGGATCTGCTCCGCCATCGGGTTCGAGACGGCGACGCGTCCCGCCTCGTCGACCACGACGAGGCCGCTGTACATGTTCTGGATCACGTTCTCGAGATAGCGGCGCAGGTCGCGCACGTGCCGCGCGAGCCGCTCCCGCTCGGTGACGTCCGCGAGCACGAGCAGCAGCCGGCCCTCGGCGTCGAGCCGCTCCGCGCGCGCGTCGAACGCGCGCACGCGGCCCGCCTCGCCGGTGCGCGCGATGCGCGGCGCGCGCTCCGCGCCGCTGCGCGCGCGCGCCAACAGATCGCGCAGGTCGGCGCTCTCGATGAGGTCCTCGGGCAGCACGTCGGCGAGCGGGCGCCCCTCGAACGAGCCGGCCGGGAAGGCGCGCTCGAACTCGGGGTTCACGGTGAGGATGCCCCCGTCGCCCTCGAGCACCGCGAGCGCGGCGGGAAACTGATCGACGATCGCGGCGTGCAGGCGCTCGAGCGAGCGGATGCGCTGGCGCACCTCGCGCCGCGCCGTCTTCGCGCGCCAGCCGCGGATCTGCTCGAGGGCGACACCGGGCAGCACCTCGGCGTAGTCCTCGCCCGCGGTGACGCAATCCGCGGCGCCGGCGGTGAAGGTCTCGAGCGCGACGTCGGCGGTCGCCTCCTCCGTGACGATGACGACGGGCGGCCCGCGCCGGCGCAGCGCGGCGAGCACGCGGTCGGCGTCGGCGCCGAGCGCGCGGTCGAGCACGACCAGATCCGCCCGGTTGCGCGCCAGCTCCAGCGCGGAGGCCGCGTCGTGGGCGACCTCGATCCGCACGCCGCGGCCGATCCGGCGCAGCGCCTCCGGCGTCCCCAAGGAATCCGCGCCGCGGCGCGACGGCGGCTCGGCGACGACGATTCGAACGGGTTCGCGCGAATGCCCCACGGTCCGCTCCGGTATGGCAAGCGCTGGCGGCGCCGTGTCGGCGCTGGCCATCGCTGCGGTCCGGGGGGGCGGGCGGACGGTATCGGATCAGCCGGGGTCGACCAAGTCCGCTTCGCGCAGTCCGTGCTTGCCGAGCTTTCGGTAGAAGGTGCTGCGGCCGATCCCGAGTCGGCGTGCGGCGTCGGTCGCGCGGCCGCCCGCCTCGCGCAGCGCGCGCTCGAGCGCGGCGCGCTCGTAGGCGTCGAGCGAGAGCGGCAGCTCGCCGAGGTGCGGAGCGCTCTCACCCGTCGCGAGCGCGCGCGCCGGCGGCGTCGCGCGGCGGTTTCGCCCCAGCGGCAGATCCGCGGCGCGCAGCCAAGGACCGCGCGCCAGCGCGAGCGCCGACTCGAGCACGTTCTCGAGCTCGCGCACGTTGCCGGGCCAGTCGTGCTCGAGCAGGCGCGCGAGTGCGTCCTCCGCGAGCCCCTCGACGTGCGAGCCCGCGCGGCGTTTCTCGTCGAGGAAGTGCTGCACGAGGAGCGGCACGTCCTCCATGCGCTCGCGCAGCGGCGGGATCTCGATGCGCACCACGTTGAGCCGGTAGAAGAGGTCCATCCGGAAGCGGCCCGTCTCGACCATCGCGGAGAGATCGCGATGCGTCGCCGACACCACGCGCAGATCGACGGCTACCGCGTTCGCGCCGCCGACCGGCCGCACTTCCTTCTGCTGCAGCGCGCGCAGCAGCTTGGCCTGCATCGAGATGGGCAGCTCGCCGATCTCGTCGAGGAAGAGCGTGCCGCCGTCCGCGATGCGGAACAGGCCGGGCGCGCCGACCGCGCCGGTGAACGCGCCCTTCTCGTGTCCGAACAGCTCGCTCTCGATCACCGACTCGGGCAGCGCGCCGCAGTCGACCGGCACGAACGGGCCGTCGTGGCGGCGGCTCGTCGCGTGGATCGCGCGCGCCACCAGCTCCTTGCCCGTGCCGCTCTCGCCCTGGATGAGCACGTGGCTCTCGTTGTGGCGCAGGCTCTCGATCGTGCGCACCAGGCGCCGCATCGCAGGCGCGTGCCCGACGAGGCCCGGCGCGCGCGCGTGTCCCTCGAGCCGCTCCTCGAGCTCGCGATTGCGGCGCAGCAGCCGGCGCCGCTCGAGCGCCTTCTGCACGGTGGTGCGCACGCGGTGCACGTCGTCGAACGGCTTCGCGAGATAGTCGAACGCGCCGCGCCGCATGCAGCGCACGGCGCTCTCCACGCTCGCGTGTCCGGTCATCACGATGCACTCGAGCTCGGGGCGCTCGCGCTTGATGCGATCGAGCAGCTCGAGGCCGCTCGACGAGCCGAGCATCAGGTCCAGCAGCACGACGTCGAGCGCGGGATCGTCGAGCAGCGCCTCGGCCGCGTCGGGTCCGTCGACCAGCTCCAGACGGTGGCCGTCCTCGCGCAGGATCCGGCCGAGCGCGCGCAGCATCAGCGGCTCGTCGTCGACCACGAGCACGAAGCCGGGCGCCGGCTCGTCGCGGGAGCTCTTGGGGCGCAGCGCGGCAGCCGACGTGGAGGCGGTCATTACGCCCGTATCGGTCCCGGTTCTGGGACGCTTGAGCGCGCGCGAGCGGCGCGGGCGTTGAACGCGGGTCGGCGCGGCGTACAATGCGCGGGCCCCCCTCCGCTCCCGCGGAGGAACATCCCTTGCGCCGATCCAACGTCCTCGTCGTCGACGACGAAGAGCTCTATCGCCGTGCGCTCGAGCGCATCCTCGTGCGCTGCGGCCACGCCGTCACCACCGCGCGCGACGCGTCCGAGGCGATGACCGCCGTGTCGGCGGAGCCGCTCGACCTCGTGCTCTGCGACGTCCGCATGCCGGGCATCAGCGGCCTCGAGCTGGTGCGGCAGATCCGCGAGATCGATCCCGACCTGCCCTGCATCGTGATGACCGGCTACGACTCGGTCGAGCACTCGGTCGAGGCGCTGCGCTCGGGCGCGTTCTGGTATCTGCACAAGCCCTTCGAGGGATCGCTGGACGTCGTGCGCCGCCTGGTCGAGCAGGCGATCGAGCACCGCCGCCTGCGCACCGAGAACCGCCTGCTGCAATCGCAGCTCCGCTCGCGCTACCGCTTCGACAACATCGTCGGCCAGAGCGCCGCGCTGCGCGGCGTGCTCGAGCTCGTCGACAAGGTCGCGGACAGCGACAGCACGGTGCTCGTCACCGGCGAGAGCGGAACCGGCAAGGAGCTGATCGCCCGCGCCATCCACTACAACAGCCGGCGCGCGGACCGCTTGCTGGTGTCGCTCAATTGCGGCGCGATCCCGGAGGAGCTGCTCGAATCCGAGCTGTTCGGCCACGTGAAGGGCGCCTTCACCAACGCGGTGGCGCAGCGCGAGGGGCGCTTCGCCGCCGCCGACGGCGGCACGATCTTCCTGGACGAGATCGGCGACATGAGCCCGAACCTCCAGGTGAAGCTGCTGCGCGTGCTCCAGGACCGCAGCTTCGAGCCGGTCGGGTCGAGCAAGACGCAGCGGGTGGACGTGCGCGTGATCGCCGCCACCAACCAGAACCTCGAGGACGCGATCCGGCGCGGCGTCTTCCGCGAGGACCTCTACTACCGCTTGAACGTGATCCCGATCGAGGTGCCGCCGCTGCGCCGGCGCAAGGACGACATCCCGCTGCTCGTCCAGCACTTCCTCGACCGCCTCACGGCGGAGAAGGGCCGCGCGATCGAAGGCATCACCGAGGCGGCCCTCGCGCGCCTCGCGGACCACGACTGGCCGGGCAACGTGCGCGAGCTCGAGAACCTGATGGAGCGCCTCGTGGTGCTGCGCCGCGAGGGCATGATCGACCTCGGCGACCTGCCGCCGGCGTTCCGCCGCCGCGACGCCTCCAGCGACGCGGCGTCCGTGCCGACGATGGGTGCGGACGGCATCGACTTCAACGCGGTGGTCGATCGTCTCGAGACACAGCTCATCGTGCAGGCGCTCGAGCAGACCGGCGGCAACAAGAACCGCGCCGCCCAGCTGCTCGGTCTCAATCGCACGACGCTGATCGAGAAGATCAAGAAGAAGGGGCTCGACGCCGCCGGGCGTTCCGAGCCGGCGGCCGTTCCGCCCGGAGTGTCGATCTCGTAACTCCCGAGTTCGGAAAGCGTCGGTCCTCTGACGCTCCCGAGCTCGCTCCGCCCGCGCCGCCGCCGCGTGTTGCGGCGCGAAGCGCGCCGCCCGCGCCCGCGCCGCCTCCCCGCCGCGCACGAAAACCCGATTGCGCACCGCGACTTCGGTGCGCGCGCCGCGCGTTCGCGGAGGCGTCGCTCCTGCGCGGCGCCGGGGCGCCGGCCTCCCCTCCGCAGTTGGCACGTTCGCTGCTCTTCCAGCGCATCGCGATGGCAGCGAGCCGGCAGACGCCCGGCACGGGGGAGCAACGGATCGCCATGGAGGGGGACGACAACGTCATGGAATCGATGCTGCGCGAGGCCAAGGAAGGAAGTCACGAGGTTCCGTCGTCGGTGAAGGAGCAGATCGTGCTCGAGCACGCTCCGCTCATCCGGTACATCGTGAACCGGATCGCCGTACGGCTCCCCTCCCACATCGATCTCGACGACCTCCACAACACCGGCGTGATCGGACTGATGGACGCGATCGAGAAGTACGACCCCGAGAAGAACTGCAAGTTCAAGACGTACGCCGAGTTCCGCATCAAGGGCGCGATCCTCGACCAGCTGCGCTCGCTCGACTGGGTGCCGCGCAGCGTGCGCCAGAAGGGCCGCCGCCTCGAGCGCGCGTACGGCGAAGTCGAGCAGCGGCTCGGCCGCTCGGCGAGCGAGGAGGAGGTCGCGGATTCGCTCGGCCTCCAGATCGAGAAGTTCCACGAGCTGCTCAACCAGGTGCGCGGCGTGTCGCTCGTGAACCTGGAGGAGCTGCGCGGCGCGGGCGCCGACGGCGAGCGCACCGGCTCGTACGCCGACATCGTCGAGGACGTCCACTCCGAGAACCCCTACTCCGCGCTCAAGCAGCAGGAGACGCGCCGCGTGATCGCCGAGACGATCGGCTCGCTGCCCGACAAGGAGCGGCTCGTGCTCACGCTCTACTACTACGAAGACCTCAACATGAAGGAGATCGGCTCGATCCTCGGCATCACCGAGTCGCGCGTGTGCCAGATCCACACGAAGGCGGTGGGCCGACTGCGCTCGAAGCTGAAGAGCCTCACGGAGCGCTGAGCGCCCCGCACGTCCGGCCGCTCCGGGACGGGGCGAGCGCGGGCGCGGTGGCGGACGTCGGGCGGTCGGGCAATGGGGTCCGGCCGCCCGATTCTTATGAAGCTGCCCGCTCGCCGTTGGCTCGCTACGGCGGAACCTATGAGCTGCCCGCTCGCCGTTGGCTCGCTACGGCGGAACCTATGAAGCTGCCCGCTCGCCGTTGGCTCGCTACGGCGGAACCTATGAGCTGCCCGCTCGCCGTTGGCTCCCTACGGCGGAACGGGGTGGTGGGTTCGGTGGGTGTCAGGCGCCCGCGTGCTTCTCGCAGCGCACGATCACGACGGTGATGTTGTCCTCGCCGCCACGCGCGTTCGCGAGCTGGATCAGCTGGTCGACCGCGTCCTGCGGATCGACGCCTCCGCCGACGGCGCGCGCGATCTCCTCGTCGCGCACGTGGCCGGTGAGCCCGTCGGAGCAGAGCACGAAGACGTCGCCCTCTTCGGGCGAGAGCTCGGCGAGGTCCGGCTCGACCTGCGGTCGCACGCCGACCGCGCGCGTGAGCACGTGTCGCTGCGGATGCTCGCGCGCCGCGTCCGCGCTGATCTCGCGACGCCGCAGCAGCTCGCCGACGAGCGAGTGGTCGTCGGTGAGCTGGCGGATGCGCTCGCCGCGCACGAGGTAGGCGCGGCTGTCGCCGACGTGCGCGAGCGCGGCGCGGCCCTCCTGCGCGAGCAGCGCCACCAGCGTGGTGCCCATGCCGGCCAGCTCGCGCTGCTTGCGCGAGGTCTCGTGCACCTCGCGGTTCGCGGCGATCACCGCGTAGCGGAGCTTCTCCGCGAGGCTCGGCTGCGCGCCTTCGAGCGTTCGCACGGTGCGCAGCGCCGCTTCCGCGGCCAGCTCGCTCGCGACCTGTCCCGCCACGTGGCCGCCGAGCCCGTCCGCGACGAGATACAGGCCGATCTCCGGCGCGAGCGCGTAGTGGTCTTCGTTGGCCGCACGCCGGCGTCCCACGTCCGAGCCTGCTGCTGCGCGCAGGATCATGCGAGCCTCCTCTGCTCGCCGTTCCATCGGCCGAACGGCGCCCGAGTGATAGAGTCAGAAAGGGTTCAATCCCCGCGGTGGCAGGACGATAGTGCCCTTCGAAGAGCCATCCGTTTCACGGACGGTCCGCGGCCGCGCAGCCAGCGCCGACATCAGCGACACACGGCACTCCGGGGGGTTCATGCCGAAGACGCTCCTTCTCGCCGACGACAGCGTGACGATCCAGAAAGTCGTCGGGATCAGCTTCGCCAACGAAGACGTCCTGCTGCTGACGGTCGACAACGGCGACGACGCCGTCGCCCGCGCGCAGGAAGCGCGTCCGGACCTCGTGCTCGCCGACATCGCGATGCCCGGCAAGGACGGCTACGAGGTGTGCGAGGCGATCAAGTCGGATCCGGCGCTGCGCCACGTCCCCGTGCTGCTCCTGTCCGGCACGTTCGAGAGCTTCGACGAAGAGCGCGCGCGGCGCGCCGGCGCGGACGGGCACATCACGAAGCCCTTCGAGGCGCAGGCCCTGGTCGACCGCGTCAACGACCTGCTCGCGCGCGCCGAGGCGGAACGCCCGGTCGCCGGCGCCGACACCACGGTGCTCGTCAGCGAGCGGCCGCCCGCGAGCGAGGCGTTCGACTTCTTCGACGACGAGATCGCGGAGGCCGCGCCCGTTGCGGCGGCGACGCGGTTGCTCGACGACGCCGACGACATGTCGCCGATCCCGATCGAGACGATCGACGCCGAGCCGGTGGAGCTCGAGGCCGCGGTGGAAGGCGAGATCGACGAGCCGATCGCGGTCCCCGTGACCGCGCTGCCCGATGCGCGCGACGGCCACACGACCGTGCTGTTCGAGGAGGCGCTCGCGCCGCCGGTCGCGCCCGCGATCGCGACGCCGCCGCCCGTCCCGCCCGCCGTCGATTTCGGCACGACGCTGAGCAGCCGCGCGCCGCTCGCGCCGCCCGTGCCCGACGGCGCGGCCACGCGCCTCCTCCTCGAGGACGAGGCCGAGGACGCCGAGGGCCTCGACTTCGGCTTCGAGGACGCCCCGATCGCCGCCGCGCCGCGCGACACCGCGGCGACCGAGCGCGCCTTCGCCGCGGCCGACGAAGATCCGGCCGACGAGCTGTTCGAGAGCGAGATCGAGCCCGAGCAGCCGCCGGTGCAGGCGGCCGCGGCGCCCGCCGCTGCCGCGGCGAGAGCGCCCGCGCCGTCGAGCGCGCACCTCGAGGCGCTGCGCGGCGAGCTGCGCGAGCACCTCGAGAAGGTCGCGTGGGAGGCGTTCGGCGACCTCTCGGAGCGCATCGTGCGGGAGACCGTGGCGCGCGTGGAAGCGGTCGCGTGGGAGGTGATCCCGCAAATGGCCGAGACGCTGATCCGCGAGGAGATCCGCAAGCTGCAAGGCGACGAGTAGCCCGCCGACCGGGCGGAGCGAGCCGCCTGGCTCCGCTACTGTGGGCGTCCCTTGCCCAGCGAGCTCGCCAAGCGATTCGATCCCAAGCCCGTCGAGGCGCGTCTCGTGCGCGCCTGGATCGAGAGCGGGCTGTATCACGCCCGCACCGACGATGACCGCCCGCGCTTCTCGATGGTGATCCCGCCGCCGAACGTGACGGGATCGCTCCACGTCGGCCACGCGCTCAACAACACGCTGCAGGACCTGCTCGCCCGCCACAAGCGGCTCCAGGGCTTCAACGTGCTGTGGATGCCGGGCACCGATCACGCCGGCATCTCGACGCAGGTGGCGGTCGAGAAGGACCTCGCCAAGCGCGGCGTCTCGCGCCACGACCTCGGGCGCGAGCGCTTCGTCGACCAGGTCTGGGAGTGGAAGGCGAGGTACGGCGCCCGCATCGTCGAGCAGCTCCACGCGCTCGGCTGCTCCTGCGACTGGGAGCGCGAGCGCTTCACGATGGACCCCGGCCTCTCGCGCGCGGTGCGCGAGGTGTTCGTGCGCCTCTACCACGAGGGGCTGATCTACCGCTCCGAGTACCTGGTCTCGTGGTGCCCGCGCTGCACGACCGTGCTCTCCGATCTCGAGAGCCCGTACCACCCGGTGGCCGGCAAGCTCTACCGGATCCGCTACCCGCTCGCCGACGGATCGGGCGCGATCGAGGTCGCGACGACGCGGCCCGAGACGCTGCTCGGCGACACCGCGGTCGCGGTGCACCCGGACGACGCGCGCTGGGCGGCGCTGATCGGCAAGCTCGCGAAGCTGCCGCTGCTCGGGCGCGAGATCCCGATCGTGGCCGACACGTTCGTGGATCGCGAGTTCGGCACCGGCGCGGTGAAGGTGACGCCCGCGCACGACCCGAACGACTTCGAGTGCGGCCGCCGCCTCGGCCTGCCGGCGATCAACATCCTGCACCCGGACGGCCGGCTCAACGACAACGCGGGACCGTACGCCGACCTCGACGTCGCCGAAGCGCGCAAGCAGGTCGTCGCGGACCTCGAGGCGCAGGGCCTGCTGGCCGGCGTCAAGGACCACCCGCACGAGGTCCCGCACTGCGACCGCTGCGACACGCTGGTGCAGCCGCTGCTCTCGGAGCAGTGGTTCATGCGCATGGAGCCGCTCGCGCGGCCCGCGATCGCGGCCGTGCGCGAGGGCCGCATCGTCTTCCATCCGAAGAGCTGGGAGAACACCTACTTCCACTGGATGGAGAACATCCGCGACTGGGCGATCTCGCGGCAGCTCTGGTGGGGACACCGCATCCCGGCCTGGCGCTGCGGCGCGTGCGGCGAGTGGACGGTCGTCGCGGACGATCCCACGCACTGCGCGCACTGCGGCAGCGCCGACCTGAAGCAGGAAGAGGACGTCCTCGACACTTGGTTCTCGAGCGCGCTCTGGCCGTTCTCGACGCTCGGCTGGCCCGACGCGACGGACGAGCTGCGCCTCTTCTATCCCACCTCCGTGCTCTCGACGGCCTTCGACATCATCTTCTTCTGGGTGGCCCGCATGATCATGATGGGCCTGCACTTCGCGGGCGACGTCCCCTTCCGCGACGTGTACATCCACCCGCTGGTGCGCGACGAGCAGGGGCGCAAGTTCTCCAAGTCGAAGGGCATCGGCGTCGACCCGATGGACGTGATGGACGCCTACGGCACGGACGCGATGCGCTTCGCGCTGGCGTCGACGGCCGCTCAGGGGCGCGACATCCGCTTCGGCCTGAACGTCATGGAGGGCGGGCGCGCGTTCGTCACCAAGCTGTGGAACGCCGCGCGCTTCTCGCTGCTGAACCTCGCCGACTACGACGCCGGCGCCGCCGCATCCGAGCCGTCGCTCTACGACCGCTGGATCCGCGCGCGCATGGACGCGGCGATCGCGGAGGCGCACGCCGCCCTCGACGGCTTCCGCTTCAACGACGCGGCGCAGGCGCTCTACCACTTCGTGTGGGGCGAGCTGTGCGACTGGTACATCGAGCTCGCGAAGCTCTCGCTCCAGGGCGGCGACGCGGGCGCGCGCCGCGCGGCGCAGCGCACGCTCGTCTCGGTGCTGCGCGGCGCGCTGACCGCGCTGCACCCGATCATGCCCTTCGTCACCGAAGAGATCGCGGCGTCGCTGCCCGACGCGGACGGCCGTTTCCTGATGCAGGGCTCCTATCCCGAGCCCGGTCCGCCGCTCGACGCCGAATCCGCGCGCGAGATGGACACGCTGGTCGAGCTGATCACGAAGATCCGGCAGGTGCGCGGCGAGCTGGACCTGCCGCCGGCGACGCAGCTCCGCGTCACGCTGCCGCGCGCCGCGGACGCATTCGTCGCGCGCCACGGCGCCACGATCGGCGCGCTCGCGCGCACCGCGCCGCCCGTCCTCGGCGACGGCCCGCCCTCGCCCACCGCGTCGGTGCTGCTCGTGCAGGGCTGGCAAATGCAGGTCGAGCTCGACGATCCGGCGCTGCTCGGCGACGAGCTGCGCCGGCTCGAGAAGGAGATCGCGCGCATCGAGAAGGACCTCGCGCTCGCCGCCAAGAAGCTGGACAACCCGAGCTTCGTCGAGCGCGCCAAGCCCGAAGTCGTGCAGGGCGAGCGCGACAAGCAGGTGCGCCTGCAAGAGGAGCAGCGCAGCGTGCGCGAGCGCATGGAGAAGCTGCGCCGCGCGACCGGAGCGGGAGCGTGAAGCCGCCCGCGCTCCCGCCGCGGTCGGCCTGGCTGCCGCTGCTGGAGCGCGCGCTCGCCGAGGACCTCGCCACCGGCGACGTCACCTCGAACGCGATCTTCGGCCCGGACGACTGCGGCGAGGCGGCGATCGTCGCGCGCAGGCCGCTCGTCGCGTGCGGGCTCGCCGTCGCGGAAGCGGTCTTCGCCGCGCTCGACCCGCGCGTCGCGGTGGAGCGCTCGTGGAACGAGGGCGAGGCGCGCGAGGGCGGCGGCGCCCTGCTGCGCGTGCGCGGCCCGATGCGCGCGATCCTCGCCGGCGAGCGCACCGCCTTGAACTTCCTCTCGCGCCTTTGCGGCGTCGCGACCCATACGCGCCGCTACGTGCAGGCCGTCGCCGGCACCGGCTGCCACATCGTGGACACGCGCAAGACGCTCCCCGGCTGGCGCGTGCTGGACAAGTACGCCACCGCGGTCGGCGGCGCCGAGTCGCACCGCATGGGCCTCTACGACGCGATCCTCGTCAAGGACAACCACATCGCCGCGGCGGGCGGCGTCGCGCGCGCGGTGCGCGCCGTGCGCGCGAACGCGCCGCCGCACCTGCGCCTGCAGGTGGAGGTCGAGTCCGCCGCGCAAGCCGAGGAGGCGCTCGCCGCCGGCGCGGAGTGGCTGCTGCTCGACAACCGCTCCGTGGACGAGCTGCGCGATCTCGCCAAGCGCTTCCGCGAGCGCGCGCTGCTCGAGGCGTCGGGCGGCGTCACGCTCGAGACGGTGCGCGCCGTCGCGGAGACGGGCGTCCACCGCGTGTCGATCGGCGCGCTGACGCAGGCGGCGCCGGGCGCGGACGTCGCGCTCGACTTCGTGCGGAGCGCGGTGTGAACGAACCCGCGGCGCGCGTGCTCGCGGCGCTGCGCCGCGCCGGCGCCGCGCCGATCTCGGGCGAGTCGCTCTCCGCGGCGCTCGGCGTCTCGCGCGCGCAGGTGTGGAAGCACGTCGAGTCGCTGCGCGCGGCCGGCTACGACGTCACGGGCGAGCCCGGCGGCGGCTATCGCCTCGCGGCGTCGCCCGATCGGCTGTATCCCGAGGAGGTGTCGCCGCGCCTGCACACGCGCTGGCTCGCGCGCCGCTACCACTGGCTCGACGACACCGACTCGACCAACCGCGTCGCCGCCGAGCTCGCGCGCGAAGGCGCGCCGCACGGGACCACGGTCGTCGCCGAGGGCCAGAGCGCGGGACGCGGGCGGCTCGGCCGCCGCTTCTTCTCACCGCCCTACCTGAACTTGTACACGTCGATCGTGCTGCGCCCGCGACTCGACACCGCGCGCGCGCCGACCGCGATCCTGGCCGCGGCGGTCGCCGTCGCCGAGACGGTGGAGGCGTTCGTCCCGGAGCCGGCGGCGGTCGAGATCAAGTGGCCGAACGACGTCCTGCTCGGCGGCCTCAAGACGTCCGGCATCCTGATGGAGATGGGCGCCGAGGCGACGCGCGTCGCACACCTCGTGCTCGGCATCGGCGTCAACCTGAACGTCGCGCGCGACGCGTTCCCCGACGACTTCCGCGCGCTCGCGACGAGCGTCTCGACGCACTGCGGCGCGCGCGTGGACCGGGTGGGCTTCGCGGCGCGACTCTACGATACCCTCGAAGACGTGCTGGATCGGCACGCAGCAGGCGGCTTCGACGCGGTGCGGCCCCGCTTCGAAGCGCGCTTCCGGATGCGAGGGAAGACGGTGCGCGTCCTCGACTCGGCGGCGGGCGGAGCGACGAACGGCGCCGGCGGCGCGCCGGTGGTGGAAGGCGTCGCAGCCGGCATCGACGCCGACGGCGCGCTGCTCGTCGAGCGCGCCGACGGCAGCCGCGAGCGCGTCGTCGCCGGCGACGTCACGATCGCCAAGCAGCCGCGTCCCGAGGAGAAGCGTTCGTGAGCGCGCCGGTGCTTCTCGCGATCGACATCGGCAACACGAACGTCACGCTCGGGACGTTCGACTACCAGAGCGGTGAGGGGCGGCTCGCCGAGCACTGGCGCCTCTCGACGCACCGCGAGCAGACCTCCGACGAAGTCGGCGTGAACCTGCGCGCGCTCTTCGACCAGGCGGGCATCGACACGCGCCGCGTCGAGGACGTGATCGTGTCGAGCGTCGTGCCGCCGGCGCTTCCGATCTGGGAGCGCGTGTGCGTGAAGCTCTTCGACAAGACGCCGATCGTCGTCGGGCCCGGCATCAAGACCGGCATGCCGGTGCGCTACGAGAATCCGCGCGAGGTCGGCGCGGACCGCATCGTGAACGCGGTCGCCGCGATCGACCTGATGGGCGCGCCCGTGATCGCGGTCGACTTCGGGACGGCGACCACCTTCGACTGCGTCTCGGACAAGGCGGAGTACCTCGGCGGCGCGATCTTCCCCGGCATCCACGTCGCGATGGAGGCGCTCTTCTCGCGCGCCGCGATGCTGCACCGGGTCGAGCTGGCGCGGCCGCGCTCGGTGATCGGCAAGACGACCACGCAGTCGATCCAGTCGGGCATGCTGTTCGGCTACGCGGGCATGGTCGACGCGATGGTGACGCGCATCCGCGGCGAGCTCGGCGCCGACGCGCCCGTGATCGCGACGGGCGGGCTCGCGGGCCGCATCGCGGCCGAGAGCTCGACGATCGAGCGCGTCGAGCCCTTCCTCACGCTCGAGGGGCTGCGCCTGCTCTTCGAGAAGAACCGCACGCCGCGCGGGGAGTCACCGCGCAAGGAGAAGTAGCGCCATGAAGGACGTCGCCGTCGCCGACACCCGCAACCTCGCCCTGGTGGGCCACTCCGCCGACGGCAAGACGTCGCTCGGCGAGGCGATTCTGTGGAAGGCGGGCGCGATCGGCGCGCAGGGCAGCGTGCCGGCCGGCAGCACGGCGCTCACGACGCTGCCCGAGGAGAAGGACCGCCAGGGCGCGAGCGTGTCGACCGCGGTGTTCGCGTTCGACTGGCAGGGCAAGCACGTCACGCTCGTCGACACGCCCGGCGATCCGAACTTCCAGAGCGAAGGCCAGATCGCGCTGCACGCGCTCGATTCCGCGCTGCTCGTGGTGTCCGCGGTGGACGGCGCGAAGGTGGGCAGCGAGCGCATGTGGCGCACCGCGTCCGAGCTCGGGATGGCGGCGCTCGCGTTCGTGAACGGCATGGACCGCGACCGCGCCGACTTCGACGCCGCGGTCGAGTCGATCGCGAAGATGGGCGCGCGCGCCGTGCCGCTCGCGATCCCGATCGGCGCGGGCCCCGGCTTCGCGGGCGTGGTCGATCTGCTCGCGATGCGCGCGGTCGGCGAGAAGGGCGCGGGCGACCTGCCCGCCGAGCTCGCCGACGCGGCGCGCGAGGCGCGCGCGAACCTCGTCGAAGCCGTCGCCGAGTGCGACGACACGCTGCTCGAGCACTACCTCGAGGCGGGCGAGCTCTCGGAGGACGAGATGCGGCGCGGCCTCGTCGCCGCGGTGCGCGCCGGCAAGATCGTTCCCGTCTTCCCGGGGTGCGCGACGCGCGCGATCGGCGTCGAGCCGCTGCTCGGCGCGCTGGCGGAGCTGCTGCCGTCGCCGCTCGAGGCGCGCGCGTGGACGAGCGAGTCGGGCGAGCCCGTCGACCCGAAGCCCGACGCGCCGTTCGCGGCGGTCGTGTTCAAGAGCGTGATCGACCGCTTCCAGGGGCTGCTCTCGGCGTTCCGCGTGGTGGCGGGGACGATCCATCCCGACACGCCCATCCTCGACGCCACCACCGGCAACCGCATCCGGCTCGGCAAGCTGCACCTGCTGCGGGGCCACGAGCACGTCGAGGTGCCCGAGGCGGGGCCCGGCGACGTCGTCGCGGTCGCGAAGCTGAAGGACGTCCACACCGGCCACGCGCTCAGCGCCGAGAAGGGCGGCGCCAAGCTGCCCGCGCTGCCGATTCCGCGGGGCGTGCTGTCCTACGCGATCGCAGCCAAGGCCAAGGGCGACGAGGACAAGCTCTTCTCCTCGCTCGCGCGACTCGTCGAGGAGGATCCGACGCTCCACGTCGACCGCGATCCCAACACCGGACAGTTCCTGCTGACCGGCATGGGCGAGCTCCACATCCGCATCGCGGCCAGCCGGCTGAAGCGGATGTTCAACCTCGAGATCGACCTCTCCCGCCCCAAGGTCCCCTACCGCGAGACGATCACGCGCAAGGTCGAGAACGTGGAGGGCAAGCTGAAGAAGCAGACCGGCGGCAAAGGCATGTTCGGCGTGTGCTACGTGACCGTCGAGCCGCTGCCCCGCGGGGCCGGCTTCGAGTTCGTCGACGAGATCGTCGGCGGCGCGATCCCGCGCAATCTGATCCCCGCCGTCGAGAAGGGCGTCCTCGAGGCCCTGCCGCACGGGCCGCTGGCCGGCTTCCCGGTGGTCGACGTCCGCGTCCGCTGCATCGACGGCAAGCACCACCCCGTCGACTCGAACGAGATGGCCTTCAAGCTGGCCGGCTCGTTCGGCTTCAAGGCCGCCACCGAGCAGGCCCGCCCCACCCTGCTGGAGCCCGTCATGGAGGTGGAGATCGCGATCCCGGACGAGTCGATGGGCGACGTGATCGGCGACCTCAACAGCCGGCGCGGCCGCGTGCAGGCCACCGAGTCGCGCGGCTCGGGCTCGATCGTCAAGGCGCAGGTCCCGATGTCCGAAATGCTCGAGTACGCGAGCATTCTCACGAGCCTGACGGGTGGGAAGGGCGCGTTCCACATGGACTTCTCGCACTACGAGGAGATGCCCGCGGCGCTCCGGGACAAGGTCGTCGAGGAGGCCAGGGCACAGGCGGCGAAGGCCGAGTCGCACCACTAGGCGGCACGCGGCTGCCGCCCGAAGGACGGGAGCCGCACGTGAGCGAGCGACGCAAGATCCGGCTCCAGATCTCGCCGGAGGCCGAGCGCTACGTCCGGCGCGACGCGCCCCTCGAGGTGCGGCGGCTCGCCGCCGGCGGCGCCCTGCCGCTTCCCCCGGTCGAGCTGGTCACGGTGCTGTTCGTGCTCGCGCACGACGCCGACGCCGGCGTCAAGGACCGCGCCCGCCAGAGCCTCGAGAAGCTGCCCGACGGCGTCCTCGGCGCGGCGCTCGCGGGCCCGGCGAATCCCGCGGTGCTGGCTTGGTGCGCGGAGGCGTTCCGCGACTCCGCCGAGCGGCTGGAGCCGATCGCGCTCAACGCCCACACCGAGGACCGCACGATCGCATTCCTCGCGGGTCTGCCGCACAAGCGCATCGTCGACATCGTGTCGAACAACCAGGAGCGCATGCTGCGCTGCCCGGAGATCGTGGACGCGCTCGGCACGAACCCGCTCACCGGGCGCTCGGTGATCGACCGCATCCTCTCGTTCCTCGGCCTCGAGGGCGGCGAGCGCGAGCTCGGCGACGAGCCCGACGACGACTTCACGAGCGCCCAGCCCGAGCCGGTCACCGACGCCGACGCGCGGGCCCTGCTCGAGACGCTGCTCGGCGACGACGTCTCCGGCTTCGCGCGCGAGCTGATCGAGGACGGCGTCGAGGCCGACGAGGAGACGCAGAAGAGCCTGCACGCGCTCGTGCAGCGCATGAGCGTGTTCGAGAAGGTGAAGCTGGCGCGCGTCGGCAACCAGGAGGCGCGCGCGCTGCTGGTGCGCGACCGCAACAAGCTCGTCGCGGCGGCCGCGGTGCGCAGCCCCAAGGTCACGGACAACGAGGTTCTCGCGTTCTCCAAGGCGCGCAACGTCTCGGACGAAGTGCTGCGCATCATCGCGCGCAATCCCGACTGGACGCGCAGCTACCAGGTGAAGCACGCGCTCGCCGCGAACCCGAAGACGCCGCAGCAGACCGCGATCAAGTTCCTCAACTACCTGCAGGATCGCGATCTGCGCGGCATCATGCGCAGCAAGGACATTCCGGCGGTCGTCGTCACGCACGCACGCCGCATCCTCCAGCGGAAGGAGAAGTGATGAGCGAGGCGGATGCCGATCGCCGCGAAGTGAACGCTCGCATCGTGTACTGGGGCGTCGACGGCGCCGGCAAGGCCTCCAACCTGCGCTCCATCCACGGCAAGCTGCGGCCCGATCATCGCGGCCGCCTCGAAGCCGTGCCGACCGTGCTCGACCCGAGCGTCTGCTGGCACCGTCTGCCGATCGAGCTCGGCGAGATCGCCGGCGTCCGCACGCGCATCCAGATCGTCGCCGTGCCCGGCGGCCCGGAGCAGGCGCCGACGCGCAAACACCTGCTCGACCGCGTCGACGGCGTCGTGTTCGTGGTCGACGCGCGGCGCGAGCGGATCGACGAGAACGTCGCGGCGTTCGAGGAGCTGCGCACCGCGCTCGGCGCGTACGGACGCTCGCTCGAGCAGGTTCCGCTCGTCGTCCAGTACAACCACCACGACGAGTCGGATCCGTTCGTGCTCGAGGAGCTGCACCGCAAGCTCGACGTGCGCGGCGCGGCGGCCTTCGAGGCGCGCGCCAGCGACGGCACCGGCGTGCTGCCGACGCTCACCACGATCAGCAAGCGCGTGGTGCGCCAGCTCCGCGAGAACGAGAGCGCCGCCGCGCGGGCCGCGGCGGCCGCGCCGGCGCCGGCGCCGGCCGCCGTGCC
>QEVM01000038.1 GCA_003576805.1 Pseudomonadota bacterium | reverse complement strand
CCTCCGGGCCGACGATCGGGGCATGCCGCGCCGCACGCCCCGCACCGTCGCCCTGCTCGCGTTCGAGGACGCGCAGATCCTCGACGTCACCGGACCGCTCGAGGTGTTCGCGCGGACGGCGCGCTGGCTCGTCGACGGCGGGCGCGCGGCCGAGCCGCCCTACCGCACGGCGATCCTCGCGCGCCGCGCCGGGCCGCTGCGCACGTCGGGCGGGATCGTCGTCCACGCCGATCGCGCCTTCGCGTCGCTGCGCGGACCGCTCGACACGCTGCTCGTCGCCGGCGGCATCGGCGTCGGCGCAC
Source organism: Pseudomonadota bacterium (assembly GCA_003576805.1). Lineage (GTDB taxonomy): Bacteria > Myxococcota_A > UBA9160 > UBA9160 > PR03 > PR03. Next base: position 28,984 of record QEVM01000038.1, on the reverse strand, counting down.
CGGCTCGCGACGCGCGCCTGCTCGCGTGGCTGCGCGCCATGGCGCCGCGCGTGCGGCGGCTCGGCTCGGTGTGCACGGGCAGCTTCGTGCTGGCGGCCACCGGCCTGCTCGACGGACGCCGCGCCACCACGCACTGGGCGGGCTGCGAGGCGCTCGCGAAGGGCTTCCCGAAGGTCAGGGTGGAGCGCGACCCGATCTTCGTGCGCGACGGCAAGCTGTGGACGTCGGCGGGCGTCACCGCCGGCATGGACATGGCGCTCGCGATGGTCGAGGAGGACTTCGGTCACGACGTCGCGCTCGCCGTCGCGCGCGAGCTGGTGCTGTTCCTGAAGCGCCCGGGCGGGCAGTCGCAGTTCAGCGCGCAGCTCGCCGCGCAGGCCGCCGAGCGCGAGCCGCTGCGCGAGCTGCAGGCGTGGATCGCCGACCACCCCGACGCGGATCTCTCGGTGCCGGCGCTCGCGCAGCGTGTCGCGCTGAGCCCGCGCCACTTCGCGCGCGTGTTCGCCGCCGAGATCGGGGCGCCGCCCGCGCGCTACGTCGAGCGCGTGCGCGTCGAGGCCGCGCGCCGGCGGCTCGAGGAGACCGGCGGCGGCGTCGAGGCGATCGCGAGCGAGTGCGGCTTCGCGAGCGCCGAGGTGATGCGGCGCGCCTTCCTGCGCGTGCTGCGCGTCTCGCCGGCCGCCTACCGCACGCGCTTCCGCGCGGCTTGAACCCACGAGGAGAGAACCATGAACCCGGACGCCGGACCGCAGATCGGCATCGCGCTCTTCGACGAAGCGGAGGAGCTCGACTTCGTCGGACCGTGGGAGGTGCTGACCTCGATGGCGATGGTGAAACAGGAGGGCCGCGTCTTCACGGTCGCCGAGCGCAGCGACCCGATCCGCTGCGCGAAAGGCATGCGCGTCCTGCCCGACGCGACCTTCGCCGGCGTGGCGGCGCTCGACGTCGTGCTGGTGCCGGGCGGCATGGGCACGCGCCGCGAGGTGGCGAACCCCGTGCTGATCGACTGGCTGCGCAAGGTCGGCGCCGGCGCGCGCTGGGTCACGAGCGTGTGTACTGGCACGCTGCTGCTGCACGAGGCGGGCTTCGCGCGCGGCCGGCGCGTCACCACGCACTGGGCGTTCGTGAAGACGCTGCAGGAGCGCGGCGACGTCACCGTGCTCGACGGACCGCGCTACGTGCGCGACGGCAACGTCGTGACCGCGGCGGGCGTGTCGGCGGGCATCGACATGGCGCTGTGGCTGGTCGGGCAGCTCTACGATTCCGACACCGCGCGCAGCGTGCAGCGCTACATCCAGTACGAGCCGGCGCCGCCGTACGCGGCGGAGGCGTAGGCGGAGCCAGCTACGACGCCGCGACTTCTCCGGACGCCCCGCGCTTCGAGCCCGACACGCGCCGGAAGCCGCGCTTCACCCACTCGGCGGCGTCGTCGAAGAGCAGATAGAAGACCGGCACCACGACGAGCGTGAGCAGCATCGACGAGAACATGCCGGCCGCGCTCGCGACGGCCATCGGCGCGCGCGTCTCCGCGCCGGGCCCGAGGCCGATCGCCGCGGGCAGCACGCCGAAGATCATCGAGATCCCGGTCATCAGCACCGGCCGCATGCGCACGGGCGCGGCGCGCCGCATCGCCTCGAGCTTGCCGAGGCCCTGCTCGCGGCGGAGCTGGTTCGCGTAGTCCACGAGCAGGATCGAGTTCTTCGTCACGAGCCCGAACAGCAGCAGGATGCCGATCATGCTGAAGAGGTTCAGCGTCATGCCGCTGCGGAAGAAGCTCATGACCCAGAGCCCGCCGAGCGCGCCCGTCATCGCGAGCGGCAGCGCGAGCATCACCGTGAGCGGGTGGACGAGGCTCTCGAACTGCGCGGCGAGCACCATGTAGATCACCAGGATGCCGAGGCCGAGCGCGAGTCCGAACTGCGTCGCGCCCTCCTGCATCGCCTGCGCCTGCCCGACCGGCGCGAACGCGACGCCGGCCGGCAGCATCTCCTGGGCGATCACGCCGGCGTCCTGGATGGCCTGGCCGAGCGTGCGGCCGCTCGACAGGTTCGCCGACACCGTGACGGAACGCTGGCGGTTGGTGCGCGTGATCGCCGACGCCGCCGCGCCGGTCTCGATGTTCACGAGGTTGCGCAGCTCGACGACGCCCGCGCTGCCCGTGCGCACGTAGAGCCGGCCGATCGCCTCGGGGTCGAGCCGGTCCCTCTCCTCGAGGCGCATGCGGATGTCGTAGCGGCGGCCGGCGTCCTTGAAGACGCCGACGTCCATGCCGCCGATCATCATCTGGATCGCCTGCGCGACCGTGCGCGCGTCGACGCCGAGCGCGGCCGCCTTCTCGCGGTCGGGCACGATGCGCACCTCGGGCAGGCCCAGCTTCAGGCTGGAGTTGAGGTCGACGAAGCCGCCGAGCTGGTCGAGGCGCGCGATGAACGCGTTGGCGAGCCGGTCGAGCTCCTCGAGCTCGAGGTTGCCGCGCAGCTCCACCTCGAAGGAGCCGCCGCCGCCGCCCGTCGTCATCATCTCGCTCGGGTTGAAGATGCGGATCTCGCGGCCCGGCACCTGCTGCAGCGCCGCGCGCGCGTCGGTGACGAGCTGCATCACGCTGCGCTCGCGCTCCTTGCGCGGGTGCAGCGTGCCGAACAGCAGTCCGCGGTTCGACTCGGTGACGCGCGCCGCCTCGTTGCCGCCGCCGCCGTTGCCCGCCGCGGAGAACAGGCCCGCGAGCTCCGACTGCTCGAGGAACCAGCGCTCGTCGTGCTTCAGGTACTCGAGCGTGGCCTCGAGCGAGGTGCCGGGCGGCGCCTCGAGCCGCGCGAAGAAGATCCCCTCGTCGGCGGGCGGGAAGAACTCGGTCTTCAGGCTGCCGCCGAGGCCGCACGCGCCGAGCAGCGACACGAGCGCGATCGCCACCGTCGCGCGCCGGTGCGAGAGCGTCCAGCCGAGCAGCGTCGCGTAGTGCGCCTCGAGCCAGCGGAAGCCCTGTTCGAGGCGGTGGTAGATGCTGCCGTGCGCGCGCTCGGTGGGCGGCGGCATGCGCGCCGCGAGCATCGGCGTCAGCGTCAGCGCGACGAAGAGCGAGATCAGCACCGAGCCGGCGACGGTCAGGCCGAAGTCGCTGAGGAACGAGCCGACCAGACCCTGCACGAACAGCACCGGGACGAACACGGCGGCGACCGAGAGCGTCGCCGCGGTGGCGGCGAAGGCGATCTCGCGGGTGCCGCGGCTCGCCGCCTCGCGCGCGCTGGCGCCGCCCTCGCGGTGGCGCTCGATGTTCTCGAGCACGACGATCGCGTCGTCGATCACGACGCCGACCGCGAGCGCCATGCCGAGCAGCGTCATCGTGTTCAGCGTGAAGCCGGCGACGTAGACGAGCCCGAAGGTCGCGATCAGCGACACCGGGATCGCGAGCGCGATGATGAAGGTGGGGCGCGAGCGGCGCAGGAACACGAACACGGTGAAGACGGCGAGCAGCGCGCCGAACGCGAGCGCGAACTCGCTCTCCGCCACCGCCTCGCGCACGCCCTTCGAGAAGTCGATGTAGCCCGCCGCGTCGTAGAGGCGCATGCCGGCGGGCAGCACCTTCTCGATCTCGCCGAGGCGCGCGCGCACCTCGTCGACGATCGCGACGGTGTTGCCGCCGCTCTGCTTGCGGATGCCCATGCCGACCGCGGGCGCGCCGTTGTAGCGCGCCACCGTGGACGGGTCCTCGGCGCCGTCCTCGACGCGCGCGACGTCGCGCAGCAGCACCGGCGCGGCGCCGGGCGGCTGCGCGACGACCATCGACTCGAGCTCGGCGATCGTGCGGAACTCCGCGGCGGTCTTCACCGCGTAGTCCATGCGCTCGCCCTCGACGGCGCCCGCCGGCATCTCGACGTGCTCGCGGCGCAGCGCGGCCAGCACGTCGCCCGCCGAGAGGCCGCGCGCGCGCAGCTGGTCGGCGTCGAGCCAGATGCGGATGTTGCGGTCGAGCCGGCCGAACATCGCGACGCCCGCCACGCCCGGGATCGTCTCGAGGAACGGGCTGATCTGGCGCCGCACCGCCTCGCTGGTCTCCACCGTCGAGCGCTCGCTGTCGACGGGGATCCAGAGCACCGGGGTGTCGTTCGGGTCGAAGCTCGACACCACCGGCGGATCGAGCTCGGGCGGGAGCTGCACGCGCGCGAGCGCGACCTTGTCGCGCACCTCCTGCGCCGCGATGTCGAGGTCGGTGCCGAGGTTGAACTCGACGACGATCTGCGAGATCGACTGGTACGACGTCGAACGGATCGAGCGCACGCCCGCGATCGTGTTGAACTGCTCTTCGAGGACGTCGGTCACGTCCTCCTCGATGCCCTCCGGCGTGGCGCCTTCGAGGTGCGCCTGCACGGTGAGCACCGGGAAGTCCATGTTCGGGAACTGGTCGACGCCGAGCCGCGTGTAGCCGATCAGGCCGAACACGATCAGCGCGAGCGTCATCATCCACGTGAGGATGGGCCGCTGGATCGCGACGTCGGAGAGCGTCACCGGCGCTGCTCCGCGGCCGCCGTCGCCTCGCCGCCCGCGGCGACTCCGCCGCGCGGCGCGCCCTGCGCGTCGCGCACCGACACCGGCGAGCCGTCCACGAGCTTGTCCTGCCCGCGCACGACCACGAGGTCGCCGGGCGCGAGGCCCTCGACCACCTCGACGCGGCCCTCGTGGTACGCGCCGAGCTTCAGCGAGCGCCGCTCCACGCGGTCGCCCTCGAGCCGGAACGCGACCGCCCCGTCGGCGCGTTGCAGCACGGCCTCTTGCGGGATCATCGGCACGTTCTCGCGCACCGCGACGCCGAGGTCGGCGCGCGCGAACAAGCCGGGCCGCAGCCGCCCGTCGCCGTTCGGCAGCAGCGCCTTCACGCGCAGCGTGCGCGTCTGCGGGTCGATCGTCGGCGACACCACGCTGACCTTCGCCTCGAACACCTCGTCGGGGAACGGCGCCACGCGCACGGCGACCGACGCGCCCTGCGCGACGCGGCTCGAATCGCGCTCGGGCAGGTGGAACTCGACCTCGATCGGATCGAGCGCGACGAGGTCGAAGAGCTTCTGTCCCGGCTGCACGAACTCGCCCTCGGAGACGAAGCGCCGCGCGACGAGGCCGGCGAAGGGCGCGCGCACGTTCGAGTCGCGCAGCGAGCGCTCCGCCATGCCGAGCTGCGCCTGCGCGGCGTCGCGGCTGCTCTTCGCGAGCCGCAGCTGCGTGCGCACCTGGTCGAGCTTGGCGTCGGCGGCGACGCCCTGCGCGTGCAGCTTCTCCATGCGCGAGAGCTCGCGCGCGGCCTCGGCCGCCTGCGCGTCGGCCTGCGCGATCATCGCGCGCGCGCTCTCGACCTCGAGCTGGCGCCGCTCGGGATCGATCTCGATCACGATCTCGTCGGCCGCGACCGCGTCGCCCTCGTCGCGCGCGAGCCGCGTCACCTGGCCCGCCACCTGCGACGCCACCGCGGCCGCGTTCTGCGCGCGCAGCTCGCCGGTGGCCTCGATGCGGTCCTCGATCCGCAGCGACTCCGCGGGCGCCACCATCACGGGCGGCGCGGCTGCGGCCGGCGCCTCCTCCTGCTTCCCGCACGCGGCGAGTCCGAGCGCCGCGGCGAGCGCGGCGGCCGGGATCCAGGATCGGACGTTCATCGCGCGTTCTCCTCGCGGGCCGGGGCGCCGGCGCCGCGAACGAAGCTCTGGAGCAGGGCGTCGACGCCGTTCTCGAGCACGTCCTTGTGCCAGACGACGTCGTTGCGGTGGGTGCGCAGCAGCACGAAGCCGTGCAGGAAGGACCAGACCGCCTGCTGCGTGGCCTCCAGCTCGCAGGTGAGGCGGCCGTCGGCGGCGAGGCGCGCGAGCGGCGCCTCCATGATCGCGCGCGCCTCCTCGGCGGCGGGCGGCGGCGACACGTCGGGGTCGGGCCGCCGCGCGAGCAGCGCGTAGAAGGTCGGGTTGCGCAGGCCGAAGCGGGCGAACGCGAACGAGAAGGCGCGCAGGTCGGCGACCGGGTCGCCGGCGCCGCGCACGCGCCGCAGCGATCGCACGAGCCCCTGGAAGCGCTCCTCGAGCAGCTCGTCGATCAGCCGCTGCTTGTCCGCGAAGTAGTGGTAGATCGTCGGCGGCGTGTAGCCGCAGCGCTCGGCGAGCCGGCGCATCGAGAACGCGTCGAAGCCGTCCTCGACGAGCAGCGCCTCGGTCGCGTCGAGGATCGCGCGGCGCGCCTCGGCGCGGCTCTGCTGGCGCCGCCGCTCGGCGGGATGGGGGAGCGTCATCGGGTTCTTCGGGCTCCGCGTGGGCGCGCGGTGCGAGGCGCGGTCGGACGTCGTTCGAACGTCGTTCGGTGACTTTAACGGCGTTCGGGAGCGCAGTCTTTAGCAGACGATCGAGGCGTCCGGCAACGAAGCGCCGTCGCGCGCGCGTTTCGGGCGCGCCGCGCGATCCCTCGGCGCCGCCGCGCTGCGGGCCGCACAGCTGCGCGGCGCCTGCAGCAGCGCTGCGTGGCGCGCTGGAAACTCTTGTATCCAGCCCGCGCGGATGGGCATAGGATGCGGCCTCCTCGCGGTCGCCGTCGCCCGCACCCATCCACCGGGAGCCACCCAGCCATGTCCGGCAGCACTCTCCTCTCCGCACCCGCTGCCGAGCTCGGAGCGGCGCCCGCCGGATGCCGGGACAGCGTGGTCCGGCCCGTCCAGCGCGTGCAGCTCTTCTTTCCGCCGATGGTGTTCTCGCGCTTCCAGTCGCGGCAGACCGCGATGTTCCCGCTCGGCCTCGGCTACGTCGGCGCCGTGCTCGAGCGCGAGGGCTACGACGTCGCGATGGTCGACTGCCCGAGCGAGGGCTACGACACCACGATCGACATCGGAAAGGACCGCGAGGTCTACGGGCTCACGGCCGAGCAGATCCGCCGGCGCATCGAGCAGTTCCGCCCCGACGCGATCGGCATCTCGTGCCTGTTCTCGACGCTCGAGCGGCGCATGCTCCAGATCGCGCAGATCGCCAAGCAGGTGGACCCGGACATCGTCGTGTTCGTCGGCGGTCCGCACGTCTCGGCGTTCTACAAGCGGCTCGCGCACGACCCGAACGTCGACTACTGCGTGACGGGCGAGGGCGAGGAGGTGGCGGTCTCGCTGCTGCGCGCGCTCAACGAGAACGGCCGCGGCCTCGACCAGCTCCACGCCGTCTGCCGGCGCAGCGGCGGACGCGTCGTGCTGCAGTCGCGGCAGGGCTGGATCCAGAATCTCGACAGCGTGCCCTTCCCGGCGCGGCACCTGGTCGACGCGCAGACCTACTTCGACATCGGCCGCGTCCAGGGCCTGCGCAAGGACGGCGAGAAGCGGCTGCGCATCGGGCAGATGACGACGTCGCGCGGCTGCCCGTTCCAGTGCAGCTACTGCGGCAAGAACGTCACCTGGGGCAAGGGCTACCGCACGCGCAGCGCCGAGAACGTGCTCGACGAGATGGAGCACCTGATCGAGCGCTACGGCGTCGAGCGCTTCGCGTTCCAGGACGACAACTTCACGGCGAACATGGAGCGGGCCGCCGCGATCTGCGACGGCATCGTCGAGCGCGGCCTCGACGTCACGTGGGAGGCGCACAACGGGCTCGGCGTGAACTTCCTCGACGCCGCGCTGCTCGAGAAGATGAAGGCGAGCGGCTGCGTGGGCTTCACGATCGCGGTCGAGTCCGCCACCGACGCGACGCTCAAGCGCGTGCGCAAGCCCAACTACATCAAGCTCGCGCCGCCGGTGGTGAAGATCGCCAAGCAGCTCGGCATCGAAGTGCGCGGCTTCTTCATGATCGGCTTCCCGGGCGAGGCGCTCGACGAGGTGTGGGACACGGTCGCCTACGCGCGCGAGCTCGACCTCGCCGTGTCGGCGTTCGCGCTCGTCACCCCGCTGCCCGGCACGAAGCTCTACCTCGAGTGCGTGGCCGCCGGCCTGATCGACGAGGCGACGATCGACTTCGAGGACTTCAGCTTCGGCGCCTTCGAGCTCGAGCTCTCGAAGGTGCCCGTCGCGCAGCTCAAGGCGATCCGCAAGGTCGAGTGGCTGAAGACCGTGCTGATGGACCGCGCGACCGGCGGACTCAAGCACGACGTCGACATGGCGCCGTCCGACGTGCTGACCGAGCTCGGCAACGGCATCCTGCTCTTCCCGGAGCAGGAAGACCTGCGCCGGCTCCACGCCGAGGCGAGCGCGCTCTACGCGAGCGGGATCCCCGCGGCCGCTTCGTAGCGGCGGGCGGCGGCGCAGCGCGGGCGCGGCCTCGAACGCATCCGGGACGCGGCGGCCAGCATGACACGACCCTTCGAGCGGTTCCGTCCCCATCCCTGGCACGGTCTCGATCCCGGACCCGAGCCGCCCTGGCGCGTGCACGCCTACGTCGAGATCACGCCCTTCGATCTCGTGAAGTACGAGGTCGACAAGCCGTCCGGCTACCTGCGCGTGGACCGGCCGCAGCGCACGTCGGCGCTGCCGCCGACGCTGTACGGATTCATCCCGCGCACCTACTGCGGCGAGCGCGTGCGCGCGCTGATGCCCGGCACGGCCCGTGGCGACGGCGATCCGCTCGACGTGTGCGTCGTCTCCGAGCGTCCCATCGCGCGCGCCGAGGTGATCCTCGGCGTGCGCGTCGTCGGCGGCATCCCGATGCGCGACGGCGGCGAGGCCGACGACAAGATCGTCGCCGTGCTCGAGGGCGACCTCTTGTGGGGCGGCGTGCGCGACGTCGCCGAGCTGCCGCGCGCGCTGCTCGACCGCCTGCGCCACTACTTCACGAGCTACAAGTCGCTGCCCGGCGAGGCGCTGCGCGTCGAGCTCGGCCCGAGCTACGGCGCCGAGCACGCGGCGCGCGTCGTCGAGGCGGCGCTCGCGGACTACGCGGCGGAGTTCGGATCAGGCCGCGTCGGGTAGACGCCCCGCGGCTCAATGCGCCGCCCCGTCCGACCGACCGAGCTTCGCATGTCCCGACGCACGATCGCTCTGGCGGGCGCGCTCGCCGGCTGCGCGGCGCTCCTCGCGTGGCGCGCACCCGACGTAGCGACGCTGCTGCCGCGCCCCGCCCCGCCGCCGCCGCTCGCGATCGAGTCGCTGGTCGACGACCGCGACGGAGCCCTCCTGGTGGGGCGGGCGCGCATCGAGGACGAGCTGCGCCGCTTCCACCGTGAGCTCGGGATCGCCGTGCACGTGGTAATGGGCGCGGGCGGCGACGATCCCGACGCGCGGGCCGCGGCGCGACTCGCCGAGACGACGAGCGTGGCCGACACGGGCCGCGCGCTCGTGCTCGTCGACCACGGCAGCCGGCGCGTCGGCTTCGCGGCGACCGACGCGATCCGCCGCGCGGCGCCGCCCGCGATCGTGCGCGACCTGCTCTGCGACCGCGCCGCGCCGTTCGTCGGCGAGCCGCTGGTCGGCGTGGCGATCGCATCCGGACTCGAGCGCCTACGCGACTTCCTGCTCGAGCAGGCGGCGCGAGGCGCACTCGCGCTCGGCGAGCGCGCGCGCTCCGCCGTGCGCGACACGGTCGCCGGCGCCGCCCGCGCATCGGCCGCGTGCGCCGGCGCGCCGTCCGCCGCCGCCGACGACGTCGAGTCCTCCGTGCGCGCGTTCGCGTGCCTGCTCGCCGACGGCGCGGCGACGCCCGACTCGGATCTCTTCACCGATGCGAGCCGCGTCCATCTCGCGCGGCGGCCGCTGCTGCGCTTCGAGAGCCGCGTGCGCGCCGCGGCGCTCGAAGCGGCGCGTCCGTGGCAAGTGTCGGTCGCCGGCGACCGAGCTGCCGTCGGCGCAACGCGATCGGTGCGCGAGCTCGTGCCGGTCTTGCTCGTGCGCGAGCACGGCGCCTGGCGCATCGACCTCGTCGAGATGGGCAAGGCCTTCCAGCGCAGAGGGCGGTTCTGGAAGCCGATCGGGGCGGGCGGGCCGTACTGGCTCGCGCTCGGCGAAGAGGCGAGCCGCGGCACGGGCGCGATCGATGTCACGCCGGTGGAGCTTTGGGGCGAGCCGCTCGCTTCGGCGATCGAACGGCTGGAGCGCACCGAGACGCCCGCGGCGCGCGCGCGGCTCGCCGAGATCCTGCTCCGCAACGCGTGGCTCCCGGGCGAGGCGCTCGTCCGCTGGGAGGAGGCGCTCGCGATGGCGCCCGGTGATCTCGGGTGGGCGGAGGCGTTCGCGGATCGCGCGGAGATCGCGGGCCATCCGCTGCTCGGCGCGATCGCGCTCGCGCCGCACGGCGCGCCGGCGATGTCGCGCATCGCGTCGCTGTTCCTCGCGGCGGGACAGATCGAGCCGGGCATCGACTTCTTGCGCCGCGCGAACGCGTGGAAGAAGGAGCGGAGCGCCGAGCGCACTGCGCTGCCGTCCCGCCCTTCGATCTGAGCACTTCGATCGTTTCGAGGAGGTTGGCGATGACGCGAACGACGCTCGGCCGGCTCGGCGCCGCGTGCGCGCTCGCCTCGCTGCTCGCCGTCGCCGCTCCGCGCAGCGCGGCGGACGCCGTGGATCCGCGCACGCTCGCCCCGCTGCTGCGCGCCGGCGACGTGGCGGCGGTCGAGGAGCGGCTCGCGGCGTGGGAGTCGTCCTCCGCGCGGACGCGCGAGGGCTGGCTCGCGATGCCGCGCGCCCTCTTCGCGCTCGGCGTCGCGGCGGTCGAGGATCCCTCGATCGAGGAGCCGGCGCTCCGGTGGGTGCAGCAGAGCCCGTCGTGGAAGGCGTGGATGGTCGAAGGCTGGCGGCTCGTGATGCTGGGCAAGCTGCCGCGCTCCGCCAGCCGCGCCTTCGACGAGATCGAGATCTGGATGCCCGATCCGTCGCGCGCCGCCGAAGCGCGCGCGGCGTTCGAGCGCGCCCGCGCGCTCGCGCCCCGTTCGTCCGAGCCCGATGGCGCGCTGCTCGGCCTGGACGTCGCGGAGCGGCGGCCGCTCGCGGCGCGCACGGCGCGGCTCGAGAGCGCCTGCGCAGTCGACGCCGCGTGCGAAACCGCGCGCTCGATGATGCTGACCGGCCTCGAGCCGCACATGGGCGGGAGCATCGAGCTGCTGCTCTCGTTCGCCCGCGAGAGCGCCGCGCGCCATCCCGACGACCCGCGCATCGGGCTCCTCGTCGCGATCGCGCATCGCAAGGCCGCGCTCGCGAACGGCCGGCCCGACGCATGGTTCCATCAGCCGGGCGTGTTCGACGAGGCCGACCGCAGCTACGTGCGCCACCTCACCGCGCACCCGAACGCCGTGCGCCAGCGCAACGAGCGAGCCCGCGCCGCGTGCTGGGCGGGCCGACGCGAGACCGCGCGCGGCGAGTTCGAAGCGATCGCCGATCGCTTCGTCGCGACGGCCTGGAAGGGCGGCTTCCGCGAGTTCGCGACGCGCCGCGCGTGGGCGCTCGGCGCGCGCCCGTCCGCTTCGCTGGCAGGAATCGCGCCCTGACACGTCCCTGTGATGCCGGTCAAGACACGGGCCAGACGTAAGGCAGGTCGGGCGGCACGTCCGGGAAGTGGCGGCGGTACCAGCGCGGGTCCTTGCGCACGAGCGCGGAGCGGTGCGAGCGGTGCAGCGCGCGGCTGCCGAGCCAGGGCGGCAGCAGGCCCGCGCGGCGCAGCGCGGGCTGGCCGCGCGGCTCGCGCCCGAGCTCGAGCGCGATCTTGCCCGCGACCGTGTCGCGGCAGCCGGCGCGAATCCAGGCGCGGCACATCGCGATGCCGTAGGCCGCGAGCGCCTCGTCGAAGCCGCGCCACATGCGCACCGCGGGATGGTGGCGCCAGCCGTAGCCGGGCACGCGCAGCGCGCGCAGGCACTGGTACGCCTCGACGCGCTGCTTGCCGAGGCGGCGCGGGTCGAGCACCGCCGCGCTGCGCTCGAAGCTCGCGTAGGGCAGGAAGGTCTGCACGCGCCCGCGCTACGCGATGGGACGCTCGTCGCGCGAGGGCTCGTCCGCCGCGACCTGCGCGTAGCTGAGCAGCGCGACCAGCACGACGCCGCCGACCGTGTTGCCGAGCACCGCCGGCACGACGAAGCCGCCGAGCATCTCGCCGAGCGGCGCGCTCCCGCCGGCGACGCGGTAGAACGCCTCGACGGCGCCCGCGATCGAGTGACGGAAGTGCAGCGCCGCGATCGGCGCGGTGCAGAGCCAGATCAGCGCGATCTGCGCGCCGGTCGCGTGCGTCGCGGCCAGCATCCAGGTGAGCAGCGCGATCAGCCAGCCCGCGAAGATCGCGCGGTAGAAGACGAGGCCGAAGCCGCCGCTCGTCGTCGTCGCCGCGATCACGTCGAGCTGCTCGCGCACGGGCGCGTCCACCACCGCGCTGCGCGCCAGCACCCAGCCGATCAGCGCCGCGCCGGCGAGATTGCCCGCGAGCAGCAGGCCCCACAGGCGCAGCGTGCGCCAGAGAGCGCGCGCGCTGCGCTCCTCGAGCAGGGGGATCACCGGCCGCAGCGTGTTCTCGGTGAACAGCTCGCTGCGCGCGAGGATCACCAGGATGAAGCCGAGGGGATACGCCGCGGCCGCCGCCGCGTGCGCGTGGAGCGGCGCGACCAGCGACGCCGCGAACGCGCCCGCGAGGAAGCTGAACGCGATCGCGAGGCCCGACTGGAACGCCGACGCCGCCAGCGCGAGCGCCGACCGCTCCATCTCCTCGCGCGCCGGCTCGGAGACGTTGTCGTGGATCTCCGCCGCGGAGAGGCGCGTGCTGACGCCGCCGCTCGCGTGGGGCTGGTGCTCGCTCGGATGTTCGCGGTCGGACGACGCCACGGCTCGGCGGCGCCGTCCCCGGGCGCCTCCTGGGAAGTGGCGTACGCGACTGCGCGGTGGCTCGTGTTGCGACTCGGGGCTCACTGCACCGAGAACGGCGCGGCGTCGGACGCGACGGGCGTTCCGTACGAGTCGGAGAGCCCGCAGCGCAGCTCGTAGTCGCCGCGCGGAATCGACGGCGAGACGATCCACGCCGTCGCGGGGCCGAAGTCCTGGTCGTAGCCGGGCGGCATCGCGACGTCCGAGTCGATCACCGGGCTCACGGTGCCGTCGGGCAGGCCGAGCTCGTAGCGCATGTGCAGGTAGGCGGTTTCGTTCTGGGGATTCGCGAAGCGGATGCGGGTCGCGACCAGGCGCTCGCCCTCGACGTAGACGGGCTGGCTCGCCTCGACGTCACAGAACGGGGCCGGTCCGCTGAACGGCAGCGTGAAGGCGGCGCTCTGCGCCGCGAACGCCTCGCCGCTCGCCGGATCCTCGACGCGGCAGCGCAGCTCGTAGCGTCCGCGCGGGTGCTCGGACCCGAACGCGAACGCCGTGACCGGACCGAGGTCGATGTCGAAGCCGGCGGGCAGCGCCACGCTCGCGTCGAGCGCGGGCACCGTGAGGCCGGGCACCGGGAACACGAGCTCGAGGCGCACGCGGGCGCTGCGCGGCGCCGTGCCGGGATTCGCGAAGCGCGCGCGCGTCAGGACGAGCGTCTCGCCGTTCTGGTAACTGGCCTGGCTCACCGCCACCTCGCACTGCGGCGCCGGCTGCTGGAGCGCGAGCTCGACGCGGCCGAACGCCGAGATCTCGGCGAGCGCGCCGATGTTGGTCGAGATGAAGATGGGCGTCACCAGATTGAGTCGGCCGCCGGGCAGCGCGGTGCTCGACGCGGCGCCGGCGGGGCCGACCGCGGAGCCGCGCCGCGTGGCGGTGCCGACCTGCACCGTGCCGGTCGTCCACGGCGCACCGGCGACGGTCACGTTCACCGGACCGGAGGCGGTGGCCGCGCCGCCCGCGCCGACGACGTCGACCGGCAGCGAGACGTTCGCGGGCGGGCTCGCGCTGCACGCGGCGAACAGACACACTTTGGCGACGCCGAGGATCGGCATCGCGCCGCCGAGCGCGCCCGCGCCGCTGCGCAAGAAGCTGCCCGGCCCGTTCGCCGCCGTGATCTGGAGACCGGCGATCGGGAACGCCGACGGCGACGAGACCACGACGCTGAAGCCCGTCTGCGTGAACACGCCGGCGCCGAGCGCCGCGCGCGTGAGCCGCGCCGATCCGGCGGGCGAATCGAACGCCGCGACGCCCGCGCCGCTCACCTGGACCGCCGGCAGGCCGGCGACTTCGATCGACAGCGTGCCGGCGAACGGGAGCTGGGCGGCGGAGGACGCGGTCGCGAAGGCGAGCGTGGCGATCGCGAGCACGAGCGCGGCGGAAGTCGCGGAGCGGCGGGGCATCGGGGTCTCCTTGGGTGGCGCCATCCTACGCCCGACGGCGACGCCGTGCACCGGCGAAGTCGCGGCGCGCGCGGCGGCGTAGACTCTCGCTCCCTTCCTCCGAGGCACCCATGTCGTCGCGCATCGACACGCTCGCCGCCGCACTCACGCTCGAGGAGAAGGGCGCCCTGCTCGCCGGCGCCGACCTCTGGCACAGCGTCGCGATTCCGCGGCTCGGGATCGGCCGGTTGCGCGTCAGCGACGGGCCGAACGGCGCGCGCGGCACCGCCTTCCGCGGCGGGCCGACGTCGGCCTGCTTTCCGTGCGGCGCGGCGCTCGGCGCCACCTGGAATCCGGCGCTGGTGGAGCGCGTCGCCGGCGCGCTCGCCGAGGAGGCGCTCGCCAAGGGCGCGCGCATCCTGCTCGCGCCGACCATCAACCTCCAGCGCACGCCGCTCGGCGGGCGCACCTTCGAGTGCTACGCCGAGGACCCGCTGCTGACGGCGCGGCTCGCGGTCGCGTTCGTCGGCGGCCTCCAGGCGCGCGGCGTCGGCGCGTGCGTCAAGCACTTCGCCTGCAACGACGTCGAGTGGGAGCGCCACCGCGCGAGCGCCGAGCCCGACGAGCGCACGCTGCGCGAGGTCTACCTCGCGCCTTTCGAGGCGGCGGTGCGCGAGGCCCGCGCGTGGACGGTGATGTCGGCGTACAACCGGCTGCACGGAACGCACTGCACCGAGCACGCGCGGCTGCTGACGGACGTGCTGCGCGGCGAGTGGGGCTTCGCGGGCGCCGTGATCTCGGACTGGCTCGCGGTGCAGTCGACCGCGCCGTCGATCGCGGCGGGCAACGACCTCGAGATGCCCGGTCCGCCGCGCCACTACGGCGCGAAGCTGGTGGACGCGGTGAAGCGCGGCGAGCTGTCCGAAGCGGCGGTCGACGCGTGCGTGCGCCGCGTGCTCGCGCTGCTGGAGCGCACCGGCGTCCTCGACGGCGGAGAGCCCGACGCCGAGCGCGCGATCGACCGGCCCGAGCACCGCGCGCTCGCGCGCGAGGCGGCCGCCGACGCGATCGTGCTGCTGCGCAACGAGCGCGCGGCGCTGCCGCTCGCGGGCGTCCGGCGCATCGCCGTGGTCGGCCCGAACGCGGATCGCGCGGTGACACAGGGCGGCGGCAGCGCGCGCGTGGCTCCGCACTACGCGATCGCGCCGCTCGACGGGATTCGCGCGCGCGCGGCTCGCGCCGGCGTGGAGGTCGTGTTCGCACGCGGCCCGAGCGCGCACCGCGGCGTGCCCGCGCTCGACGCGGCGCACCTCGCGCCGGTCCCCGACGCGCTGCCGATCGAGGTGGATCTGTTCGCGAGCGCCGAACCGGGCGACGCGCCCGTGCGCACCGAGCGCATGCGCGAGGCCGAGGCGTTCTGGCTGCAGACGCCCGACGGGCTCGCGCCGAAGCAGCCGTGGTCGGCGCGGCTGCGCGCGCGGCTCGTGCCGCCCGAGAGCGGCGCGCACCGCTTCGCGCTGGCGAGCGCGGGCAAGTCGCGGCTGCGCGTCGACGGCCGCGCCGTCCTCGACAACTGGGACGACCGCCAGCCGGGCACGTCGTTCTTCGGGCTCGGCAGCGCGGAGGTCGCGGCCGAGGTCGAGCTGCGCGCCGGCGTCGCAGTCGAGATCGAGGTGGACTTCGCGCAGGACCGCCCGCACCTGCCGGGCGGCCTGCGGCTCGGCTGGCTGCCGCCCGAGCCCGCCGACGCCATGGAGCGCGCCGTCGAGGCCGCGCGCGGCGCCGACGCCGCGGTCGTCGTCGTGGGACTCGATCCCGACTGGGAGACCGAGGGCCGCGACCGCGAGAGCTTCTCCCTGCCCAAGCGCCAGGACGAGCTCGTCGCGAAGGTCGCGGCGGCGAACCCGCGCACGATCGTCGTCGTGAACGCCGGCTCGCCGGTCGCGATGGACTGGATCGACGCCAGCGCCGCCGCGCTCCAGCTCTGGTATCCCGGCCAGGAGAGCGGCAACGCGCTCGCCGACGTGCTCTTCGGCGACGTCGATCCGGGCGGGCGCCTGCCGCTCACGATCCCGGTGCGCATCGAGGACACGCCCGCGTTCCTCGACGTCCCGGGCGACGACCTCCGCATCCGCTACTCGGAGGGCCTCTTCGCCGGCCACCGCTGGTACGACGCGCGCGCGATCGCGCCGCGCTTCGCGTTCGGCCACGGCCTCTCGTACGCGCGCTTCGAGCACGGCCCGCTGCGCGCGGCGCAAGCGCGCGTCGCGGCGGGCGACGACGTCGTCTGCGAGATCGACGTCGCGAACGCGAGCGCGCGCGCGGGCAAGGAAGTCGTGCAGCTCTACGTCGCGCGCACGACGCCCGGCGTGCGGCGCCCGCTCCGCACGCTCGCCGCGTTCGAGAAGGTCGCGCTCGCGGCCGGCGAGCGGCGCACGCTGCGCCTCACCGTCCCGGCGCGCGCGTTCTCGTACTGGGACGTCGCGGCGAACGCGTGGCGCGCCGAGCCGGGCACGTGGGAGATCGCGGCGGGGCGCTCGTCGCGCGAGCTCTCGTCGCCGCTGCGGATCGAAGTGACGGCGCGCTGATCTCAGCAGTCGGTCGCATCGCGGCGTGCGCGCTCGGCGCGCAGCGACGCGGCGTCCCAGGCGTTGTCGTCGACGGGATCGGGGACGTCGCGCTCCTCGCGCAGCAGGCGCTCGAGGAGCTGGAGCGACTCGCGTGCGCGGCTCTGGAAGACGCGCTCGTCGCGGCGCACGGCGGCCAGCTCGCGCCACGACGCTTCGTCGTGGCGGCGGAAGCGCTGCGCGGCGCGGTGCGCGTGGTAGGCGGGGAAGCCGAGCGCGCGCAGCGCGTCGGCGCCGCTGCGCAGCGCGGTGTCGAGCGACGCGCGGTAGATGGCGTCGGCGCCGGCGTCGAGCAGCTCGTAGGCCTCGACGCGCGAGCGCGCGCGCGCCGCGACGCGCAGCTTCGGGAAATCGTGCTTCGCGGTGTGGATCACCTTGCGCATGGTCTCGAGGCTGCCGGTCGCCACGATCAGCAGGCGCGCGCGCTCGGCGCCCGCGGCGCGCAGCAGCTCCTCGCGCGAGGCGTCGCCGTAGTAGGCGCGGATGCCGAAGCCGCGCATCAGCGCGACGTGATCCGAGTCGGCGTCGAGCACGACGGTCTCGACGCCGTTCGCGAGCAGGAAGCGGCCGACGATCGAGCCGAACGCGCCGAAGCCCGCGAGGATCACGGGGCCCTCGCGGTCGATGGCGTCGGGCTCGCGCGCGGCGCGGCGCGCGCCGAAGCGCGGCCGCACGGCGCGCTCCCAGCCGAGCAGCAGGAGCGGCGTCGCGGCCATCGAGAGCGCGACGGTCGCGACCAGCAGGTCGGCCTCCTCGGGCGCCAGCACGCCGCCCTGCGCGGCGAGCGAGAACAGCACGAACGCGAACTCGCCGCCCTGCGCGAGCGCCGCCGCGAAGAGCAGGTTCTGCTCCGCGCTCAGGCGCGCGGCGCGCCCGAGCGCGAGCAGCACGGCCGCCTTCACCGCGACGAGGCCGACGACGAGCGCGGCGACGCTCGCGCCGTTCGCCGCGACCACGCCGAAGTCGATCGACGCGCCCACGGAGAGGAAGAAGAGCCCGAGCAGCAATCCCTTGAACGGCTCGATGTCGCCCTCGAGCTCGTGGCGGAACTCGCTGCTCGCGAGCACGACGCCGCCGAGGAAGGTGCCGAGCGCGGGCGAGAGCCCGACCGACTGCATCAGCAGCACGATCGCGACGACGAGCAGCAGCGCGGCCGCGGTGAACGCCTCGCGCACGCCGCTGCGCGCGACGGCGCGGAAGAGCGGCGGCACCACGAAGCGCCCGGCCAGCACGATCGCAGCGACCGCCGCGAGCGTCGCGAGCGCGCGGCCCCAGGCGGGCAGCGCGTCGATCGCCGTCGCGCCGTGCGCCGCGCCGCCCGCGCCGGCCGCGTGCGCGCCGAGCAGCGGCAGCAGCACGAGCATCGGAATCACCGCGAGGTCCTGGAAGAGCAGCACCGCGAACGCGCGCTCGCCGGCGTCGGTGCGCGCGAGCCCCTTCTCGCGCAGCGACTGGAGCGCGATCGCGGTGGACGAGAGCGCGAGCACGAGGCCGGCCACGAGCGCGACGCGCCACTCCGCGCCGAGCGCGAGCGCCGTGACGCCGATCGCGAGCGAAGTCGCCACGACCTGGATGCCGCCGAGCCCGAGCAGCGCGCCGCGCAGCGCCCACAGGCGCACGGCCTCGAGCTCGAGCCCGATCAGGAACAGCATCATCACGACGCCGACCTCGGCGAAGTGCAGCACGTCGGCGCCTTCGCGCCCGACGAGGCCGAGCGCGAACGGCCCGATCGCCGCGCCCGCGAGCAGGTAGCCGAGCACGGAGCCGAGCCCGAGCCGGCGCGCGATCGGCACCGCGACGACCGCCGCGCACAGGTACACGAGCGCCTGGAAGAAGAAGCCGGTCTGCATCAGCGCTCCGCGCCGCGCAGCGCGCCGAGCCGCGCGGCGTACGCGGCGGCGGCGGCCTCGATCTCGTCCTCGCCGAGCGCGTGCGTTCCGTACACCACGAACGGATCGAGGAACTCCATGCCGCACAGCCGCGCCGTCTGCTCGACCGGCGCCAGGAGCTGGCGCAGCGAGAAGCGGTTCTCGCCCTCCGCGCAGTAGGCCGCTTCGTCGCCGCCCGCGCTGACCGCGCACAGGAAGCGCTTGCCGACGAGCGCGGTCCCGCGCGCGCCGTACGCCCAGCCGTGCTCGAGCACGAGGTCGAACCACTGCTTCACGAGCGGCGGCGCGGCGTACCAGTAGAGCGGGTGCTGGAGCACCACGACGTCGTGCGCCGCGAGCAGCGCCTGCTCGCGCGCGACGTCGACGTCGAAGTCGGGATACGCCTCGTAGAGATCGTGGAAGGTGACGCCTTCGAGGTCGCGCACCGCCTTCGCGAGCGCGCGCTGCACGCGCGAGCGCTGCAGCGCCGGGTGCGCGAAGAGGACGAGGATCGCGTTCGACATCCCCCGGCGATTAGCAGCGCGCCCCGCCGCGCGCGATACGCTGACCTGCGGAGGAACGCGCATGCTCGCGATGTCCGTGCCGGAGCCCCGAAAGCCCATCGAGCCCGTGGAGCGTCCCGTCCCCGAGCCGGGGCGCGGCGAGGTGCGCATCCGCGTGCACGCCTGCGGCGTCTGCCACAGCGACCACTTCGTGACCGAAGGACTGTGGCCGGGCCTGCGCTACCCGCGCATCACCGGACACGAGGTCGCCGGCGTCGTGGATGCCGTCGGCGAGCACGTCGTGCGCCTCGCCGTCGGCGATCGCGTGGGCGTCGGCTGGCACGGCGGGCACGACGGGACCTGCGCCGCGTGCCTGCGCGGGCAGTTCATCCACTGCGAGCGCGCCGAGATCACCGGTCTCACGCGCGACGGCGGCCAGGCGGAGTTCATGCTGGCGCCCGAGGTGGCCGTCGCGCGCATCCCGGACGGGATCGAGCTCGCCGAGGCGGCGCCGCTCCTGTGCGCGGGCGTCACCACGTTCAACGCGCTGCGCCGCTCGGACGCGCGCGCGGGTGACCTCGTGGCGGTGCAGGGTCTCGGCGGGCTCGGCCACCTCGGCGTGCAGTACGCGCGCGCCATGGGCTTCGAGACCGTCGCGATCGCGCGCGGCGAGGAGAAGGCGGCGCTCGCGCGCGAGCTCGGCGCGCACCACTACGTCGACTCGCAGCGCGAGGATCCGGCGGCGCGGCTGCAGCAGCTCGGCGGCGCGCGCGCCGTGCTCGCGACCGCACCCGCCGCGGCCGCGATCGCGCCGCTCGTCGGCGGACTCGGGGTCGAAGGGACGTTGCTGATCGTCGCGGCGCCGTTCGAGCCGATGCCGGTCGGCGCGATCGACCTGATCGCGCGCGATCGCCGCATCCAGGGCTGGTCGTCGGGAACCGCCGCAGACTCGGCCGACGCCATGGCGTTCGCGCAGCGGGCCGGCGTGCGCGCGTGGATCGAGCGCTTCCCGCTGCGCGACGCGCAGGCCGCGTTCGAACACATGATGAGCGGGCGCGCCCGCTTCCGCGCCGTGCTCGAGGTGGTGCCGCAGCGACTACCCTGACGCTGCGTGCCGCTGCGAGCCTCCCACTCCGACGAGATCGCGCCATGAGCGCCGGCGCCTTCGCGCCGCTCGCGCGGCCGCTGTTCCGCTCGATCTGGATCGCGAGCCTCGCGTCGAATCTGGGGACGTGGATGCAGAACGTCGGCGCGGCGTGGCTGATGACGTCGCTCGCGCCCTCGCCCGTCTTCGTGTCGCTGGTGCAGGCGGCGACCAACCTGCCGCTCTTCCTGCTGGCGTTGCCGGCCGGCGCGCTCGCCGACGTCGTGGACCGGCGCCGCCTGATGCTGATCGCGCTCGCGTGGCTGTGCGCCGCGACCGGCACGCTCGGCGCGCTCGCGTTCGCGGAGCGGGTGACGCCGGCCTCGCTGCTGGCGTGCACCTTCGCGATCGGCCTCGGCGCGGCGCTGCTCGCGCCGGCGTTCCAGGCGCTCGTGCCCGAGCTGGTGCCGGCCGACGAGGTCGCGCCCGCCGTGTCGCTGAACGGCATCTCGATGAACCTCGGCCGCGCGGCGGGCCCCGCGCTCGGCGGCCTCGTCGTCGCGACGCTCGGCGCCGGCGCGACGTTCTTGCTGAACGCGGCGTCGTTCGTGGCGGTCGCGGCCGCCGTGTACCGCTGGCAGCGCGCGCCGCGCGAGGGCCGCCTGCCGCCCGAGGACCTGTTCGGCGCGATGCGCTCGGGCCTCCGCTACGTGCGCTTCAGCCGCGCGCTCCAGACCGTGCTCTGGCGCACGGCGGGCTTCGTGCTGCCCGCGAGCGCGATCTGGGCGCTGCTGCCGCTGCACGCGCGCGGCGGACTCGGGCTCGGCGCGACGGGATTCGGCGTGCTGCTCGGCTGCTTCGGCGCGGGCGCCGTCGTCGCGGGCGTCGTGATGAACGGCGTGCGCGCGCGGCTCGGCGCCAACGGCTTCGCGTCGGCCGGCGCGTTCGTGTTCGCGGCGGCGAGCGCCGTGCTGGGAATCGCGCCGAACCCCTGGCTCGCCGGCGCGGCGCTCTTCGCCGCGGGCGGCGCGTGGCTCTCGGTGCTGACGACGATGAACGCGTCGGCGCAGATCGTGATCCCGCCGTGGGTGCGCGCGCGCGCGCTCGCGACCTACCTGCTCGTGATGTTCGGCGGCCTCGCGCTCGGCAGCGCGCTCTGGGGCGCGCTCGCGCAGGGCGTCGGCGTCGCGGACGCGCTCGTCGCGTCGGGCGCCGCGGTCGCGCTCGGCCGCCTCGCGACGTGGCGCCATCGGCTGCCCGAAGGCGCCGGCCCCGACCTCTCGCCCGCGCCGCGCTGGCCCGAGCCGCTGCTCGGCGCCGCGATCGAGGGCGACCGCGGCCCGGTGCTCGTCACGCTCGAGTACGAGATCGACCCGAAGGACACCGAGCCGTTCGCCCGCGCGATGCGCGCGCTCGGCGACATCCGGCTGCGCGACGGCGCGCTGCGCTGGGGCCTGTGGGCCGACTCGGAGCGGCCGGGCCGCTACCTCGAGTCGTTCGTGGTCGAGTCGTGGCTCGCGCACCTGCGCCAACACGAGCGCGTGACGGCCGCGGACCGCGCCGTGCAGCGCATCGCCAACGCCTTCCACCGCGGCGCCGAGTCGCCGCGCGTCACGCACTTCGTGCACGAGCGCATCCCGAGCGAGCCGTGAGGCGCGCCGGGCGCGGAGCGCGACGGCTTCAGCGCGCGCGCAGCTCGACGCAGTTCTTGCCGCCGCTGCGGCCGAACCAGCCCGCGACCTTCATCGAGAGCGGGTACTTCTCGGCGAAGCGGGCGTCGACGCGCGCGCGCAGCGCGGGATCGCGCACGACCGACGCGTGCACCGTCCGTTCGACGTCGCCGAAGCGGATCGCCGCGTTCGGGTCGCGCACCAGGTTCTGGTACCAGCGGCTGTCGTTGGTGCGCACGTAGCCGCGGCCCTCGAGCGCCGCGACCCAGACCTTGGTCTCGCGCGGCGCTCCGTCGGAATCGACGGTGAGGACCTCGATCACGTCGTGCGCGTGGACCGCGTCCCAGTCGATCGACTCGGCGCGCGCGGCGGCCGCGGCGAAGAGCAGTGCGCAGGCGACGGCGAGCGGCGGAGTGCGTGTCATGGCGGGTCCCCCTCGCCGCGTTCTACCACGCCGGCTCGATCGGCCGCCATCGAAGCCCGGTACTCTCCACGGCATGGACGGAGCTTTTCCGGCGGAGTGGGCGCGTGCGTTGGTGTCCGACGCAGCGGGCGCGCCGCCGGACGACGGCCACGCGCTCGACGTCCTGCCCGCGGATCCCGTGCTGGCGACGCCGTTCCGCGTCGGCGACGCCGCGGCGGCGTCGACCGCGGCGCACGCGCTCGCCGCCGCGGAGCTGTGGCGGCTGCGCGGCGGCCGGCCGCAGCGGATCGAGGTCGACGCGCGCGCCGCGGCGGCGTCGCTGCTCTCGTTCCTGCTGGCGCGCGCGCCGGGACTCGTCCTGCCGCGCGGCGCGCCGGCGACGATCGGCTTCTTCCGCGCGCGCGACGGCGCGTGGATCCATCTGCACGGCGGCTTCCCGGCGCTGCACGACGGCACGCTCGCGCTGCTCGGCTGCGGCGACGACGCGGCCGCGATCGCGCGCGCCGTCGCGCAGTGGGACGCCGCCGCGCTCGAGGACGCGCTCGCGGAGAGGAATCTGTGCGGCGCGATGCTGCGCAGCGCCGCGCAGTGGCGCGCCTCTGCGCAGGGCGCGGCGCTCGCGCAAACGCCGCTCGTCGAGCTCGTCCGCATCGGCGACGCGCCGCCGGCGCCGCTGCCCGGACCGCGCGCCGGCGAGCCGGGCGCGCGGCCGCTCGCGGGCGTTCGCGTGGTCGACCTGACGCGCGTCCTCGCCGGCCCGACGTGCGGCCGCACGCTCGCCGAGCACGGCGCCGACGTGCTGCACGTGCGCAGCCCGAAGCTGCCCGCGATCGAGCCCTTCGTGCTCGACACCAACGCCGGCAAGCGCTCCTGCTTCCTCGACCTCGACGACCGCGACGGCGCCGCGCGGCTGCGTGCGCTCGCGCGCGACGCGCACGTCTTCGCCGACGGCTACCGGCCCGGCGCGCTCGCGCGGCGCGGCTTCGGCGCGGAGGCGCTCGCGGCGCTGCGGCCCGGCATCGTGATCGCGTCGATCGACTGCTACGGGCACGCGGGGCCGTGGGCCGCGCGCGCCGGCTGGGAGCAGCTCGCGCAGACCGCGACGGGCATGGCGCACGAGCAAGCCGGCGACGCCGCGCCGGCGGTCGTGCCCGCCGCGGTCACCGACTACACGACGGGACGGCTCGCCGCGCTGGGCGTGCTCGGCGCGCTGGCGCGCCGCGCGCGCGAAGGCGGGAGCTGGCACGTGCGCGTGTCGCTCGCGCGCACGGCGACGTGGATCCAGTCGCTGCCGCGCGTCGCGGCGGGCGCCGTGCCGAGCGGCCTCGATCCCGCGCGGCTCGCGCCGTGGTGGATCGAGCTCGACACCGCGTGGGGTCGCGTCGCGCGGCTCGGCCCGGTCGCGCGGATGTCGGAGACGCCGCCCCACTGGTCGCTCCCGCCGGCGCCGCTCGGCACGCACGCGCCGCGCTGGTAGTCAGCGGCGCTCGATCACCATCGTCTCGACGCGCCCGCTCGGGCCGATCAGGCTCGACGCGAACCACGCCGCGAGGCCGCTGATCAGGCTGGCCATCACCGCGGTGAACAGGCCGCTCAGCGCGAAGCCGTCGAGCAGCCAGGCGACGAGCGCGAGCATGAGGCCGTTCACCACGAGCAGGAAGAGCCCCAGCGTCAGCACGGTGAGCGGCAGCGTCAGCAGCACCACGAGCGGCCGCACGAACGCGTTCACGAAGCCGAGCAAAAACGCGGCGACGAGCAGCGTGCCGGCGCCGTCGAAGCGCATGCCGGGCAGGATCTTGGCGGCGACCCAGAGCCCGAAGGCCGAGATCGCGAGACGGACGAGGAAGCCGATCATGGCGCCAGTGTATCCGGTTGCCGTCGCGCGCCGCCCGCTCCACCCTGCGCGGGCGTTCCGACCGGAGGTCCGCGGATGAGCCCGACGCCGCTTCGTTTCGGAATCCTCGGCGCGGCGCGCATCGCGCCGATGGCGCTCGTGCAGCCGGCGCGGCGCGTCGACGGCGCGGAGGTGACGGCGGTCGCGGCGCGCGACGTCGCGAAGGCGCGCGCGTTCGCGGCGAAGCACGGCGTCGCGAAGGTGCACGACTCCTACGACGCGCTGCTCGCCGATCCCGACGTCGACGCCGTCTACAACCCGCTGCCCAACGGCCTCCACTGCGACTGGACGATCCGCGCGCTGCGCGCCGGCAAGGAGGTGCTGTGCGAGAAGCCGATCGCGTCGAACGCCGACGAGGCGCAGCGCATGGCCGACGCCGCGCGCGAGAGCGGGCGCGTGCTCGTCGAGGCGTTCCACTGGCGCTACCACCCGCTCGCGGCGCGCGCGAAGCAGATCCTCGCGAGCGGCGAGATCGGCGCGCCGCGCCACTACGAGGCCGCCTTCGCCTTCCCGATCGGCTTCCTGCGCAACGACATCCGCTGGCGCTGGGACCTCGCCGGCGGCGCGCTGATGGACACCGGCTGCTACCCGATCTCGATGGTGCGCCACCTCGCGGAGGCGGAGCCCGAGGTGGTGGACGCGCGCGCGTGGCTGTGGTCGCCGCAGGTCGACCGGCGCATGGAGGCGCGCTTTCGCTTCGCCGACGGGCGCAGCGCCGCGATCCTGTGCTCGATGTGGTCGCACACGCTGCTGCGCATGGCGCTGCGCGTCGCCGGCGAGCGCGGCGAGCTGCGCGTCTTCAACCCGATCGCGCCGCACTTCTATCACCGGCTCACGGTGAAGACCGCGGCCGGCACGCGCAGCGAGCGCGTGCCCGGCGAGTCGACCTACACGCACCAGCTGCGCGCGTTCGTGGATCGCGTGCGCAACGGGACGCCGGTCCCGACCGGGCCCGACGACGCCGTCGCCAACATGCGCGTGATCGACGCGGTGTACCGCGCCGCCGGACTGCGCCCGCGCGCGACGTGAGCCCGCCGGCGCGCGTTCACGCGCCGGGCTTCGTCCAGATCAGCGAGTAGCGCCAGAGCAGGTGGCGCCGCACCCGCGCGCCGTCGAGGCCGGCGTCGGCGCACGCGGCGCGCACCTCGGCGAGCGAGAGGTAGTGGTCGGTCGCGCCGTGCGCCGCCCATGCCGCGCGCACCGCCGGCGGATCGCGCAGCGCGCCCGTCTTCGCGTAGTGCAGGGCGACGTTCACCGGCGCCGCGAGCGCGCTCGTCGCGAACGCGGCGGGCGACGCGTCGCGCACCAGGTCGAGCACGACGAGCGTGCCGCCCGGGCGCAGCGCGTCGCGCAGGCGCGCCAGCGTCGAGCGCATCGGCAGGTGGTGCAGCGTCGCGATCGAGGCGATGCACTCGAAGCGGACGCGCGGCGGATCCCAGCGCAGCGCGTCGCGCTCCTCGAACGCGACGTTCGCGAGGCCGGCGCAGCGCGCGCGCGCGGCGCGCAGCATCTCGGGGGAGAGATCGACGCCGAGCACCGACGCGGCGCGCTGCGCGAGCGCGCGGGTGAAGTCGCCCGCGCCACAGCCGAGGTCGAGCGCGGCGCCGATGCGCGCCGGGAGCGCGCGCAGCAGCACGCCGTGGTAGTGCGCGTTGTGATCGAAGACGCCGGGCAGGCGCGCGATCCGGTCGAAGTCGGCGCGGACGCGGTCGGAGGAGGCCAGCTCGGGACGCACGCTGCGAGCGTATCCGTCGCGTCGCCGCGTGCGAGCCCGCCGGCGCGCGGCTCCCGTATGCTGCCGCGCGTGCCGCGCCCGCCGGGACTCCCGCCGAAGCCGCTCGCGCTGCGCGCCCTCGACGGCGCGGGCGCGGCGCTGCGCGCGGTCGGCGTCGCCGCGCCGAGCCTCGCGCCCGAGCGGCTGATGGCCGCCGCGCGGCGCCGCACCGGCCTCGACGACTTCGGCGACGCGTCGTTCCGCGAAGGGCTCGAGCGGCTCGTCGACTCGCTCGAGCGCGAGGCGGCGCTGACGACGCTCGGCCGCCTCGTCGCGCGCAGCGATCTCGTGCGCCTGCTCGAAGGCCGCCTGCGGATGGAGCACGAGTGGGCGGCGCACCCCGAGATCGCGCGCGGCGAGATCCGCGCGCCGATCTTCGTGCTCGGCCTGCCGCGCACCGGCACCACGATCCTCCAGGAGCTGCTCGCGCAGGATCCCGCCAATCGCATGCCGATGACGTGGGAGGTGATGCACCCCTGGCCGCCGCCCGCGCGCGCGAGCTTCGAGACCGATCCGCGCATCGCGCGCGTCGAGCGGCACCTGGCCGGCGTCGAGCGGCTGATCCCCGGCTTCCACGCCGTGCACCGGATGGGCGCGGCGCTGCCGCAAGAGTGCGTCGCGATCACGGCGTACGAGCTGGCGTCGCTGCTCTTCTCCACCACGCACCGCGTGCCGGGCTATCAGGCTTGGCTGGAGTCGCTCGATCACCGGCGCCTCTACGCGGCGCACCGGCGCTGGCTCCAATACTTCCAGTGGCGCGCGCCGGGCGAGCGCTGGGTGCTGAAGTCGCCGGGCCATCTGTGGACGCTGGACGCGCTGCTCGCCGTCTACCCGGACGCGCGCATCGTGCAGACGCACCGCGATCCGCTGCGGGTGGTGCGCTCGCTGGTGTCGCTCTGCACGCTGCTGCGCAGCATGGCGAGCGACGACGTCGATCCCGACGCGATCGCGCGCGAGTGGGCGCCGCGGCTCGCCGCAGGCCTCGTCGCGTCGATGCGCGCGCGCGACGCCGCCCGGCTCTCCGGCGACCGCGTCTTCGACGTCGCGTTCTGCGACTTCGTCGGCCGCGAGATCGACACGGTCCGCCGCCTCTACGAGCGCTTCGGCCTCGCGCTCTCCGCGGATGCCGAGGCGCGCATGCGGCGCTACCTCGCCGCGAACCCGCCCGACAAGCACGGCGCGCACCGCTACCAGTTCGGCCGCGCCGCGCTCGATCCCGCCACCGAGCGGCGCCGCTTCGCGTCGTACGTCGATCGCTACGAGATCGCGCCCGAGCCCGAGTAGGACGCGGCGCCGCGGCTCGAACGCGGCCGTGCGCTCGACTAGAGTCGCTCGCTGCGCCCAACCCCACCCCGGTACGAATGGGAAGGAATCCTCTTGCGAGTCCTCCGCACGCCGGACGAGCGCTTCGCGAACCTGTCCGGCTACCCCTTCGCTCCGCACTACGTCGAGATCGCGTCGGGCGACGGCGGCGCGCTGCGCGTCCACTACGTCGACGAAGGCCCGCGCGACGCGGCGCCGGTGCTCTGCCTGCACGGCGAGCCGTCGTGGTCGTATCTGTATCGCAAGATGATCCCGGGGATCACGGCGGCGGGGCACCGCGTCGTCGCGCCGGATCTCGTGGGCTTCGGCAAGTCCGACAAGCCCGCCGAGCGCGGCGATTACACGTACCAGCGACACGTCGACTGGCTGCGCAGCTTCGTCGAGGCGCTCGACCTGCGGCACGTCACGCTCTTCTGCCAGGACTGGGGCGGCCTGCTGGGACTGCGGCTCGTCGCCGAGCAGCCCGAGCGCTTCGCGCGCGTCGTCGCCGCGAACACCTTCCTGCCCGTCGGCGACGGCACGCCGAGCGACGCGTTCATGGCCTGGCGCAAGTTCTCGCAGGAGGTGCCGGTGTTCCCGACCGGCCGGATCCTGCAGGGCGCCACGGTCACCGAGCTGCCGCCCGAGGTCGTCGCGGCGTACGACGCGCCGTTCCCCGACGAGTCGTACAAGGCGGGCGCGCGCCAGTTCCCGCTGCTCGTGCCGATCGCGGCCGACGATCCCGCGGCGGCGGCGAACCGCGCCGCGTGGGAGCGGCTCGCGCGCTTCGAGAGGCCGTTCCTCACCGCCTTCAGCGACTCCGACCCGGTGACGCACGGCGGTGACGCCCTGCTCCGCCAGCGCATTCCCGGCGCGCGCGGCCAACCGCACGTGACGATCGCCGGCGGCGGCCACTTCCTCCAGGAGGACTGCGGCGAAGAGCTCGCGCGCGTCGTCGTGGAGTTCATGGCCGCCACGCGGGACGCCGCGTGACGCGCCCGGTCGTGCTGCTCGCGCTCGGCGCGATCGCGGGCCTCGTCGCCGCGGCGGCGGGGCTCGTCGCGCCGGCGCGCGACGCGGCCGTGCTGCCCGGCGACGCGATCGCGCAGGTGAACGGCACGCCGCTGCGGCGCGCCGACTACGAGCGCGCGGTCGAGGCGCTCGCCGCCGACCGGCGCGGCGCGCTCGCCGAAGACGACAAACGCCACGTGCTCGACCGCTTGGTGGACGAGGAGCTGCTCGTGCAGCGCGCCTTCGAGCTCGGGCTCGCGCGCAGCGACCGCCGCGTGCGCGCCGACCTCGTGACCGCGATGATCGAGTCGATCACGGGCGAGGCGTCGCTGCGCGAGCCGGACGAGAGCGAGCTGCGCGCCTTCTTCGAGGCCAACCGCGACTACTTCGCGCTGCCCGGTCGCCAGCACGTCGAGCAGGTCTTCGTGGGCGCCGCGGCGGAGAGCGATCCCGCGGCGCTCGCGCGCGCGCGCGACGCGGCGGCGCGACTGCGCGCGGGCGCGAGCGCGGCGGAGGTGCAGGCGATCGCGGGCGACGCGCCGGTCGCGGCGCTGCCGGCGGCGCCGCTGCCCGCGGCCAAGCTGCGCGAGTACCTCGGGCCGGCGGCGGCGCAGGCGGTCGCGGCGCTCGCGCCCGGCGAGGTGTCGGAGCCGGTGCGCGCGGCGGGCGGCTATCA
>QEVM01000285.1 GCA_003576805.1 Pseudomonadota bacterium | reverse complement strand
CACCGCGGCGGACGCCGGGTGCAGCATCGCACGGGCCGTGTGTGGCCGGGCGTGAACCCCTGCCGATCGCGAGGGTCCCCCTCGCGCTACGTCTCCTCGACTTGGAATCCGAGCATAGGATCGGCCGCGGCGCGATGTAAAGCATTGTTTGTGTCGGCCGCGCGTGGTCGTCGGCAGGACGACAGGCTCGGCGACGCGGCGCTACATCGCGGGGACCGTGAAGCCGTCCTGCACCGGCTGGAGCTTCTCGAAGTGCGGGCCGAGCTGCTGCTGCAGCGACTCGACCGTCCACACGTCGGCGCTCTGGAACTTGGTGTCGAGCTTCGGGCGCGTCGCGACGGTGACGTCCTTCGCCCAGACGACGAAGACGTGGCCGGAGACGTTGGCCGCCAGCGGCGACGCGAGCCAGCCGACCAGCGGCGAGACGTTCTCGGGCGCGAAGGTGTCGAAGCCGTCTTCCGGCTTCTTGAAGATGGCGGCCAGCGGACCCGTGTCGTTCATGCGCGTGCGCGCGCGCGGCATGATCACGTTCGCGGTGACGCCGTACTTCTGCATGAGCTGCGCGGCGCCCATCGTGAGCGAGATGATGCCGGCCTTGGCCGCCGAGTAGTTGGGCTGGCCGGGCGGCGCGAAGAACGCGGACTCGGAGGAGGTCGAGATCAGGCGCCCGTAGACCGCGCCGCCCGACTTGGCGCGCTCGCGCCAGTACGCAGTCGCATGGCGCATCGCGCAGAAGTGACCCTTCAGGTGCACGCGGATCACCGCGTCGAAGTCCGCCTCGCTCATGTTGAAGAGGATCGCGTCGCGCAGGAAGCCGGCGTTGCAGACCACGACGTTGACGTCGCCCCAGGTCGCGTGCGCCAGGTCGATCAGCGCCTTCGAGTCGTTCCAGTCCGCGGCGTCGCCGAAGTGCGGGATCGCCTCGCCGCCCAGCGCGCGGATCTCCTCGCACACCGCGCGCGCCGCGCTCTCGTCGCGGCCCGAGCCGTCGCGCGCCGCGCCGATGTCGTTCACCACGACGCGCGCGCCGTGCCGCGCCAGCTCGAGCGCGTGGCAGCGCCCGAGCCCCGTCGCACCGCCCGTGATCACCGCGACCTTGCCGTCCAGCAACATGCATGCACCTCCGAGTGCCCTGACTCGTGTTGGCGCGCGGCCGTCTGCGGCCGCGGCGCGGAAATCGAAAGGCTCGTGGTCGTGAGCCGCCGGTCTTGGTGGCGGCTACAGCCGTTCGATGATCGTGCCCGTGCCGACGGCGGCGCCGCAGCACATGGTGATGAGCGCCGTGCTCTTGCCGGTGCGCTCGAGCTCGTGCAGCGCGGTCACGATGAGGCGCGAGCCCGTCGCGCCGACCGGGTGGCCGAGCGCGATCGCGCCGCCGTTCACGTTCGTCCTGTCGAGATCGGCGCCCGTCACGCGCGACCACGACAGCACGACCGCCGCGAACGCCTCGTTGACCTCGAAGAGGTCGAAGTCGGTGATCTTCATGCCGGTCTTCTTCAGCAGCAGCTGGGTGGCGTCGATCGGGCCGTCGAGCAGGTAGTAGGGGTCGGCGCCCGCGACCACGTCCTGCACGATGCGCGCGCGCGGCCGCAGGCCCAGCGCCTTCGCCTTCTCCGCGGTCATCCACAGCACGCCGGCCGCGCCGTCGCTGATCTGCGACGAGTTGCCCGCCGTGTGGATGCCGCCCTCGGCGACGGGCTTGAGCGCCGCCAGGCCTTCGAGCGTGCTCGGGCGGATCCCCTGGTCCTTCGTGACGGTGCGCGTCGCGCCGGTCGGCTTGCCGCCGTCGTCCAGCACCGGCGCCTCGATCGCGAGGATCTCCTTCGCGAAGCGCCCTTCGGCCTGCGCGCGCGCCGCCTTCTCCTGCGACGCGAGCCCGAAGCGGTCGACGTCCTCGCGCGTGATGCCGCGGTTCTTGGCGATGCGTTCGGCTGCCTCGAACTGCGACACCGGCTGGTCCCACGGCCAGTTCGGCGTCTGGAAGAAGCCGGGCCCGTGGATCACGTTCGCGCCGAGGCCGACGTGGCTCATCACCTCGACGCCGCACGCGATGCCGGCGTCGATCGAGCCGACCTGCACGAGCGCCCGCACCAGGTGATTCGCCTGCTGGCCCGAGCCGCACTGCGTGTCCACCGTCGTGCCGCCCGGGTGCCAGCTCTTGCCCGCCGAGAGCCAGGCGTTGCGCGCGATGTTGTTGCTCTGCTCGCCGGCCTGCGTCACGCAGCCGCCGATCACCTGCTCGATCTCCTTGGGATCGATGCCGGCCCGCTCGACGAGCCCGTGCTGCACCTGCGCGAGCAGCGCCGCCGGGTGAATCCCCGAAAGATCCCCCTTGCCCATCTTCCCGCGCGCAATCGGCGTCCGCAGCGCCTCGACGATCACCGCCTCCCGCATGGCACTCTCCTTCCGTCGCTTTCAGAGCTGTCCGAGGATCATCCCGCTCGTCGGGACGCCGACGCCCGCCGTCACGAGCACGTGGTCGTTCTTCGCCGGCTGGTTGCGCGACGTGCCGCGGATCAGCCGCACGCCCTCGTTCACGCCGTTCATGCCGTGGATGTACGCCTCGCTGAGCTGCCCGCCGTGCGTGTTGCACGGCAGCCGGCCGCCGACTTCGAGCGCGCCGCCCTTCACGAAGTCCTTCGCCTCGCCGCGCCCGCAGAAGCCCCACGACTCGAGCTGCCAGAGGACGACGGGCGTGAAGGCGTCGTAGATGATCGCGGCGTCGACGTCCTTCGGAGAGAGCCCCGCCTGCTGGTACGTCTGCTTCGCGACGAGGTCCATCTCCGGCAGGTAGGTGATGTCGGGCCGGTAGAAGCTCGTCATGTTCTCCTGGTCGCGGCCTGCGGCCTGCGCGACGCCGCGGATCAGCGCGCCCTTCGCCCCGCCGTTCGCCTGCAGCACGCGCGCCTTCTTCGCGGACACCAGCACCTGCGCGCAGCCGCCGTCGCTCTCCTGGCAGCAGTCGAACAGGCGCAGCGGCTCCGCGATCCACTTCGAGGCCTGGTGCTGCTCGACGGTGAGCGGCACGCCGTGGAAGAACGCGGCCGGGTTGTCGACCGCGTGCTTGCGCGTCGAGACGGCGACCTCGGCGAGGTCGAGGCTGGTGCAGCCGTACTCGTGCATGTAGCGCTGCGTGTACATCGCGACCCACGACGCCGGCGTCAGCAGCCCGAACGGCATGTACCACGACCAGTGGATCGCGTCGGCGGTGACGAGCTGCTCCGAGACGCCCGTCGAGTAGCGGCGGCCCGAGCGCTCGTTGAAGGCGCGGTACACGACCACGCACTCGGCGACGCCGGTCGCGATCGCCATCACCGCCTGCTGGATCACGCCGATCGCGGCGCCGCCGCCGTGCGGCGTGCGCGAGAAGAAGGTGAGATCGCCGATGCCGACGGCGCGCGCGACCTCGATCTCGTCGTTGGTGTCCATCGTGAAGGTCGTCATGCCGTCGACTTCGCGCGGCGAGATGCCGGCGTCGGCCAGCGCGGCGCGCACCGCCTCGGCGGCGAGCTGCAGCTCCGAGCGGCCCGAGTTCTTCGAGAACTCGGTCGCGCCGATGCCGACGATCGCGACGGCGTCGTGGAGCGGGCTCGTCATCGCGCGCTCCCTTCGCTGCTCCGCGCGCCGGCCGCCTGCGGCCTCGGCAGCGCGACCCGGATCGTGCCCGTCACGTGGTTGCCCCAGCCGTTCTTGCCCGCGACCTCCACGACCACCTCGCCCCTCGCCTCGTCCTTGCTCTTCACGCTGCCCGCCATCTTCATGGTGTCGCCCGGCAGGTTCGGCGCGCCCAGCTTGATCGCGACGTTGCGGACCAGCGCGTCGGGCCCCGCCCAGTCGGTCACGTAGCGGCCGACGAGGCCGTTCGTGGTGAGGATGTTCATGAACACGTCCGACATGCCCTGCGCCTGCGCGGCGGCCTTGTCGTGGTGGACGGGCGTATAGTCGCGCGAGGCGAGCGCGCCGCCGACCACGAGCGTCGTCGTGATCGGGATCGCGAGCTCGGGCAGCGCGTCGCCCACCTGCACTTCGTCGAAGCAGCGCGTCTTCATGCCGGCTCCCGGGGCAGCGAGGCAGCGAGCTCCCGGCCGAGCCGCGCGAGCTGCGGCATGGCGCCGCCGAGCGTCAGCTCGAGCGACTTCGACCAGAGGAAGTAGCGGTGGATCGGGTAGTCCACGTCCACGCCGGTGCCGCCGTGCAGGTGCTGCGCGGCGTTCGCGATGCGCGAGCCGGCGTCGGCCGCCCAGAACTTGGCGACCGCGGTGTCGCGCGCGACGTCGGCGCCTTCGGCGAGCCGCGTGATCAGGCGCCAGCAGGTCCAGCGCATCGACTGCACGTCGATCCAGCAGTCGGCGGCGCGGTGCTGCACCGACTGGAACGACCCGATCGGCACGCCGAACTGGATGCGCTCGCGCACGTAGCCGGTCGTGATCTCGAGCGCGCGCTCCGAGACGCCGACCTGCGTCGCGCACACGGCGGCGATCGCGGCGTCGCGCAGCCAGCGCACGGCGGCGGCGTCGCCGAAGGCGTCGCCGGCCGCGACGCGCACGCCGGCGAGCGCGAGGTCGTGGAGCGGCTCGCGCGTCGACGTGCGCTGCGCGGTCCAGGTGACGCCGTCCGCCGCGGGGTCCACGAGGAAGAGCGCGGCGCCGCCGTCGTCGGTCGCGGCCGGCACGACGACGCGCGCCGCGCGCG
>QEVM01000284.1 GCA_003576805.1 Pseudomonadota bacterium | reverse complement strand
GGCTGCTGCGCGCGGCGCTCGGCGACGCCGGCGTCGGCGCGGCGGAGTGCGCGCTGGTCGGCGACATCGGCAGCGACGTCGAGGCGGCGCGCGCGCTCGGCATGCGCGCGGTGCTGGTGCCGACGCCGGTGACGCGGCGCGACGAGGTGCGCGCGGCGCCGGAGCTGGCGCCCGACCTCGACACCGCGGCGCGTCGGCTGCTGCGAGGTGGGCCGTGAGGATCTTCGCCTGGCACGTCCACGGCTCGTGGATGACCGCGTTCGTGCAGGGCGCGCACGAGTACGTGGTGCCGGTGCTGCCCGATCGCTCGGCGAACGGCCGCGGCCGCGCCCAGACGTGGGAGTGGCCGGCCTCGGTGCGCGAGCTCCCGCCCAAGGACCTCGCCGCGCTCGACGTCGACGTGGTCGTGATCCAGCGCCCGGAGGAGCTCTCGCTCGCGACCGCGTGGCTCGGGCGGCGGCCGGGCATCGACGTCCCCGCGGTGTACGTCGAGCACAACGCGCCGCCGGGCCCCGTGCAGGAGATGCGGCATCCGGTCGCGGACCGGCCGCACATGACGCTGGTGCACGTGACGCACTGGAACCGCGTCCACTGGGACGCGGGCGGCGCGCGCACGCTGGTGATCGAGCACGGCATCGTCGATCCCGGCCCGGCGTACCGCGGCGATCTCGAGCGCAGCGCGGTCGTGATCAACGAGCCGGCGCGGCGCGGGCGCGTCACCGGCACCGATCTCTTGCCGCGCTTCGAGAAGGTGGCGCCGCTCGACCTGTTCGGGATCGGCGCCGGCGCGCTCGGCGGCGTCGAGAACCTGCCGCAGGCAGAGCTGCACCGCGCGCTCGCGGAGCGGCGCCTCTACCTGCACCTGTGTCGCTGGACGTCGCTCGGGCTGTCGCTGATCGAGGCGATGCAGCTCGCCATGCCCGTGGTCGCGCTCGCGACGACCGAGGTGCCGCGCGCCGTGCCGCCCGAGGCCGGCGTCGTGTCGAACGACCTCGAGGAGCTGGAGGAAGCGGTGCGCTGGCTGCTGCGCGAGCCGCAGCGCGCGCGCGCGATGGGCGCCGCCGCGCGCGAAGCGGCGCTCGCGCGCTACGGGCTGGGCCGCTTCCTCGCCGACTGGGACGCGTTGCTGGCGGAGGTGGCGGCGTGAGGATCGCGATGGTCTCCGAGCACGCGAGCCCGCTCGCGGTGTTGGGCGGCGTGGACGCCGGCGGGCAGAACGTGCACGTCGCGGCGCTGGCGGCCGCGCTCGCCCGCCGCGGCGTCGGCGTCACCGTCTTCACGCGCCGAGACGATGCGTCGCTGCCGCGCTGCGTGCGGCTCGCGCGCGGCGTGTGGGTCGAGCACGTCGACGCGGGCCCGCCCGAGCCGCTGCCCAAGGACGAGCTGCTGCCGTACATGGGCGCCTTCGCCGATCAGCTCGCGGCCGCCTTCCGCCGCGCCGCGCCGGACCTCGTGCACGCGCACTTCTGGATGTCGGGTTTGGCGTCGCTCGGCGCGGCCGCGCGCCACGGCGTGCCGGTGGTGCAGACCTATCACGCGCTCGGCACGGTGAAGCGGCGCCATCAGGGCGCGGCGGACACCAGCCCGCCCGAGCGCCTCGACATCGAGCGCACGATCGCGCAGCGCGCGATCGGAATCGTCGCGACCTGCCGCGACGAGGTCGAGGAGCTGCGCCGCATCGGCGCGCCGGCGCCGCGCATCCGCATCGTGCCGTGCGGCGTCGACCTCGAGAAGTTCCGGCCCGACGGCGCGGCCGAGGCGCGCGGGCGCGCGCACCGCGTGGTGGTGCTGGGCCGGCTCGTCGAGCGCAAGGGCGTCGCCGACGCCGTGCGCGCGATCGCGGGGCTCGCCGACGTCGAGCTCGTCGTGGCGGGCGGGCCCGACGCGCGCGCGCTGGGCGGCGATCCCGAGGCGCTGCGCACGCAGCGCATCGCCGCCGAGCTCGGGGTCGCCGACCGCGTCGTGCTGCGCGGCCGCGTCGCGCGCGACGAGGTGCCGCCGCTGCTGCGCAGCGCCGACGCCGTGGTGTGTTGTCCGTGGTACGAGCCGTTCGGCATCGTGCCGGTCGAGGCGATGGCGTGCGGCGTGCCGGTGGTGGGCTCGGCGGTGGGCGGCCTGCTCGACACCGTCGTCGACGGCGTCACCGGCTTCCTGGTGCCGCCGCGCGATCCGCACGCGATCCGCGAAGCGCTCGCGCGCCTGCTCGGCGACGCGCGGCTGCGCGCGCGGCTCGGCGCGGCCGGCGCGGTGCGCGCCCACCTCGGCTACGGCTGGGACCGCGTCGCGGCCGCGACGCTGGGCGCCTACCGCAGCCTGCTGCGCACGCACGCGCCGGCGCGCGCCGGGCTGCCCGCCTCGAAACGATCGTCCCGGCGGGTCGCGCGCGCGGATGCGCGCGACGCGCTGCGGGCGGAGAGGCGCGAAGCCGCGCAGGAGGGAAGCGCACGTGTCCACTGAGGAGTCGCTCGGTCCGGTGATCGTCACCGGCGCGGCGTCGGGGCTCGGCGAAGCCGTCGGACGCGCGCTGGCCGCGCTCGGTCATCCGGTGCTCGGGCTCGACCGCCGTCCGGCGCGCGGCCTCGACGCGATCGAGGTCGACCTCGCCGACGGCGCCGCCGC
Organism: Pseudomonadota bacterium; assembly: GCA_003576805.1. Classification (GTDB taxonomy): domain Bacteria; phylum Myxococcota_A; class UBA9160; order UBA9160; family PR03; genus PR03. The sequence continues at coordinate 2,104 of QEVM01000284.1, read as the reverse complement.
CGAGCAGGCGCTGCGGGAAGGCGTCGAGAAGCTCGGGGGTCTGTGGGGACTCGTCACGGCGGCGGGCACGGACGCGTGCGGCGCGCTCGACGAGGTGCCGCGCGACGACTGGGAGCGCGTCGTGCGCGTGAACCTGCTCGGCACCGCCGCGGTGATCCGCGCCGCGCTGCCGCACCTCGAGCGCACGCGCGGCCGGATCGTGACGGTGGCGTCGACGCTCGGCCTGCGCGCCGTGGACCACGCGACGGCGTACTGCGCGAGCAAGTTCGGCGTGGTCGGCTTCACGCGGGCGCTCGCGCGCGAGCTCGCAGGGCGCGTCGGCGTCACGCTGCTCGTGCCCGGCGGCATGCAGACGCACTTCTTCGACGGCCGCGATCCGCGCTACCAGCCGGGCCCCGACGCCGACCTCGCCGATCCCGCGGACGTGGCGCAGCTCGTGGTCGCGTCGCTGCGCGGCCCCGCGAGCTGCCAGGTGCGCGAGATCGTCGTGTGCCCGGCGACGGAGCCGTCGTGGCCGTGACCGAGACGCCGACGCTGGTCGTGCTCCGCGCGCTCGGGCTCGGAGACTTCCTGACCGCGATCCCCGCCTACCGCGGGCTCGCTGCGGCGTTTCCCGATCACCGGCGCCTGCTCGCCGCGCCCGTCTCGCTGGCGCCGCTGCTGCCCTTCGTGGGCGCGTTCCACGGCCTCGTCGCGACGCACCCGCTCGGCGCGGTGCCGCACGCGGTCGGCGAGCCCGACGTCGCGGTGAACCTGCACGGGCGCGGGCCCGAGAGCCACCGCACGCTGCTCGCCTGCAAGCCGCGCCGGCTGCTCGCCTTCGCGCACGCCGACGTGCCCGAGTCGTGCGACGGTCCCGAGTGGCGGCGCGACGAGCACGAGATCACGCGCTGGTGTCGGATGCTGGAGGCGTACGGCGTGGACTGCGATCCCGGCGATCTCGCGCTCGCCGGCGTGCTGCCGCCGCACCGGCTGCACCCGGGCTACACGCTGATCCACCCCGGCGCGGCGAGCTGCGCCCGGCGTTGGCCGGCGGAGCGCTGGGCCGCGGTCGCGCGCGCGGAGCTCGACGCCGGGCGACGCATCGTGGTGACGGGAGGTCCGAGCGAGCGCGAGCTGGCCGAGCGGGTCGCGCGCGGCGCGAGCCTGGGCCCGGGCTGCGTCTACGCCGGCGACCTCGATCTCGCGATGCTCGCGCGCCTGGTCGGCGGCGCCGGCCTGGTGCTGTGCACCGACACCGGCGTCGCGCACCTCGCGACCGCGCTCGAACGGCCGTCCGTGCTGCTGTTCGGCCCGACCTCGCCCGCGCTCTGGGGGCCGCCCGCCGACCGCCCGTGGCACCGCGTGCTGTGGTCGGGCCGCTGCGGCGATCCGCACGCCGACAGCGTCGACCCCGGTCTGCTCGAGATCTGCGTGGACGACGTGGTGCGCGAGATCGCGTCGCTGGGCGCGGCGCCGATGGCGTCCTACGCACCCGCCGCGCCCCTGTGAGCGCCGTGCAGCGCTGGAGCGACGCGCGGCGGGTGCTGTGCGTGCGGCTCGACCAGCTCGGCGACCTGCTCATGACGACGCCCGCGCTGCGCGCGCTGCGCGCGCTGCCGGCCGCGCCCGAGCTGGTGCTGCTCGGCTCCCCCGCCGCCGCGCGCTGCGCCGCGCACGTGCCCGAGCTCGACGGCGCGATCGAGTACGCCGCGCCGTGGATGAAGGCGACCGCCGCTCCCGACGCGAGCGCCGACCGCGCGCTCGTCGAACGCCTGCGCGGCGAGCGCTTCGACGCCGCCGTCGTGTTCACCGTCTACACGCAGAGCGCACTGCCCGCCGCACTCTTGTGTCTGCTGGCGGAGATCCCGCTGCGCCTCGCGCACGCGCGCGAGAACCCGTACCACCTGCTGACGCACTGGGTGCCGGATCCCGAGCCGGCGGCCGGCGTGCGCCACGAGGTACGGCGCCAGCTCGACCTCGTCGCCGCGATCGGCGCGCACGCGCCCGACGAGCGGCTCTCGCTGCGCGTCGCGCCGGACGCGCGCGAGCGGGTGCGGTCGCGCCTCGCGCGCTGCGGCGTCGATCCCGCGCGGCGCTGGCTCGCGCTCCACCCGGGCGCCAG
>QEVM01000283.1 GCA_003576805.1 Pseudomonadota bacterium | reverse complement strand
GCTGCACGGCGAGAAGCAGCTCTACGCGAGCGGCTACGACGCCGCCGCGATCGAGCGCTGGGCCGCGCGGATCCGCGCGTGGAGCGAGGGCGGCGAGCCCGCCGACGCCGCGCGCATCAGCCCGCGGCCGCCGCGCCGGCGCCGCGCGCGCGACGTCTACGTCTACTTCGACAACGACGCGAAGGTCTGGGCGCCGTTCGACGCGCAGCGGCTCGCCGCGCGGCTCGGGCTGCGCGAAGCGACCGCCAAGCGCCTGCGCCGGCGCGCGAGCCCGCGCGGCTCGGGCTGCGCGAAGCGACCGCCAAGCGCCTGCGCCGGCGCGCGAGCCCGCGGAGCGCTGCGTAGGCGGCGAGCGATCGCATGCGAATCCGTCCGCTTGCGCGTACTTCACGAGACGCGTTCGAGGTCGATCGCGGGTACCTTCCCGGCCCCAGCGGAGTGCGAGGCGAACGTGCGGACATCGGCAGAGAGGCGGCGGTTCAAGCTCTCGATCGCGTTGGCGTTTTGCGCGGCGGCGCCGGCCGCGGCCGGGCCCCTCGCGATCGTCGATCCGGGGCAGGGCCCGGTCGCGCTCGCCGACGGCGCCGGCACCGGCGCGAGCGAGCTGAGCGGCCTCGCGTGGATCCCCGGCACGAGCGAGTACCTCGCCGTCGGCGATGGCGCGCCGCTGTTGCACCGACTCGCGATCGCGCTCGACCCCGCGACCGGGGCGATCACGAGCGCGACGACGCTGGGCTCGCTCGCGCTCGCGCTCGCCGACGGCTCGGCGCTGCCCGCGTCGCGCGATCTCGAAGGCGTCGCGCTCGCCGGCGCGGGCAGCGTGCTCGTCGCGGACGAGGGCGGCATGCGCATCCGCGCGCACGCGCTCGACAGCGGGCGCGCGTTCGCGGAGGTCGGCGCCGCGAGCGATCCCGCGCTCGCGGTCTTCGCCAACCGCCGCACCAACCTCGGCTGGGAGTCGCTCGCGCGCGCGCCGGACACCGGCGTCACGTGGACCGCGAACGAGGAGGCGCTCACGGTGGACGGCCCGAGCGGCGCCGGAGCGAACGCGACGCTCGTGCGGCTCCAGGCGCTCGGCCCCGATCTCGCGCCGCTCGGCCAGTGGGCGTACCGCGTGAGCGGAGGCGTCGTGCCGGGCAGCGTCGGCAACACGAACGGCGGCGTCTCGGACCTGGTGGCGCTGCCCGGCGGCGCGCTGCTCGTGCTCGAGCGCAGCGCCGGCCTCGTCTCCTATCCCGACCTCGACTTCCGCAACCGCATCTATTCCGTGGACCTCGCCGGCGCGACCGACGTCACCGGCTTCGCATCGCTCGTGGGCGGCGGCTTCGTCGAGGCGTCGAAGACGCTGCTCTGGGAAGGGCTCTTCGCCGACGACAACTTCGAGGGCATCGCGCTCGGCCCGCCGCTCGCGAACGGCGACCGCAGCCTGCTGCTCGTCTCGGACGACGGCGCCGGCTTCCGGCAGAGCGTGCTCGCGCTGCGGCTCGTGCCCGAGCCCGGCAGCGCGCTGCTGGTGCTGACGGGCGTCGTCGCGCTCGCGGTGCGGCGAGGGCGCGCCTAGCCCTCGAACGACACGATCCCCGACCACGCGAGCGCGCCGAGCAGCGCGGTCAGCGCGAGCCGGTACCAGCCGAAGGGCGCGAGCCCGTGGCGCTCGAGGAAGGCGACGAGCCAGCGCACGGCGAGCGCGGCCGAGACCGCCGCGACCGCCATGCCGAGCGCGACGGGCGCGGCGCCGAGCTGGTCGAACAAGTTCGGCGTCCCGTTCTCCGACGCCTCCATCAGGTTCTTGGCGAGCTTGTAGACGCAGGCGCCGCCGAGCGTCGGCACGCCGAGCAGGAACGAGAACTCGGCGGCGTCGCGCGCGCGCAGGCCGAGCAGCACGCCGCCCGCGATCGTCATCATCGAGCGCGACGTGCCCGGCCACATCGCGAGACACTGGAACAGGCCGATGCCGAGCGCGGTCGCCCAGCCGAGCTCGGCGAGCGTCGCGCCGCGCCCCGGCTCGCGGCCGCGGTCGAGCCAGATCATCCACACGCCGCCCACCGCGAGCGCGGCGAGCACCGGGCCCGCGGAGAAGAGGTGCTCTTCGATCGGGTCGTCGAGCAGCGGCCCGAGCACGGCCGCCGGCGCGAACGCGAGCGCGATCTGGCCGAGCAGCCGCAAGCCCGCGGCGTCGCGGCCGAGCAGGCCGCGCAGCATCTGGAGCGCGCGCTCGCGATAGAGCCCGAGCACGGCAAGGATGGCGCCGCCCTGGATCGCGATCTCGAAGGCGGCGACGGCGCCGCTTCGCTCCGGCGTGCGCAGGCCGAGCAGCGACGACGTCAGGATCAGATGCCCCGTCGACGAGATGGGCAGGTACTCGGTGATGCCCTCGACCAGCCCGAGCACGACGGCGTGCCACCACTCCAAGCGCGCATTCCCCCGCTGCCCCGCGGAGCGAGGCCGCGCGCACTCTAACCGATCGGGTCGTGCGGGCGTCGGCGCGCTACCTCTGGTGGCCGCATGGATCCCGCCGTCCGTTCGCTCGTCCTCTCGCGCCGCGCGCGCGCCGCGGCGCGGCTCGCGCTGGCGCTGCTGCTCACGGCCGCGCTCGGCTGCGCGACGTTCGAGCCGCTGCCCGCGTATCCGGTCCGCCCGGCCCGCGCGTACGCGTCGGCGCAGACGCGCGGCGCGCTCGCGGTGGCGATCGAGCCCGTGCTCGACGGCGCGCGCAGCGAGCGCTCGCTCGGCACCGACCTGCTGCGCGACGAGGGCCTGCTCGGCGTGCTCGTCGTCGTCGAGAATCGCGACGCGGCGGCGAGCTGGCTGCTGCTGCCGGACGCCGTGTCGCTCGCGGCAGTCGTGCCGATCGCGCCGGAGGTGCCCGACGTCGAGGGCGCGAGCATCCTCGCCGGGCGCGTGGGCGAGGCGGCGGACTTCGCGATCGGGATGGCGGGCCTCGCGCTGCCGCCGGTCGGCCTGCTCTACCTCGGCTTCGCGACGCTGTCGGGACGCAGCGTCTCGCAGTCGCGCTTCGTGCGGCACCGCCTGCTGCGGACGGCGCTCACCGCGCACACCGTCTCGCCGGGCGAGCGCGTACACGGTCTCGTGTCGTTCCCCCTCGAGATGCTGCGGGCGTCCGGCGCTCCCGCGCGGCTCGCCGTCGAGCTGACCGATCCCGCGACGCAAGCGGTCGAGCGCTTCGAGTTCGCGCTCGACGTCCCGCGCGAGGATGCGCGATGAGCGCCGCGCGCGGTTCGAAGCGGGCCTGGGGCGCGATCGCGCTCGCCGCGCTCGCGCTCGGCTGCGGCTCGGTGGCGAAGCCGTACGCGGAGCCGGTGATGCTGGCGGCGCCGCGCGCGCCGCTCGCGCTGCCCGTGCGGCTCGATCTCGCGTCGCTGCGGCGCGGCGAGCTGCCCGGCGAGAACCACGGCTACGAAGAGCGGCGCCTCGTCGGCGAGGCGCTCGCTGCGAACGCCGCGCGCGTGGCGCGGGCCGCCTTTCGCGACGTGGCGGACGCGCGCGGCCGCCCGGTGCTGCGCCCGCGCGTGGTGTTCCTCGAGATCGGCAGCGGCGGTGCGGGCTTCTCGCGCGACCTCTGCTCGCTGGTGCTCGAGTGGGCGCTCGTCGCGGACGGCGACCGCACCGTGTGGATCGAGACCGTCGGCGCCACCGACCACGACGTCCGCACGGCGGTGGAGCAGACGCTGCGCGCCTCGCTCGACGCGCTGGTCCGCGCGCCCGAGCTGCGCCGCTACGCCGAGCACGGCCTGCCGCAGCCGCCCGAGCCGGTCGCGGAGCTGGACTAGGCGCGCGCCACGAAGCGGTGGACGCTGTCGCCGGGCAGCAGGTTGCGCGCGCCGGCGTCGCGCCAGCCCGCGCGGCCGAGCTGTGCGAGCAGCTCGTCGCGATCGGGCAGCCGCCCGCAGCCCTCCGTCAGCGAGCCCCAGAGCGAGAGCACGTCGGACACGACCGAGCCGCCGCGGCACGCGGTCGTCACCAAGATGTGTCCGCCGGGCCGGCAGAATCCGCGCAGCTTCGCGAGCAGCGGCTCGCGCTGCTCGAGCGGGAAGTAGTAGATGCAGTTGTGCAGCGTCACGAGGTCGAAGACCGGCTCGCTCGCGTGCGCCATCACGTCCGCGCACGCGACCGCGATGCGCCCCTCGAGGCCCCACGCCGCGATGTCCTCGCGCGCCTGGTCCACGACCGCGGGGTCGACGTCGAGCGCGAGCGCCGTCAGCGCGGGATTGCGCTGCGCCGCGCGGCGCACGTACACGGCGCTGCCGCAGCCGACCTCGAGCAGCCGGAACGCGCCGCGCACCGGCACGCGCTCGTCCACCGCCTCGCACACCAGCGGCTCGAGGATCTTCGAGGCGCGCGCCACGAGCTCGCCGTCCACGTCGCCGAGCGCGAGCTTGGCGCCGACGCGCAGCCGGTAGGGCGCCTCGCGGATCACGCGGTGATAGAGGCCGCCCTGCTGCTCGACGATGCCGAGCACCGCCGCGTGGCGCGGATCGGCGAGCGTGCGCGCCAGCCGGCTGCGCAGCGCGTAGCGGCCGCCGCGCTCGCGCAGGTCGCCGAGCTGCACGCCGATGCGCAGCCACGACGCGAGCGCGTCGTGCGCCTCGTCGGGGATGCCGAGCGCCTTGGCGACCTCGTCCAGTGTCGCGCCGGCGCCCGCGAGGTGCGGCAGCACGTTTGCGCCGCCCGCGCCGGCCAGGAAGGCGACGCGCTGCGCCTGGCGCACGGGGCCCAGCGCGGAGAGCGCGGCGAGCAGATCGCCGCGCAGCATGGCGAGCAGCGTCGCGAGCTTCACGGGCCGGCACCGTAGCTCAGCGCGAGCGCGCGGCGTGTCGGCGCGCGGACCGCGCGCGCCGTGCCGACCGGCCCGCGCTGCGACTACCATGCGCCGCGTGAAGCCGACCTCTCCGCTCTGCGGCGCGCGCGCTTGACGTCGCTCGCGCGCCGCGTCGCGCCGAGCGCCGCCGCGCTGCTCACCAGCCCGCGCACGCGCGACGCGCG
>QEVM01000037.1 GCA_003576805.1 Pseudomonadota bacterium | reverse complement strand
CGCGCGCCGCGCAGTGCGGCGAGCGCGACCGCGGCGGCCGCCGCGGCGCCCGGCTCGGGCGCCGCGTAGACGTCGACGTTGTCGGCTCCCGCGACCGCCGTGGCGCCGGCCCACAGGTTGATGCGGCCGAGCGCGTCGGGCGCCGTCACGACGACGCCGAGGAACGACGACTCGGAGACGTCGGCGACGTCCGGGACCGACGTCTCGCCGAGCAGCGCGCCGCCGCTCGCGAACACCTGCACCGCGATCGTGCCCGTGCTGCTGTCGCCGGTGATCCGGTAGAACATCGGCGAGAGCGCGATGGCGCTCGGCGCGGCGCCGGCGGCCGCCGCGAAGAGCAGGTCGAAGCTCGAGCCGGTGACGTTGGAGCTGAGCTGGTTCGACGGCTGCGCGTTGCCGGACACGCCGGTGAAGCCGGCCGGCGCGTAGAAGAGGCCGCCGCCCGGCGCGGGCGTCGCGGCCTCGCCGCCGAGCGAGTTGCTCTGCACGGTCATCCCGGTCGCGGCGGCGACACCGTTCGGGAACGGTCCGTTCGCGACGCCCGGCAGCACCGGGTCCGAGACGATCGCCGCCGGCGCCGCGCCCGCGGACGACCAGTCCTCGCTCCCGAGCAGCACGTGCGAGGCGGTCGCCGCCGCGAAGCCCGGCTCGTCGTCCACGAAGAAGACGACGCCGGCGTGCGCGGGCGCCGTCGCCGCGATCCACAGCAGACCGGCGAGCGCGGCCCGCACGCTCCGCATCAGATCTCCCCGCGCGCGACGCGCGCTTCGAGCAGCGCGCGCAGCTTGCGCTTCTCGATCTTCCCCGTGTCGGTGAAGGGCAGCGCGCCCTCCGGCGCGATCCACACGTGGCGCGGCACCTTGTACGCCGCGAGCTGCGCCTTGGTGCGCGCGCGGACCTCGTCCGGCGAGAGCGCGGCGCCGGGCTCGAGCACGACGGCGGCCGCCACGTTCTCGCCGCGCTCGCGGTGCGCCACGCCGACCACGAACGCCGCCTTCACCTCGGCGAAGCCGGCGAGCACGCTCTCGACCTCGCTCGGCGTCACGTTCGCGCCGGCGCTCTTGATCATCTCGCCGAGGCGGCCGCGGAAGTAGAGCAGGCCGTCGGCGGTGAAGGAGCCGGCGTCGCCCGTGTGGTACCAGCCGTCGGCGTCGAAGGTCTCGGCGCGCTCCTGCTTGTAGAGGCCCTGCATCAGGCCGCCGCCGCGCACGCAGATCTCGCCGGTCTCGCCCGCGCCGAGCACGGCGCCGCTCGCGGGATCGACGATCTTGTGCTCGACGCCCGCGAGCGCGGGCCCGAAGCAGCGGCGCCGCTCCTCGGGCAGCGGCTCCTCGCCGGTGTAGGTGTGCGGCCCGCAGGTCTCGGTCATGCCGAGCCCGTTCGGGCGCAGCTCCGGATCGGCGGGGCACACGCTCGGCGGCAGCAGCCCGGGCAGGTTGCCCGCGCGCAGCGACGAGAGATCGCGCTTGGCGAAGTCGGGGTGCTCGACGAGCGCCTTGCCGAAGTGCGGCCAGCCGATCGCCGCCGTCGCGCGCTCGCGCTCGAGCAGCGCGAGCGTGCGGCCCGGGTCGAACGTCGCCTCGGTGAGCAGACACGCGCCCGCGTGCATCGCGCCGAGCAGCGCGAACACGAAGCCGCCGACCCAGAAGAACGGCATCGGCGACCAGACGCGGTCGTCGCCGCGCACGCCGCGCAGCCGCGAGAGCGCGCGCGAGTGGCGCAGCACCGAGCCGTGGCCGTGCACGGCGCCCTTGGGCTCCGCGGTGCTGCCCGAGCTGTAGAGCAGGATCATCGGATCGCTCGGCGCGACCTCGGCCTCGAGCGCGCGCAGGAAGGCGTCGTCGATGCGCGCGTCGCGCGCGCCGCCGGCGAGCGCCTCGCCCGGCGTGGCCCACGGGCGCTCGCAGCCGCCGAACGCGAACACGCGGCGCAGCTGCGGCAGCGAGGGCGCGCGCAGCGCGCCGGCCGGCATCGCGCCGAGCTCGGGCGCCGCCGCCTCGAGCTGCGCGAGCAGGTCGTTCGCGCCGACGCGCGCAGCGGTGAGCAGCACCGCGACGTCGGCGTGGCGCAGCACCCAGCCGAGCTCGCGCGCCTTGAAGAACGTGTTGACCGGCACCGCGACGGCGCCGATCCGCGCGACGGCGAGCCACGCGACGATCCAGTCGAGCCCGTTCGGGAAGCACACGCCGACGTGCGTTCCCTTGCCGACGCCGGCCTCGACGAGCGCGCGCGCCGTGCGCGCCGAGCGCGCGTCGGCCTCCGCGTACGTGATGCGCGCGCCGCCGTCGCCGACGGCGAGCTCGCGGTCGCCGAAGCGCTCGGCCAGCGCGCGGATCCAGTGCGGGACGACGTCGGGAGCGGCCGCGCGATCGGGCATCGCGCCATCCTATCAGAGCGCGTCCGCGGCGTGCGAAGCGCGGCCGCGTCGGCGACCCTGCGCCGCGATGTCCGTGCAACCGCCGTCGCGCGCGCGCTCCGCGCTCCTGCTCGGCGCGGCGCTGGCGGCGTGCTTCGCGGGGCTCGTGGCCGCCGGCCTGCACGGCTTCTCGCTCGCGAGCTGGCGCTCGGTCCTCGACGCTTCGCCCGCGCCCGAGGTGCTGCTCGGCACGCCGCGCACGATCCGCGCCGACGACTGGTACGTGCAGCTCCCGCTCGCGCTCGCGCAGCGCGCGCACGATCCGCCCTTTCCGCGCCGCAACGAGAACGTCGGATCCGCGCAGGACATGCTGCTCCCGGTCGCGGCGCCGGTGTGGCACCCGATGACGCTGCTGCGCCCCGAGCTGTGGGGCTTCTTCCTGGGCGACGACACCGGCCTCGCGTGGATGTGGTGGACGCGCGTGCTGGGACTCCTCGCGGTGTGGGGCGCGCTCTCGTGGGTGGTGTCGGGCGGGCGCGCCGCGATCGCCGCGTTGGGCGCGCTCTTCCTCGTGTGCGCGCCGCTGCTGCAGCTCTGGAGCCTGAACGTGGCGCCGGCGGGGATCGCCGCGGGCCTCGGCATGCTGGGCGCGATCGGCGTCATGCGGGCTCGCACACCGTTCGGCGTCGCCGCGAGCGCGGCGGCGCTCGCGTGGGCGATTCCGGCGCTCGTCGTGACGTTCTATCCGCCGTACGCGGTGCAGCTCGCGTGGATCGGGATCGCGGTCGTGGCGGGCGCGTTCGCGGAGCTGCGGCCACGGCCGCATCGCCGGTCCCGGGCGCGCAGCCTCGTGCTCGCGGCCGCGGCCGCACTCGGAGTCGCGATCGCGCTCGCGCTGCTGCTCGACGCGCGCGAGGCGATCGAGCGGATCACGGCGACCGAGTACCCGGGCCGCCGCAGCGAGACCGGCGACCGGCTCGCGCTCCACCGCGTGCTCGCGACGAACTTCGGACTGCCGCTCGGACTCGGCGCGAGCAGCGCGGCCGTCGCGAGCGCGGTGTCGGTGCTGACGTTCCCGGTGCTGATCGCCGGCGTCGCGGCGGACGCCGTGCGCCGGCGGACGCGGCCCGACGCGATGACGGTCGCGCTCGGTCTGGTGCTGCTCGGGCTGCTCGCGTACGCGTCGCTCGGCGTGCCCGCCGCGGTCGCGCGCGCGACCGGCCTCTCGTGGGTGCCCGCCGGGCGCGTGCAGCTCGGGATCGTGGTGGCGGACGCGCTGCTGCTCGTGCGCGTGCTCTCGCGGCGCGACGTGGGGCCGCTCCCCGCGACGGCGGCCGGCGCGATCGCGGCCGCGTGGGTCGCGGCGCTGGGCGCGAGCGGCAACGAGCTCCACGCGCGCGAGCCCGCGCTCGGCTTCGCGGCGGTCGTGCTGCTCGCCCTCGCGAACGGCGCGCTCGCCTTCGCGCTGCTGCGGCGCGCGCGCCCGGCGTGGCTGCTCGCGGGCCTGGTCGCGCTGCACGCCGCGGCGTCGCTCTGGTTCAACCCGCTCGTGCGCGGCGGCTCCGCGTACCTGCGCGAGAACGCGCTCGCCGAGCGCATCCTCGCGATCGACCGCGCCGCGGGCGGCGAGAGCGCCTGGGTGGTGTTCGGCGCCGTGCCGCTGCCGAACCTGCTGCGCGCGATCGGCGTGCGCGCGATCAACGGCGTGCACCCGATCCCGCAGCTCGCGCTCTGGCGCCGCATCGACCCCGCCGGCGAGCGCCGTTCCGTCTACGACCGCTTCGCACACGTGCTCTTCGAGGTCGAGACGAGCGACGAGCCGCGCTTCCGGCGCGTCGGTCCCGACGCCTTCGCGGTGCGCGTCGCGCCGGGATCGCCGGCGCTCGCGTGTCTCGGCGCGACCCACGTGCTGGTGCAGACGCGCGAGCCGCAGCCGGGCGGCGTGCTGCGCGCGCAGAAGGGGCTGCGCTGGCTCGGCTCGGTCGGCGCGTTCCATCTCTTCGAGCGCGCGCCGAGCGCGTGTCCGTACGACGCGCCGCTCAGCGGCTCGCAGCGGCCCGCAGCAGCCGCTCGGCGCCGGTGACGAGCTCCGCCACGATCGCGGCCGCCGGCGCGACGCGCTCCACGTCGCCGACCGACTCGCCCGCGTAGAGCGCCATCGCCTCGACGCGGCCGGTGGTGTCGATCGTCGGCGGAACCGGCGAGAAGCGCTCGACCGGCATCCCCTCGCCGCCGATCGCGAGCTCGCCGACGACGGATTCGCTGCACGCCTCCGCCGCGGCAATCGCGGAGCGCAGCACGCGGTGGGGCGCGTCCGGCCAGCCGTGCGAGAAGGCCTGCGTGAGGCACGTGTCCGCGGCCGACGCCGCGAGCAGCGCCGCGACGTACGCAGGGTGCGCGCCCGACTCCGCGGCGGCGACGAAGCGCGTGCCGACGCGCGCCGCGCCGCAGCCGCACGCGAGCACGGCGGCGAGGCTGCGCGCCGTCGCGATCCCGCCGGCGGCGACGACCGGGACGCGCAGCGCGCCGAGCACCTGCGAGAGCAGCGGCAACAAGCTCGTCTCGCCGCGCACGTGTCCGCCCGCCTCGGCGCCCTGCGCGACGACGTAGTCACAGCCGGCGCGCTCCGCGGCGAGCGCTTCGCGCAGCGAGCCGACCTGCCAGCCGACGACGGCCCCGTGCGCGCGCGCGCGCCGCACGAGCGCGGCGTCCGGCTCGGCGTAGAAGAGCTCGACGACGCGCGCGCGCCGCGCGGCGACGTCGAGCGCGGCGGGATCGAGGAACGGCATCAGGAAGTTCACGCCGACAGCGCCGCGCGTCCGCTCGGCCAGCTCGCCGAGTGCGGCGTCGAGCGCAGCCGGCGCGAGCATCGCCGCGCCGAGCATGCCGAGGCCGCCGGCGTCCGCGACCGCCGCGACGAGCGCGGGCGTCGTGATGCCCGGCATCGCCGCGAGCTGGACCGGCGCGCCGATCCCGACGAGCGTCGTGAACGAGGTCGCGATCACGGGCGCAGCCGCGGCCTAGAGGTTCAGCTGCTTCGCCGGCCGCACCTCGATGTCGAGCACGTTCACCTCGATCGGCTGCGTCACCGCGAACAGCACCGCGCGCGCCACGTCGTCGGGGTCGCCGAGGAGCTGCTTCATCATCGGCTGCAGCTTGTCGAGCACTTCCTCCGGAAGGCGCTCGCCCTGGCGGATCTCGACGTCCACGCCGGTCATCTTCGCGAAGCCGGCGAGGAAGGCGGGATCGAAGTTGCGCGCGAAGTTGGTCGCGATCGCGCCGGGCATCACGTTGACGACGCGGATCGTGTCGTCCTCGAGCTCCGTGCGCAGCGTCGCGCTGATCGCGTTCACCGCGTGCTTGGTCGCGCCGTAGACGCCGGAGTCGCGGCGCAGCGCGGCGATCGACGAGATGTTGACGATGTGCCCGTGGGCCTTGCACGCGCGCATCGCCCGGATCGCGGCCTGCGCGCCGGCCAGCAGGCCGAGCACGTTGGTCTCGAGCATCACGCGCCAGTGCTCGGGGTCGGCGTCGGCGATCTTGCTCGGGTACGAGACGCCCGCGTTGTTGACGAGGATGTCGAGGCGGCCGGTCTCGGCGACGGCGCCGTCCACCAGCGCGCGCACCGACGCGACGTCGCGCACGTCGTGCACGACGACGCGCGCCGCGCCGCCGGCCTTCTCGATCTCGCGCGCGGTCTCCTCCATCGCAGAGCGCGTGCGGCCGCCGAGCGTCACGTGCGCGCCGGCGCGGCCCAGATGGAGCGCGATCGAGCGGCCGATGCCGCTCGACGCGCCGGTGACGACGGCGGTCTTGCCGGCGAGGGAAGGCGTGGACGTCATGGGAATCTCCTGGGCGCGCCTCCACGCTATCCCAAAGCGAACGCGCGGCGCGACCTCGAAGGCCGCGCCGCGCGCGTGAGAAGCGCGAGCGTGCGACTCAGCGCCTGGCGCGGCGCGATCCCTTCGCGACGGCGGCGAGCCCCACGCCGAAGAGGAGGACCGCGGTCGGCTCGGGCACCGGCGCCGCGACGGTCGCGAGCACCACGTCGTTGGCGCAGCTCGGCGCAAAGCCGATGCGGACCTGGTCGCCGATCCACAGGCCGTCGCCGAGATTCAGGACGATCGTGCCGCCGCTCGCGAGCTGATCGAAGGAGCCGAGGCTGCCGGTGCCGATCTGCGCGCCGCCGCCGCTCCACGCGTAGGGATGGCGGTCGCGGACGCCGTAGCCGCGCCAGTAGCCGGTGTTGTCGCTGCCGCTCATCCAGTAGGTCGGCGCCGCGACGCCGCCGACGTCGAGAATCGAGAGCGACGCGTAGCTCGCGACCGGCGTCTGCGCGCCCGCGACGAGCTTCATCACGTAGTCCCAGTCGCCGTCGGCGCCCGCGTCGAGGAAGAGGTCGCCCGGCAGCACGCGCGCGTTGCCCGACGCGACCGGCGAGAACTGGCCGGTGTAGGGCAGCGCGACCTGGACGAGCCGCCCCGTCGCGTCGTCGAAGGTCGCCGTGCCGCCGGTGAAGTTGGGCGTGCCGATCGTGTCGCGCCCGTCGTCGGCGGTGCCGTTCGCCCAGCCGCTCCAGTAACGGACCGAGTCGGTGAAGGAGACGGTGGCGGCGTGCGCTGCGCTCGCCGCGAAGAGCAGCGCGGCGGCGGTCGCGAAGCGGGCGAGGGGCGGGAGGCGCAGGGACGACATGGGATGGAACTCCGCGAGTCGCGGCCGAGGGCTCGACTCAGCGGTGTGTGGCCGGTGCGGCGGCGCAGGTGTCGAGCCGCGCGCGCACGCGGGGCTCGGCGGCGCGCACATCCAGCGCAGCGCGCGCGCACGCGCCGCGGGCAAGCTCGCGCGCGGGCGCGGCTATGCGAGCTCGGCGACGTCGATCCCGTACAGCGCCGCGGCGTTGTCGCAGGTGATCGCGCGCTTCTGCTCGGGGCGCAGGCACGCGGTCTGCTCCGCGAGCACCTGCTGCGAGCGCGGCCAGGTCGAGTCGCTGTGCGGGAAGTCGCTGGCCCAGAGCAGGCGGCGCCAGTTCACGAGGTCGGCGGTCTGGAACGCGACCCAGTCGTCCTGGAACGTGGTGTAGACGTTCTCGCGGAAGTACTCGCTCGGCTTGCGCGAGAGCTCCTGGCCGGCGGGCAGCCAGTAGCGGTGGCGCTCGTAGGCGTGGTCCATCCGGTACATGTAGTGCGGCACCCAGCCGGCGTCGGCCTCGACGCAGACGACCTTCAGCTTCGGGTGCCGCTCGAAGACGCCGCCTAGGATCAGCGTGCCGATGATGTCCTGGCAGCCGCGGATGATGGCGAGGAAGCCGTTCATCGCCGGGCCGCGCGCCCAGGCGGTGTCGGTGCGCGAGGTCAGGATGTGGAACGAGAGCGGCAGCCCGATCTCGATCGCGGCCTCCCAGAACGGGTCGTACACCGGCGAGTGATAGTCCTCGACGGCGGGATTGCCCGGCAGCATCACGCCGCGCAGGCCGAGCGCCGCGATGCGCTCGAGGTCCGCGATGCCGTCCTGCGGCGAGCGCATCGCGGTCTGCCCGCAGCCGATCAGGCGCTGCGGCGCCGCGCCGCAGAACGCGGCGATCCAGCGGTTGTAGGCGTCGAAGCAGGCCGTCTTGAAGTCGAAGTCCGGGTGGTTGCACAGCACCATGCCGACGGTCGGGTAGATCACCTCGGCGGCGACGCCGTCGCGATCCTGGTCGGCGAGGCGCGCGACCGGATCCCAGCCGCCGCGGTGCAGCTCCTCGAAACGCACGCCCGCGACGCGGATCTCGTGCGCCGGCTTGCCCGCCGCCGCGACGAGCCCCATCGGCACCGGCCGCGGAAAGCCGTCGATCGCGAACACGTCGCCGACGCCGTCGACGTGCACGAGACGCGGCGCCTTGTCGCGCCACTTGGGGTCGATGTGCGCGGAATACGTGTCGGGAGGCTCGGTGATGTGCGAGTCGGCGGAGATCACGATGGGCGGCACGGCGGCGTCCTCCGGCGGGGAGTCTATTCCAGGGACGCCCGGCGGCGCCGCGCGCGGGCGCGGCGCGCGCGATTGCGTCAAAGTGCGGCCCCCCGCGGCCCCGCCGCGCGGGCAGCATCACGGAGCGCGATCGCGATGGGCTTCCACTGCGGCATCGTCGGCCTGCCGAACGTCGGCAAGAGCACGCTGTTCAACGCGCTGACGGCGACGGCCTCGGCGCAGGCCGCGAACTACCCGTTCTGCACGATCGAGCCGAACGTGGGGCGCGTCGCCGTGCCCGACCCGCGCCTCGAGACGCTGGCGCGCGTGGGCAAGTCGCAGCGGACGGTGCCCACCTCGCTCGAGTTCGTGGACATCGCGGGCCTCGTGCGCGGCGCCAGCCGCGGCGAAGGCCTCGGCAACCAGTTCCTCGCCAACATCCGCGAGGTCGACGCGATCGTGCACGTGCTGCGCTGCTTCGAGGACGACGACGTCACGCACGTCGAAGGCAGCGTCGACCCGATCCGCGACGCGGAGACGGTCGAGACCGAGCTGATGCTCGCGGACCTCGACAGCCTCGAGAAGCGGCTCGCCGCCGCGCACAAGAAGGCGAAGGGCGGCGACAAGGAGAGCCTCGCCGCGATCGCGCTGATGGAGCCGATCGCCGCGGCGCTGAAGGACGGGCGGCCGGCGCGCAGCGCGGTCCCGACCGAGCGCGCCGAAGCGGCGCGCCGCCTCCAGCTCCTCACGACGAAGCCCGTCCTCTACGTCTGCAACGTCGAGGAGGCCAGCGCGGCCACCGGCAACGCGTACTCCGCGCGGGTCGCCGAGCGCGCCGAGAAGGAGGGCGCGCGCCACGTGATCGTGTCGGCCGCGATCGAGGCCGAGGTCAGCCAGCTCCCGCCGGAGGAGCGCGGCGAGTTCCTCGAGGGCCTCGGCCTGCACGACAGCGGTCTCGATCGCGTGATCCGCGCCGGCTACGACCTGCTCGGCCTCGTCACGTACTTCACCTGCGGCCCGAAGGAGGCGCGCGCCTGGACCATCGTGCGCGGCACCCGGGCGCCGCAGGCGGCCGCCGTCATCCACAACGACTTCGAGCGCGGCTTCATCGCCTGCGAGACGATCGCCTACGACGACTACGTCGCGCTCGGCGGCGAGCAGGGCGCCAAGGAAGCCGGCAAGATGCGGATCGAGGGCAAGGAGTACGTCGTGAAGGACGGCGACGTGCTGCTGTTCCGCTTCAACGTCTAAGCGGCGTCAGCTCCCCCGCAGCACGCGGCCGGGCAGCGGGCCGCTCGCGTCCACGACGTCGCGGCCGTCCTCGCGGATCAGCGTGCCCTCGACGAGCACCGCGCGCACGCCGTGCGCGTCGGCGACGAGGCGGTCCGCGCCGGCCGGGAAGTCGCGCACGCGGCGCAGCGGGCCGCAGGCGACCGTCGCCGGGTCGAACACCGTGACGTCCGCGGCGTGTCCGGCGGCGAGCCGACCGCGATCGCGCAGCGCGAGCAGGTCGGCGGGCTCGCTGGTCAGGCGGCGCACCGCTTCCTCGAGCGAGAGCACGCCCTTGTCGCGCACCCAGCGGCCGAGCAGATCGGTCGCGAGGCCGGCGTCGCAGAGCTGGCTCGCGTGCGCGCCCGCGTCCGAGAGGCCGAGCACGGCGGCGCGGTGCGCGATCAGCTCGGCGGTGATCGACTCGTCGTAATTGAGCACGGCGAGGCGGAAGCGCGCGGCGAGGTCGCTCTCGATGCCGAGGTCGAAGGCCGCGTCGAGCGCGTCGCCGCCGCGCGCGCGCGCGAGCTCGCCGAGCGTGCGCTCGACCAGCGCGGCGTCGGGCGGGAAAAAGGAGAGCGCCGCGCCCGACAGGTTCTGGAACAGCAGTCCGCCGCCCAGGTGCTCCCGCACGGTGTCGCGGAAGCCGCGGTCGGCGAGCAGCGCGAGGCGGCCGGCGCGGTCGGCCTCGAGGAACGGGCGGAACGCCGAGACCGCGTTGAAGGGCAGCGGGTTGTTCCAGTCGAACTCGACCTGCAGCGTGCGGCACGTCACCTGCGGCAGCACGCGCACGCCTTCCTCCTGGAGCTTTTGCATGCGGTCGAGCACGCCGCGGTGGCCGGTCGGGCCGAACGCGCTGCCGAGCAGCGCGGTCCACGTGACCGGGCGGCCGATCGCGCGCGCGATCGACTCCATCTCGTCGAAGAAGAGGCCGCCGCCGATCGTGCACTGCAGGACGCCGCGGCCGGCTTCGGCCAGGCAGCCGGCGAGCGCGTCGATCTCGGCGCGTGCGGCGAAGCGGCTCGGCACGGGCTTGCCGTCGTAGCCGACGTGGGTCGGCGCCTTCGACGTCGCGAAGCCGAGCGCGCCGTCGCGCAGCGCGCCGGCGACGAGCGCGCGCATCTGCGCGATCTCGTCCTCGGTCGCCTCGCGCTCGCACGCCTCGGCGCCCATCACGTAGGTGCGCACCGGCGTGTGGCCGACGAAGGAGCCGACGTGGATCGCGGTGCCGCGCGCCTCGATCGCGCCGAGGAACTCGCCGAACGACTCGAACGGCCACGCCGGCCCGAGCCCCGCGCGCAGCGCGCCGAGCGACATGCCTTCGACCTGCTCCAGCGTGCGCAGCACGAGGTCGCGGTCGGCGGGGCGCGTGGGCGCGACGCCGAAGCCGCAGTTGCCGACGACCACCGTCGTCACGCCGTGCCACGGCGAGATGCTGAGCATGCGGTCCCAGAACACCTGCGCGTCGTAGTGGGTGTGGATGTCGATGAAGCCCGGCGCGATCGCGCCGCCGCGCGCGTCGAGGGTGCGCGCCGCGTGCGGCGCCAGCTCGCCCGGCGCGCCGAGCGCCGCGATGCGGCCTCCCGCGATCGCGAGCTCGCCGGGCCGCGCGGGCGCGCCGGTCCCGTCCACCAGGATTCCGTTGGCGACCACGAGATCGAAGCGCGACACGCTCGCCTCCTTCCCCCGACGGCCAGGGTACACGGGTTCGAGCGGCGCGGGGGCGCTCAGGCGCGGGCCGCGAATCCCTCGAGGCGCTGCGCGTCGCGCAGCGCCTCGAGCATCGGCGCGTACGGCAGGCGCGCCAGCGTCGGGCTCTGCGGCACCAGGTCCCACAACCCCATGCGCGCCCAGACGCCGCGCTCGTGCCACTCGGGCATGCCGAGGATCGGGTAGAGGCACACG
Organism: Pseudomonadota bacterium; assembly: GCA_003576805.1. GTDB lineage: Bacteria > Myxococcota_A > UBA9160 > UBA9160 > PR03 > PR03. The sequence goes on along the minus strand of QEVM01000037.1, from coordinate 18,108 downwards.
CCGCGCAGCGGCACGCGCTCGCGCAGCAGCGCCTCGGCCTCCTCCGCGACCGCGCGCAGCCAGCCCGGCCGCAGCTCGCCGACGTGCGACGTCTCGGTGACCAGCACGTCGCCGCCGTAGCGCTTCCAGACGTTGCGCACGATCTCGCGCAGCGGCACGTGTCGCGGATCGGTGTCGAGCAATGGCACGCCCGGCTGCGCGAGGTCCCACTGGTTGGTCCAGTAGTAGTTGATGCCGATCGCGCCCAGGTGCTCGCGGCTGCCGCCGAGCTCGGGGTGGAGCCGGCCCGCGAGCATGTCGTAGCTCTGGAACACGACGTGCTCGTTGAAGTCGTCGGCGGCGCGCTGGAGGGCGGCATCGCCGGGCGGCGCCGTGACGCGGCAGATCGCGTCCACGTTCACGATGCCGGCTTGGGGGCAGGCGCTGCGCAGCGCGTCGATGCCGGCGATCGCCGCGCGCGCGAGCTGCTTCTTCAGGTCGTAGCCCGCGCCGCGCTGGTGCGGCGCGAACAGGCCCGCGTCGCCGGCCGCCCACGCGAAGTACGACGGCTCGTTGACCGGCGTGAACCAGCAGCGGCCCGGCGTCTCGCGCGCGACGTGGCGGCCCGCGGCCCAGCAGTACTCGGCGAAGCGCTCGGCGAAGCCGTCGGCGAACGGATCGGCGCCGGCCGGATAGCCGAAGTGGAAGAGGTCCCACACGACGTCGACGCCGTGGCGCCGCGCCGCGCCGAGCAGCGGGTCGAGCGAGCTCCAGTCGTAGCGCCCCGCACGGTCCACGAGCGGCCAGCGCACCGCGTCGCGCGCGGCCGCGATGCCGACCTCGCGCAGCAGCCGGTAGTCGTCGTCGGCGAAGCGGTCGTGCTGCGTGGCGGCGATCTGGTCGATCCACTCGCCGTGGCGGTTCACGGCGGTGGTGCCCTCGAAGCCGGCGAGGAAGAAGCTCGCGAACATCGCGCTAGTCCCCGCCCGCCGCCGCGCGCGCGGCCGGCGCGAGGCTGCCCACCGCCGCATCGCCGCCCGCCGCGATCTCGCGGTAGACGCTCGCGAGCAGCGTCGGCACGCGCGCGAGCGCTGCCTGGGGACGCGGGTCGAGCTCGTAGAGTCCCATGCGCAGCAGGTGGCGCTCCAGCGCGCGATGGCCTTGCCGGTAGCTCCACGCGACCAGTGCGAAGAGCGGCCACCACGTATACCCGATCAGCGGGACGCCGCGCTCGCGCAAGTTGCGCACGGCGCCGATCGAGCCGTCGAGCCAGGCGCGCCGCCGCGCGACCGAGCCGAGCGAGGCCGTCTCCGAGACGAAGAGCGGACGCCCGTAGCGGCGCCAGTACATCTCGCCGAGCTGCTCGAGCAGCTCGGGCCCCGCGTAGCGCATGCGCACGCGCACGCGCGGTCCGGCGCGCACGAGGTGCTTCCAGGTGAACATCGGGTAGAGGTTGATGCCGAGCACGTCGATCTCGAGCGGGCGCTCGCGGAACGGCGCGAGCTCCGCGTCGCCGACGCCCATGCGCGCGAGCCAGCCGTGCAGCGTGTGCCGCTCGTCCACGCGCCCGGTCAGCAGGTCGAGCGCCAGGAAGACCAGCGCCTGGCGCAGCGCGACCTCGTCCGCGAGCGCGGGGTCGGCGCTCTCGTAGAGGTCGGTCGCGTCGACGTGCGCGAGCACGATCTCGGGGTCCACCGCGCGCAGCGCCGCGTCGATCGCCGCGACGCCGCGGCAGGCGGCCACCAGCACGCGCGCGAAGCCGCGCAGCCCGCGCTGGTACGGCGGCCACCAGCCGAGCCGGCCGCAGTACCACGCCGCGATGCGCGGCTCGTTCATGGGCGTGTACCAGTGGATGCGGCCGCGGAAGCGTTCGGCGAGCCGCGCCGCGTACTCGGCGGCGCGCGCGGGGAAGTCCGCGTGCAGGAACGCGCCCTCCAGCCAGCCCGGCGTGCCGTAGTGCACGAGGTCGACGATCGGCGCGACGCCGCGCTCGAGCAGCCCGCCGAGCGCCGCGTCGGCGAAGCTCCAGTCGAAGCGCCCCGGCTCGGGCTCGACGCGGTGCCAGGGGATGCCGTAGCGCGCCGCGCCCAGGCCGAGGCCGGCGATCAGATCCAGGTCTTCGTCGAGGCGCTCGTAGTGGCGCGTCAGCTCGTACTCGTCGAGCGTGCGGCCGGTGCGCTTCCAGGGATCGGTGATGAAGGTGTCCTCGATCCCGGTGGCCCAGCAGAAACGACCTGGCTCGACCAGGCGCGCGAGCTGCGAGCGCGGCGGCGCCGACGCGGCGCTCACGGCGAGCCCTCGTCGTCGCCGACGATGCCCGCCGCGACCGCCACGTGCCGGTCCTTCTGGAACTTCAGCATGCGCACGCGCCACTCGCGTTCGACCTCCTCCTCGCGCGGCTTGCGCGGGCCGCGCGTGGCGAGCTCGATCATCGGCAGCGGGAACTTCGGAGTGCGGTCGGCGTAGAGGAGGCCGTTGGTCTCCTGGAAGGTGTCGGCGAACTGCGTGTAGCAGTAGCCCGCGAACAGCGAGATGCCGCGCACGGCCTCGAGCAGCGCCTGGTAGAGCGCGGCGAACTCCTCCGCGGTCTCGGCGCGCGAATAGCCCCAGTTCTCGCCGCGCTGCTGCGAGAACGCGATGCCGCCGAACTCGGTGAGCATCAGCGGCTGGCCCGCGTGCGGATGGCCTTCGAGCGTCAGCAGCCGGCCGCCGGGGCGCTCGCGCCGGAACAGGTGCGGGATCTCCTCGTCCGTCTCGTAGCGCCGCTCGAGCAGCTCGGGATCCTCTTCGTAGTCGTGGATCCCGATGATGTCCGTCGCGACGCTCTCCCAGCCGTCGTTGCCGACCACGGGCCGCGTCGGGTCGAGCGTCTTCGTCAGGTGGTAGAGCGCCTGCACGAAGTGGCGCTCCGCCGGGATGTCGGGGAGGTTCGGAACGCCCCACGACTCGTTGAACGGCACCCACGCGACGATGCACGGGTGCGAGGCGTCGCGGCGCATCGCCTCGACCCACTGGCGCGTCAGCCGCTCGACGGAGGCGACCGTGAAGCGGTACGCGCTCGGCATCTCCTCCCACACGAGCAGGCCGAGGCGGTCGGCCCAGTAGAGGTAGCGGGGCGCCTCGATCTTCTGGTGCTTGCGCACGCCGTTGAAGCCCATCGCCTTGGCGAGCTCGACGTCGGCGCGCAGCGCGTCGTCGGAGGGCGCGGTCATCCCGGTCTCCGGCCAGTAGCCCTGGTCGAGCACCATGCGCAGCACGAGCGGGCGGCCGTTGAGCACGATGCGCTCGCCCTGCACGGCGATCTTGCGCAGCGCGGTGTAGCTGGTGACCGCGTCCACCTGCGCGCCGCGTTCGTCGCGCAGCTCGAGCTCCGCCTCGATCAGCGTCGGCGAGCTCGGGCTCCAGAGCAGCTCGTTGCGGTAGTCGTCGATGCCCGGGTCCGAGAGCGCGATGCGGCGCGCCAGCTCGGAGCCGCACTGCGCGTAGCGGTCGTCGGCCAGCACCAGGTCGCCGACCGAGAGGCGCACGTGCAGCGCGAGGTCGCTGCGCTTCTCGCCGTCGACGCGCACCTCGAGCCCGACCTCCCAGCGCTCCAGGTTCGGCGTCCAGCAGATCGCGCCGATCCACGTGGCGGGCACCACTTCGAGCCAGACCGTCTGCCAGATGCCGGTGGTGCGCGGATACCAGATCGAGTGCGGCTCCAGCATCCAGTCCTGCTTGCCGCGCGGCTTGGCGAGGTCGGAGGGGTCGTCGCGCGCGCACACCACGATCTCGTGCGGCCCGGGATCGCGCACCGCTTCCGTCACGTCGAAGTCGAAGGGCGTGTAGCCGCCCTCGTGGGTGCCGGCGAGCGTGCGGTTCACCCACACCGTCGCGTGGTAGTCGACGGCGGCGAAGTGCAGCAGCAGGCGCTGGCCGACCGCGAGCGCGGGCGCGTCGAACACGAGCCGGTACCAGCACGCCAGGTAGAAGCCGGTGTCGCCGACGCCGCTCGCCTTCGTCTCGGGCGCGAACGGGACCTCGATGGTGCGGTCGAAGCGCACCTCGCCCGGCTCGCCCCAGCGCCCCTCGCGGTCGATCGCGAACTCCCACGGACCGTCGAGCGAGATCCAGCCGTGGCGTCGCAGCAGCGGCCGGGGATGCTCGTGGCGCAGCGTCACACGGAGCGGCTCGCGGCCGCGCGGCTCGCGGCGCGGCGCGGAGCGGTCGCCGGCGGCGACAGCGCGCGCGCCCGCTCCGCCGCGTCGCGGCCCGCCAGGAACGCGTGGTCGGAGTTGTAGTACTCCCACTCGCCGTAGCGGCCGGCGGCGACGACGCCGTGGCGGGCCAGCCAATCGCGGATCACGGCGACGTTGCGCGCGCGCGCGTGGTCGTAGACGACGTAGGCGTACGGCATGTCCACCTGGTTGGCGACCCACACGGGATCGTCGTCGCGCAGCATGCCGACGCGCCGGCAGTCCTCGATGCAGCGCTGGATCAGCGCGTCGCCGTCGCAGGGCAGCGGCTTGTGCGGCGAGTGCGTGATCTCGCAGGTCAGCCCGAAGCCGCCCGGCGGGTTGCAGTGCGGGCTGGCGTTGCCCTGCACGAAGATGCGGTGGAAGACGGTGTCCTCCGGGTAGTAGATCCAGTGCTTCTCGGTGAGCCGCTCGCGGCCGACGCCGAGGTTCACGCAGCGCACCGAGACGTGGCGCAGGCCGCGCGCCGCCTCGAGCAGCTCGTCCGGCGCCTCGTCGCCGAGCGCGCGCACGAGCAGCGGCAGCGGCATCGTCGACACCAGCGTGCGCCAGCCGAAGCTGCGGCCGTCGCCGAGCGTCACGCTGCGGCGCTGCACCGAGATCGACTCGACGCGCGCGCGCAGCTCGAGCGCGCCGCGCAGGTGCGGCAGCCAGGCGTCCATCAGCGCCTGGAAGCCGCCGCGCAGCGGATAGCCGAAGCGCGCGTTCGGGCCCATCGGCTTGGGCGACGGCGAGAGCGCGCCCTCGATCATCTCCTGGAGGTCGGGCAGCGGCACGCGCCCGCCGAGCCACGACGTCTCCATCTCGGAGAGCGGCACGGCCCAGAGCTTGCGGTTGTACGGGACCGCGAAGTGCTTGGCGATGCCGGCGCCCCAGACGCCGTGGATGAAGTCTTCGAAGTGCGCGAAGTCGGCGATCCCGCGCGCCGCGCCCGACTTCGGCAGCGACGCCTCGAGCACGCCGTCGCCGCAGCAGTCCTTCGGATCGCCGGCCGGCGCGGTGGTCCCGCTTCCCGCGTCGCGAGGCGCAGCCGAGCGGCGAGCTTCGTCGAGCTTCCCGAAGCGCGCCTCGATCGCGCCGACGATGCACTCCTTGATCACGTTCGCCGGCAGCCCGTACAGCGAGCCCTGGAACGGATAGCGGGTGTGGACGCCCTTGCTGTAGATCCACGCTTCGCGTTCCTGCCAGTGCACGTTGTCGCCGAGCAGCATCGCGTACAGCTCGTGCACGTACGGGTCGTTCGAGAACATGATGTGGCCGGCGTAGTCGAAGGTGAAGCCGCCCTCCTCGATCGATCGGCACCAGCCGCCGACGCGGTCGTTCTGCTCGAGCAGCAGCGCGTCCTCGCCGAGGTGATACGCGGCCGAGAGGCCGGTCGGGCCCGCGCCGATCACCACCACGCGCGGCGCCCCGGCGCCGCCTCCACCGGTCGTCGTGCGCCGCATCAGACGCGCCCCGTCGCGCGCAGCGCGCCGGCGGCCGCTCCGCTCGCCGGCGGACGCGCGGTGCGCACGCGCGGCAGCCGCGCGGTCCGCTCGATCTCGCGCAGCATGGTGTGCGCCGTCGCATCCCACGACGTGCCCGCCAGCACCTCGCGCATGCGCGCGACGCGCGAGAGCCGGTCGGCCGCCTCCGCGCGCAGCGCGCGCTCGCACGCGGCGACGAAGCCGTCGGCGTCGTCGGCGGCGTAGACGACGTCCGCGTACGGCTCGACGACGTCGCGGATCGGCGTGGTCACGATCGGCTTCTCGGCCGCCATGTACTCGAGCGTCTTGGTCGGGCTGATGAAGCGCGTCGCCTCGTTGCGCGCGAACGGCAGCAGGCACACGTCCCAGCCGCCGAGGTAGCTCGGCAGCTCGTCGTAGCGGCGCTGGCCGACGTGCACGACGTTCTCGCGCCGCGGCAACGCGTCGGGCGAGATCTTCACGATCGGACCGACCAGCACGATGCGCCAGTCGGGGCGCGCCGCCGCGACGGCGTCGAGCAGCTCGACGTCGAGGCGCTCGTCGAGCACGCCGTAGAAGCCGAGCCGCGGGCGCGGCAGGCCGCGCTGCTCGGGCGCGTCGGGGCCGCCGCGCAGCGCGCGCCGGAAGTGCGACGCGTCGACGCTGCTCGGCAGGCAGCGCACCGCGGGATGCTTGGCGCGCTTGGCGTGGTAGAGGCTCGGGCCGCCGGTGAAGACGACGTCCGCGCACCCGAGCAGCTCGGCCTCGCGCTGCGCGATCTCGGGCGGCGCGCCGAGGAACGAGGCCAGCTCGTCCATGCAGTCGTAGACGTAGCAGTCGGGCGCCAGCGCCCGCGCGAGCGGCAGCGCCATCGGCGTGTACAGCCACGCGACGTGCGGACCGATCCCGCGCCACGCGAGCAATCGCTGCGTCATCTCGGTCAGCAGGCCGATCTGATCGCGATGGAAGCCGGGCGCGTCGATCGGCGTGTGCGGTCGCGCGATCAGCAGGTTCGGCGCGGGGCGCTGCAGCTCCCAGCCCTCGTCCTCGCCCTCCGCCGCGCGCACGGGCTCCTCGATGAAGACGACCGGGCGCCCCTTCGCGATGCGCGTCATCAAGTGATGCGGACGTTGGAACACCGAGTCCCATCGGAGGTGCGAGTAGACGACGACGGGCACTGAGAGCTCCAACTGCATGCTCCTGGTTGTGTGCGCGCGGCGGGCTGCCGTGGACGCGACCGAACGCGGAGCAAGGCATGTGCCACGCGGCGCTGCGAGTTCGCCGCGCCACTCGGCGCAAACACGCCCGGCGCGGAGCGCATCCGGCCGCGCGTTCTACAAACGGAGCGCGTGCATCTGTCGCACGCACGTCAGCGAACGCGCAGTCGATCCGGTGCGGGGCACGGATTTTGCTCCGCCTCGACGCACACGAGCGCTGCACCCGCTGGCGCGAACGAAGAAGGAGCATGCGGATGACGTTCGCCCCGTCCGCGGCGCAGTCGCACTCGGCTGCCGTCGAGCACGAGCGCAGCGAGGTGGTGCGCCTGCACGCGCGCCGCTCGGGACCCAACGTGGGATCGCGTGAGCGGGGCGCGTCGCTGCTCGGCGGCGCCGCGCTGCTCGCGCTCGGCGCCGCGCGGCGCGGCTGGCTCGGCGTCGCGCTCGGCGCGCTCGGCACGGCGCTGGCGCTGCGCGGCGCGAGCGGTCGCTGCCCCGTCTACCGGTCGCTCGGCATCGACGCGAACGCGGGCGGCGGCATCGACCGCGAGCTCGAGTTCGCGCGCGCCACCACGGTGTGCGCGCCGCACGACGTCGTGCGCGGCTTCTTCACCAACCCGACCGCGTTCGCGCACGCGGCGCGCTTCCTCGAGATCGAGCCGATCGGCGCCGACTGCTGGGAGGTGTCGGCCCGGCTTCCCGGCGGCGCGCGCCACAGCTGGGAGATCGAGCTCGCCGAGGAGGGCAATCGCATCGAGTGGCGCGCGGGCGCGGGCGCGCCGTTCGAGCACGTCGTGCGCGTCGAGCTGGTGCCCGCGCCGGCCGACCGCGGCACCGAGGTGGTCGCCACGGTGTCGGCGACGCCGCCCGGCGGCCTCGCCGGCCTCGCGCTCGGGCGCTGGCTGCACGGCGTCCTCGAGCGCGGGCTCGGCGTCCAGCTCGCGAACGTGAAGCAGTTGATCGAGACGGGCGAGATCGCGCGCGCCGAAGCGCCCGCCGGGCAGCGCAGCGCCGTGCGCCGCGCCGCGGGGCGGATGTTCGCGGGCGAGGAGGCGACGTCGTGAAGGCGGTGTGCTGGTACGGCAAGCACGAGGTGCGCGTCGAGGACGTGCCCGACCCGGAGATCGTGAACCCGCGCGACGCCATCGTGCGCGTGACGTCGACCGCCATCTGCGGCTCCGACCTCCACCTCTACGGACACTTCATCCCGACCATGCAGAAGGGCGACGTGCTCGGGCACGAGTTCATGGGCGAGGTGGTCGAGGTGGGGCCTTCGGTCGGCAACCTCGCGGTGGGCGACCGCGTCGTCGTGCCGTTCCCGATCGCGTGCGGCGCGTGCTGGTTCTGCAAGCGCCAGCTCTACAGCTGCTGCGACAACTCGAACCCCAACGCCTACATGGCCGAGGCGCTGTTCGGACACTCGCCGGCCGGCATCTTCGGCTACTCGCACCTGATGGGCGGCTACGCGGGCGGACAGGCCGAGTACGTGCGCGTGCCGTTCGCGGACGTCGGCCCGCTGAAGGTGGACGGCGGCCTCTCCGACGAGCAGGTGTTGTTCCTCAGCGACATCCTGCCGACGGGCTGGATGGCGGCCGAGTTCTGCGACATCGAGCCGGGCGACACCATCGCGGTGTGGGGCTGCGGGCCGGTCGGGCAGTTCGCGATCCGCGCCGCGATCCTGATGGGCGCGGGCCGCGTGATCGCGATCGACCGCTTCGCCGAACGCCTCGCGCTCGCGCGCAAGCACGGCGCCGAGCCGCTCCACTACGAGGAGGTCGAGGTGCTGGACGCGCTGCGCGACCTCACCGGCGGGCGCGGCCCCGACGCGTGCATCGACGCCGTCGGCCTCGAAGCGCACGGCGGCATGCTGTCGGCGTACGACGAGGTCGCGACGCGCACGTTCATGGAGACCGATCGGCCCAACGCGCTGCGCCAGGCGATCCTGGCCTGCCGCAAGGGCGGCACGGTGTCGCTCGCGGGCGTCTACGGCGGCTTCGTCGACAAGCTCCCGCTGGGCGCCGCGGTGAACAAGTCGCTCCAGCTCCGCATGGGGCAGACGCACGTGCACCGCTACATGCGGCCGCTGCTCGAGCGCATCGAGCGCGGCGAGATCGACGCCACCGACATCATCACGCACCGGCTGCCGCTCGCAGAGGCGGCGCACGCCTACGAGATCTTCCAGCGCAAGCAGGAGGAGTGCATCAAGGTCGTGCTGTCGCCGCCGGGCGCCCGGGGCGAAGGCGCTTGAACGGCGCGCGGTGGACGGGCGTCGCCGCGCTCGGAGCGGCCGCGTGGACGATCGCCGAGTCGCGCCGCCGCGCGAAGCTGCCGCCCGCGCCGCGCGCGGTGCTCGTCACCGGCGGCTCGCGCGGCCTCGGCCTGCTGCTCGCGCGCGAGTACCTGCGCAGCGGCGCGCGCGTCGCGATCTGCGCGCGCGACGCCGCCGAGCTCGAGCGCGCCAAGAGCCAGCTCGACGCCGCCGAGGGCCGCCCCGTGCTCGCGCTGCCCTGCGACGTCGCCGACGCCGACCAGGTGCGCGAGCTGGTCGCGAGCGTGCGGCTGCACTTCGGCCGCATCGACGCGCTCGTCAACAACGCGGGCGTGATCCAGGTCGGTCCCTTCGAGCACATGACGCGCGCCGACTACGAGGAGGCGATGCGCGTCCACTTCTGGGCGCCGCTTCAGGTGACCGCCGAGGTGCTGCCCGACATGCGCCGCCGGCGCGCCGGACGCATCGTCAACGTGGCGTCGATCGCGGGCGTGCTGCCGGTGCCGCACCTGCTGCCGTACGACGCGAGCAAGGCCGCGCTGGTCGGCTGGTCCGACGGCATGCGCGCGGAGCTGGCGCGCGACAACGTGGTCGTCACCACGGTGTGTCCCGCGCTGATCCGGACCGGCAGCCCGCGCCACGGCGTCTTCAAGGGCCGCCACCGCGACGAGTACGCCTGGTTCAGCGTGGCGGACTCGCTGCCGGTGCTCGCCGCCAGCGCGGACCGCACCGCGCGCCGCATCGTGCGCGCGAGCCAGCTCGGCCGCGCGCGCGTCGTGGTGCCGGCGTGGGCGCGGCTGCCGGCCGCCGCCTACGCCGCGTTCCCCGGCGTCGTGCTGGGCGCGCTCGCGCTGACGAACCGGCTGCTGCCCGCTCCCGGCGGCGTCGGCGAGGCGGGCGTGCCCGGCGCCGAGAGCACGTCCGACGCATCGCCGTCGTGGTGGACGGCGCTCGGCGAGCGCGCGGCGCGCCGCAACAACGAGCGCTGAGACGCGGGCGCGGAACGAGCGAGGCGGACCGCACCGAGCTGCGGCCCGCCTCCGGATCGGCGTCGGCGACGCGCTACTCGCCGTGCAGCGTGCGCGCCTGCACCCAGCGGCGCACGTTGGCGAGGTGGCGGTCCTCCTCGTCCTCCGCGCGCTGCGTGAACTGGTGGAGCTGCTCGTTGCCGGCCTGCTCCGCCAGCGCGCGCAGGTTCTTCCAGCAGTCGTGGTCCACCAGCTCGGCGATCAGGATCGCGTCGAGCGACTCGCCGAAGCTGACGCGCGGGTCGGCGACGACCTGCACGACGCCCATCGACGCGACCGCCGCGAGATCGGCGGACGGCGTCACCGCGGTCGGATCGCCGCCGAGCTGCTCCACGAAGCGCACCAGCGTGTGGAAGTGCTCGAGCTCCTCGTCGCGGATCTGCCGCAGCTCCGCGGCGCTCGGGCCGCCGTCGAAGCTGCCCTCCTGCTCGTGCTTGGCGATCAGCGTCTCGTAGAGCCGCGTGCCGGTGCGCTCGAAGGCGAGCCGCTCGCCGAGCTTGTCGAGCAGCACCAGCGGCTTCTGGCCCGTGAGCGCGCCCATCGCCTGCTTGGCGGCGCCGCCGAGCGAGGGCGGCCGCGGGATCGTGCCGACCGGCTGCGGCTCGCGCAGCAGCGAGCCGCGGAAGGCCTTGAAGTCGGCCTCGCCGCCGTTCGGCGTGAAGGCGCGCGCGCCCTCGCGCATCGCGTCGGCGAGCGGCGACGACTCGATGCCGGTGCGGTTGGTGAGGTCGCCCATCACGCGCACGCGCTGGGCGGATTCGGGAGTGGATCGTGCCATCGTGGATTCCTCCGTTCCGTTTCAGCGCGACGCCGCGAGCTCGGTGCCGGGCTGCCAGCGGTAGCCGGCGGACACCATCTCCGACGGCGAGCCGTCCGAGTTGAGCTGCTCGCGGTAGGCGAGCGACTCCTCGGTGTCCTCGAGCGGCCCGATCTCCGGACCGACCGCGCGATACGGGACCTCGCGCAGCGTCTCGCGCACGAAGTCGCGCTGGCTCTTGTACTGGATCGGCTCCGGCAGCGTGCGCGGCAGCAGCTCTTCGCGGTCGCGGCCCTCGACGCGCTCGAAGAGGTCGCACACGAAGTGGAGCTGGCCGAGCTCGTAGTCGCAGAAGCGCTGCCAGATCTTCTTGATGCGGTCGTCGCTCTCGAACTCCGCGCAGCTCCAGTAGTTGTAGACCTCGTTCGCCTCGTGGAGCACCCACTTCTCGAGCCAGGTCTCGTCCGGGTCGATGATCGACTCGTACTGCGTGACGTGCTGCTCCTCGATCGAGGCGATCTCGGCGTAGAGCATGCGCGCGATCGGGTCGGAGAACGTCGGGCCGACCGTCATGTAGTAGTCGTGCGTCTGGTTCTCGCCGGCCATGATCGTGAGCGCGTTCATCTTGGTGACCGGCTCGGCCGCGCTGCGGACGTAGGGATGGCGCAGGTCGTCGAACGGATGCCGGTGCTCCACCGCCGTCGGCCGGCCGGGCAGGATGTCCGTGTAGCTCTGGAGGATGGAGTTGGCGTCCTTGCCCTCGACGCGGTCCATCAGCGCCGAGTAGCGGTACATGTGGTCGAAGTCCTCGAGCAGCCCGAAGCGGTAGACCTGCGCCAGGTACGGATCGGGCTCGGACTGCGCGACGGAGGCGGTCACCTCGATCGCGACCTGCTCGAAGCCGATCGTCGTCTCGAGCACCGACTGGTCCGCCGGGTTCAGCCAGTTGACCAGGGTCTGCTGGTGCTGGTCGATGCGGCGCACGACCGCCGCCTCGCGCTGGAGCGAGCGGTTCGTGCGCGCGAGCGCGTGCAGGAAGCGGTTCTGCTCGCTCTCGATGCCGTTCATCAGGATCACCCGCACGCGGGTGAAGGCGTCGTTGTCGAGCTTGCTGTAGGGCAGCCCGGCGATGTCTCGCCAGGTGAAGCGTTGCTTGTCGAGCGGGGTGCCCCGCTCCTTCAGGATGTCGAGCGTCACGGTGGCCTCCGAAGGGAGAAAGGGGTGCGAGTGGAGTGACTGCCGGTACGCGGAGCAAGCGGTGTGCCCGATCCACCGCGCGAAGCGCGGCGGCGCTGCACGAGCCGCGCTGCGCGCTCGCCGCCGCGATTGAAGAATGCGCGCGCGCACGCGGCGCGTTCCTACTTCGCGCGCCTCCGGCGCGTCGGCACCGCGCTTGCTCGGCTCGCGTGGATGGCCGAACGCATCTGCCGACCGAACGCCTGTCCGTGCGAGCCCGCTCCGGGCCGCGCCCACTGCAGCCCGTACTGCGAGCGCCACGCCGGCGACGCGAGCGAACGCTGCGCCTGCGGCCACCCGGAGTGCCGCCCGGCGCAAGCGGCGCTCTACGACCCGAACGGTCCCGGCCCGCTCGGCCCCGAGGACGTGGAGACGAGCTGACCGCCGCTACAGGCCGAACACGCGCACGGCGTTGTCCCGCAAGAACTTCGGCCAGACGGCGTCGGCGAGCGGGACGCCCGGCAGCTCGCGGAAGATGCGCTCGAGCGAGAGCCCCATCGGGAAGTAGCCGGCGTACATCACCTTGTCGGCGCCGCGCGTGTTGGCGTAGTCGAGGATCGCCTTCGGGTAGTAGCGCGGCGCGAACGCGCTGGTCGAGTAGTACAGGTTCGGCCACTTCAGCATCAGCTTCACGGCGAGCTCGGTCCACGGCTCGCCGCCGTGCCGCATCACGATCTTCAGGTCCGGAAAGAACCAGCACACCTCGTCGAGCAGCTCGACCTTCTGCGGGTGCATCGGGATGCGCGGCCCCGGGACGCCGACGCAGATGCAGATCGGCACGTCCAGCTCGCAGCACTTGGCGTAGACCGGCCAGAAGCGCTTGTCGTCGATGGGCACTTGCGGGAAGAGGCCGCACGGGAAGGCCGAGACCGCCTTGATCCCGAACGCCTCGTGCAGGCGGACGATGTCGCGCAGGTCCTCCATGCCGCGGTTCGGGTCGGTCCCGCACGACGGCACGAAGCGGTCGGGGTGCTGGCGCAGCGCGCGCCGCGCGGTCTCGTCGCCGAGCGAGACGCCGATCAGCGCCTTCTCGATGCCGAAACGGTCCATCTCGCGGAGCGTGTACGCGATGAAGTCGTCGTGCGTGCCGGTCTTCGGCACGTCCTTGAACATGTACTCGACGGGGAACTCGAAGCTCTCGCGGCTCTCGCGGTCGCGGAAGAGCGGGCGCATGAAGTCGTAGCTGCGCGCGGGCTCCGGGCTCGGAATGCCCATCATCAGATCCACGATCCCGATCCCGCCCGGCATCGCCACGGTGCGCCCTCCTTCGCTTCGCTGCGGCGGACCGGACGTTACCAGGCGCGCGCGGGGCGTTTGCCCCTTGTGATCGCGCCGCGAGCGGTGCAACAATGCGCCGCCCCCCGGATTTCGCCGCGCACGCGCGGCGCGTTCTCGTTCCGGGAGGTCCGCATGCACCGCCGCGCCGCGCTCGTCGCCTGCACCCTGGCGCTCGCCGCGCTGCTGCGCGCCGGCGCCGCGCGCGCCGAGCCGCACATCGGCGAGCTGCGCCTGCTGCCCTACGGCTACTGTCCCAACGGCTGGTTGGAGGCGAACGGCGCGCTGCTCGCGATCTCCGAGCACGAGGCCCTCTTCACGCTCTACGGCACGACCTTCGGCGGCGACGGCGAGACCAGCTTCGCGCTGCCCGATCTGCGCGGCCGCGTGCCGCTCGCGCGCGGCACGGGCGGCGGTCTCACGCCGCGCGCGCTCGGCGACTCCGGCGGCGATGAGGAGGTCACGCTCGCGCTCGCGCAGCTTCCGGCGCACGCGCACGCGGCCGGCGCGAGCGGCGAGAGCCCCAACGCGACGAGCCCCGCCGGCACGCTCGCCGCGCGCAAGAGCCGCACGCCGAACTACCGCATCACGCTCGACCCGCCGGCGGTCACGCCGCGCGCGGCCGACGCCGCCGGCCCGGCCGGCGGCGGCGCGCCCGCCCCGAACCTCCCGCCCTACACCGTTCTGCGATGGTGCGTCTCGCTGTTCGGGATCTACCCGCAGTCGCCGTGAACGTCGCACGAGGAGTCCGTCCCATGCAGTCGCGCTTTCCGCTCCTGGTCCTGCTCGGCCTCTCGTTCGCGCCGGCGCCGACGCACGCGAGCAGCGAGCCGTTCGTCGGCGAGCTCATGCTGACCGGTCACAACTTCTGCCCGCAGGGCTGGGCGGAGGCGGCCGGACAGATCCTGTCGATCGCCCAGAACCAGGCGCTCTTCGCGCTGCTCGGCACCACGTTCGGCGGCAACGGCCAGACCACCTTCGCGCTGCCCGACCTGCGCGGCCGCGTCGCGATGGGCGTGGGCCAGGGTCCCGGGCTCTCCAACCGTACGCTCGGCGAGCAGGGCGGCAGCGAGACGGTGACGCTGGCGCCGTCGCAGATGCCGGCGCACACGCACACGGCGGGCGCGAGCACCGGGCCCGGCAACACCAGCAATCCGACCAACGCGCTGCCGGCGACCAAGGCGCGCACGCTGCTCTACCGCAGCGGCGGCAGCGCCACGACGGCGATGGCGCCGGAGGCGATCCAGCCCGCGGGCGGCGGGCAGCCGCATCCCAACATGCCGCCGTATCTCACGATGACCTGGTGCATCGCGCTCCAGGGCATCTTCCCGCAGCACCCGTGAGGGCCGCGCTGCGGATCGCGGCGCTCGCGCTCGGCGCGTGCGCGCTCGGCGACGCCCGCGCCGCGACGACGGCGTACACCGACCGCGCCAGCTTCGACGCCGCGATCACGGCGCTGGCGCCGGTGGCGGCGCTCGACTTCGACGCGCTCGCGCCGAACACGATCGTCCCGAGCGGCGCCGCGCTCGGCGCGTTCGCGTTCACCTACGCCATCGACGGCGGCGCGCAGCTCATGGTGATCGACGGCTTCGCGACGACGTCGCCGGCCAACTCGCTCGGGGTGGTCGGCGACCTCGCCTTCCTCGCGGGCGACGGCTTCGAGCTCGCCTTCCCGCCCGCGCGCGCGATCGGCCTGTACGTGATCGGCGAGGACCTCGCCGCCGGCGACGTCTCGCTCGGCGCGTTCGGGACGTCGGTCGCGCTCGGCGAGACGCCCGACGCGATCCTCTCCGACGGCAGCGCCGCGTACTGGCTCGGCCTCGTCGAGTCGGACCCGGCCGGCGCGACCACGAGCGCCGCGCTCGCGAGCGCGATCGTCGAGGACGTCGGCGACTACGTCTGGAACGTCGACGACCTGGTCGCCGCGCCCGAGCCGGGCGCCGCGTCCGGCGCCGCCGCGGGCGCTCTCGCAGTGGGCGCGCTCGCGTCGCTCACGCGCCTCCGGAATGCGCTCCGGCGACGAGCTCGATCCGCGTCCCGTCCGGGTCGGTGACGAAGACGGCGCCGTCGGTGCGCGTCGCGCGCAGCACGCGCCCGCCCGCGCGCTCGAGCGCCTGCGCCGCGGCGTCGACGTCGTCCACGCGCAGCGAGAGGTGCGAGATGCCGAGCGCGTTCATCGGCCGCGGCTCGCCGCTGCCCCGGTGTCCGGGCACGTCGTAGCGCAGCAGCTCGAGCCGCACGCCGTCGCGCTCGAGCAGGACGACCCGCAGATCGAGGTCCGGCAGCGCGAGCAGCGTCTCGGCGGCCTCGCCGGCCACGTCGAAGCGCTTCGCCTCGCGAAAGCCGAGCCCGTCGCGGTAGAACGCGAGCGAGCGGTCGAGGTCGGAGACGCACACGCCGACGTGCGAGAACGCGCGGATCGCCATCGCCCGACCCTACGCCGCTCGGCGCGCGCCGGTCAAGCGGCGCCGGGTCCGACACCGGATCGCGTCGGCAGCTCCGGCCGCGCGCGGCGCCGCGGGCGGAGCGCCATCCGCGGCGCCGGCTGTTAGCTTCCGGGCGACAGTGGAGGCCATGCGTGGGGATCGAGCTCGATCGGCGGACCTTTCTCGCGGCGGCCGGCGTCGGCGCCGGCTGGCTGGTCGCGCGCGGGCTCGGCGCGCGCGGGCTGCCGGGCGTGCGCCCGGACGCCGACTTCGAGAGCGCGCTGCGGGCGTTCGGCGCGTCGCTGACCGCCTACCAGCGCGAGCACCTCGTGTTCCCGGCGGATCACCCGTCGCGCCAGATCAACAACACCTTCGCGATCGTGAAGGGCCCGCACCTCGGCACGCTGCTCTCGCCCGCGCAGCGCGTGCTGCTCGGCGACCTCTACGAGTCGATGCTCTCGGCGCGCGGGCGCGAGGCCTTCGCGGGCACGGTCGCGGTGGAAGGCCGCCTCGACGGCTGCGTCCTCGCGATCTACGGCGAGCCGACGCAGCCCGGCGCCGAGGTCGCGATCTCGGGCGGCCACCTGCTGCTGCGCGGCGGCGCGGCGTCGCGCGGCGCGGCCTTCGGAGGCGGCGTCGCCTACGGCCACCAGATCGGCGACGGAAAGTGGCGCGTGCCGGGCAACTCGTTCGCCTATCACGGCGACGCGTTCAACCGCTTCTTCGCGACGCTGACCGAGTCGCAGCGCGAGGCCGCGATCCTGCCCGCGCCGCCGCACGAGCTGCTGCTCCAGGTGCAGGCCGCCGGCGGCAGCTTCCCCGGCGTCGCGATCGGCTCGCTCTCGCCCGCGTCGCGCGGCGAGGCGCTGCGCCTGCTCGAGGCCGTTTTCTCCTGCTACCCCGAAGAGCGCCAGCGCGAGGCGTTCGCGTGCATCGAGCACAACGGCGGCATCGGCGCGCTGCACGCGGCCACCTACGCGAGCCACGGCTTCTACGAGGACATGCAGAGCTGGGACGCGCTCGACGCCGACGAGCGCGCGCGGCGCGGCGATCCGTACTGGCAGGTGTGGCGCGTCGAGGGTCCCGGCAGCGTGATCCACTTCAAGGGCCACCCGCACGTGCACGCCTACATCGACGTCGTGCGCGACCCGGCGCGCGCGAACCTCGGCGAGCCGCTCGCGAAGATCGACGCGATGGTCGAGGGCGAGGCGATGCGCACGCTGCTCGAGGCGGCGCTGCGCCGCGCGACGGGCAGCGAGCTCGCGTTCCACGGCGCCGAGGTGCCCGGCCGCTTCTGTCCCGGCGAGGTGACGACGGGGCTCGCGTGGTCGCTCGACCCGTACGCCAACCGCGTCGTGGTGGCGTCGATCGAGGGCCGCGAGATGGCGCTCCCGCTGCGGCACCGCCTCGGCGGGCAGGGCGTCGCGCTCGAAGCGGGCCGTCACTACCGCATCGCGACGACCGACTACTTCGGCCGCCAGGAAGAGTTCGGCCGCGTCGAGTCGATCGAGGAGACGCCGCTGCTGCTGCGCGACGCGCTGGTCGAGCACCTGCGCGCGGGCGCACTCGGCTGACGCGCCGCAAGGGCTTCCCCGCTACGTCGCGGCGCGCACGACCGCGGTGAGCTGCGCCGCGAGCGCGGCCGCGGCCAGCGTCGCGAGCGCGATCGCCGCGATCTCGGCGACCTCGAACGCGGTCGACGCGCGCCCCACCGTGCGGCGCAGGCGTGCGCGGTTCCAGCCGAGGAAGATCGGAATCGCGAGCAGCGCGGCGGACACGTTGAACGGAAAGTCGTAGCCGCCGACGAGCAGGCGCGGGACCGCGTCGATCGCGGCGACCGTGGCGGCGCCGGCCGCCGCGCTCGTCGCGACGAGCGCGCGCTCGCCCGCACCGCGCACGAGCCAGCGGACGGCGCGCGGCGCCATGCCGCCGACGAAGGCGAGCGGACCCGCGGCGCCGACGCCGAGACCGGTGGCGACCCACGCGATCGTCTGCGCTTGCGCGCACCGGCCGTGCGCGAGCGCGCGCGCGCCGTGCACCGCCGCGACCGCTGCGGCGGCGAGCAGCACGAGCCCCGTCGCGATCGAAGCGCCGGAGAGATCGCCGAGCGCCCACGCGACGAGCGGCGCCACCGCGTCGCGCCGAGCGCGCGCGTAGGTGCCCGCGAGCGCAGCGCCCGCGATGCCGGCCGCGAGCAGCAGCAGCGCGCCGAAGTTCGTCGCGCGCTGCGGGCGGTCGCCG
>QEVM01000282.1 GCA_003576805.1 Pseudomonadota bacterium | reverse complement strand
TGCGTCGAGTTCGGCGGCACCGTCACCGGCGAGCACGGCGTGGGCATCGAGAAGATCGGCACGATGTGCGTGCAGTTCACGCCGCAGGAGCGCGACGCGACGCGCGCGATCGCGGAGGCGTGCGCGCGGCGCGACCCGCGCTTTCGCGTCGTCGCGACGCCGGCGCGCGGGCTCGTCGCCGCGCTCGGCGAGGGCCTCGCGCACTGCCGCGGCCGCTTCGTCGCGCGCATGGACGCGGACGACGTCATGCACCGCGACCGGCTCGCCGCGCAGGCCGCGGCGCTCGAAGGCGACGCGTCGCTCGCCGCCGTCGGCTGCCACGTGCGGCTCTTCCCGCGCGCCGCGCTCGCGGACGGCCTGCGCGACTACGAGCGCTGGCTGCGCGCGATCCGCTCCGCGCGCGACGTCGCGCGCGAGCGCTTCGTCGAGTGCCCGCTCCCGCACCCGACCTGGCTGCTGCGGCGCGAGGTCGCGGCGCGCCTCGGCTGGCGCGATCGCGGCTGGCCCGAGGACTGGGACTTCCTGCTGCGCGCGCACGAGGCCGGCCTCGCGTTCGGCGTCGTGCCGCGGCGCCTGCTCGCCTGGCGCGACGGGCCCTCGCGCATGTGGCGCACGCACCCGGCCTACGCTCGCGAGCGCTTCGTCGCGTGCAAGGCGCACTTCCTCGCGAGCGGCCCGCTCCGCCACACGCGTGCGTATCTCCTCTGGGGCCACGGCGAGACCGGCCGCGCGCTGCGCCGCGCGCTCGAGGCGGAAGGCAAGCGCGCCGCCGCGATCGTCGAGATCCACCCGCGCCGCGTCGGCCAGACGATCGCCGGCGCGCCGGTCGTGCGGCCCGAATCGATCCCGTCGCTGCCCCGGCTTCCGCTCGTCGCCTCGGTGTCGGGCCCCGCCGCGCGCGCCGAGATCCGCCGCTTCTGCGCGCGCCTCGGCTGGCGCGACGGCGTCGACTACTGGGTGGCGGCGTGAGCGCCGCGCGGCGCCGGCGCGATCAGCAGCGTCGCGACGCCGCAGGTCGGCGCGCGCACCGTACACACCCGCGTGCCGGGCTTGCGGCCGGCGCGGGTTTCGGAGACGTCGAAGCCGGCGGCGAGCAGGCGCTCGCGCGCGGCGTCGGCGTTGGGCACGCGCCAGGAGATGCCCCAACAGGCGTCCTGCGCGGCGGGCTGCGCGGGCGGCTCGGCGGGCGCGGCGATCTCGACGGTGACGCCGCCGACGCGGAAGAAGAGCAGGCGCGCGCCCCACTGCTCGAAGGTCTTGTCGAGCGCACAGCGCAAGCCGAGCTGCTCGCCGTAGAAGCGCAAGGCCGCGTCGGGCGCGTCGGTGCGCACGACGACGTGGTCGATGCCGGAGATCGCGGCGTCCGGCGCGGCGGGCGCGACGAGCGGCAGCGCGTCCGGCGGCGAACGGTGCTCGATGCCGAAGACCAGCACGCCGCGCGAGGCCTCCGCCGGAATCGCGACGTTGCGCCAGCGGCGCACGGCGCCGGTGTGCGCGTCGCGGCCTTCGCCGTCGGCGGGCTCCGCGGCGGCGAGCCCGGCCGCGCGCAGCCGCGCGTGACACGCGTCCGCGTCGGCGGTGCCGAGCGCAAAGCCGATGAGCCCCTCGCCCGCGCCGGCGAGCCGCGCGCGCAGCGCATCGCCCAGCGCGCCCGCGCCGTCCGGGCAGAGCAGCTCGAGGTAGGTGTCGTCGAGCCGGAACAGCGCGTTGGCGGTGCCCCAGCCCGGATGCGCGCCGCGCCACGAAGGCGCGCGTCCCAGGAGCTGCTCGTAGCTGGCGGCCGCGGCGGCGAGGTCGCGCACCGCGACGACGAGATGGTCGAGCGCGGCGAACGCGCCGGCGCCGCTCACCGGCTGCGCGCCGCGTCGAACTGCTCGCGCACGCGGCGGCGCAGGTCGGCGTCGAGCAGGAAGTCGAGCGCCGTCATGGCGAGCGCCTTGGCGCCGTCGAGCGCGGCGCGGTCGCCCGTCGGACTGCCGGCGTGCTCGGCGAACTCGGCGTTGTGGATCGAGCAGTGGATCGGCGCGGCGGCGATCATCGGATGGATCGACGGCACGCGGTGCGACACGTTGCCCATGTCGGTCGTGCCGAGCGCGCTCGGCGGCAGCTTGTCGTACGGGAAGAAGGTGCGGCCGAGCGACTCGGCGTTGCGCTGGTAGCGCTCGGCGAGCGGCCAGCTCGTGCGCAGCTCGAGGTAGTCGGGCTCGCGCCACTCGATCTCGACGGAGCAGCCGGTCGCCTCGGCGCCCGCACGGAAGCAGCCTTCGACGCGGCGCTTGAGCGGGACGAGCTCGGCGGCGTCGCGCGAGCGCACGTAGAAGCGGCCCGCGGCGCGCTCGGGCACGACGTTGGGCGCCGCGCCCGCCTCCGTGAAGATGCCGTGCACGCGCTCGGTCGGCTTGATGTGCTGGCGGAGCTGCGCGATCGCCTGGTACGCGGTGACGAGCGCGTCGAGCGCGTTGACGCCGCGCTCGGGCATGCCCGACGCGTGCGCCGCGACGCCGCGGTAGCGCACGTCCACCTCGGCGAGCGCGAGCGTCGGCATGGTGACGAGGTCGACGCCGGCGGGGTGGATCATCAGCGCGGCGTCGACGTCGTCGAACGCGCCCGCGCGCGCCATCAGCTCCTTGCCGCAGCCGGCCTCCTCCGCGGGCGTGCCGACGACGCGCACGCGGCCCGGCAGCCGCTCGCCGAGCGACGCGAGCGCGAGCCCGGCGCCGAGGGCCGCGGTCGCGATCAGGTTGTGGCCGCAGGCGTGGCCGATGTCCGGCAGCGCGTCGTACTCGGCGAGCAGCGCGACGGTCGGGCCGCTCGCGCCGGCGCGCGACTCGAACGCGGTGGCGAGCCCGTACGCCGGCGCCTCGACCGCGAGCCCCTCGGCGCGCAGCGTCGCGACGAGCAGCTCGGCCGCACGCCGCTCCTCGAAGGCGAGCTCGGGATGCGCGTGGATCTCGTGCGCGACGTGCAGCAGCGCTCCGCGGCGCGCGTCCACCGCGGCGCAGGCGGCCGCCTTCAGCGCCTCGAGCAGCGCGGCGCCCGCGCCCTCCCCTTCGCGCATCAGCGCGGCGCCGGCGTCTGGCGGTGCGCGAGCAGGCCCACGCCCTGCCACAGCGAGATCACGCACTCGACGCGGTCCGCGTCGTCCACGAGCGGCATGTGCCGGAAGCCCTCGATCGCCATCATCTTGAACAGCCCGCAGAAGGTGTCGACCTCGGAGACGGTCTTGACCGGCTCGCTCATCAGGCGCGCGGCGCGCAGCGCGTCGAGCGTGACGAAGGGACTCTTCAGCGCGCGCAGCAGGTCGCGCCGCGTGCAGATGCCGCGCAGCGCGCCGCCCGGCGCCGCGCTGCGTCCGGCCGGCGCGACCACGATCGCGTAGCCGCGCGCCCGCGACGCCAGACGCTCCATGGTGTCGGCGGCGCTGGCGTCCGCGGGCAGCGGATCGGGCGGCGAGCCGAGCGACTCCTCGCGGCGCAGCGTGCCGAGCGAGAGGTCGAGCACGCGCCACGCGATGCGCTGCGCGTGCTCGAAGTGCGCCGGCGACGCGAACGCGTCGGGCGCCAGCTCGCCGTCGTAGAGCCGCACCACGAAGCGCGCGATGTCGCGGAACGAGACGACGCGCATCGGGACGTCGCGCTCGTCGAGCACGAAGAGATAGCCCTTGCGGCGCCGGCTGCGCGTCGGGCCGAAGGTGGCTTCGATGCCGGTGACGAGCGGCGTTCCCGCGCGCACCACCGCGGTGTCCTCGCGCGGCGACATCGCGTCGCGCACCGTGGTGCCCGCCAGCACGCTCTCCCACAGCACGAGGTCGCCGGCCGCGCCCGGCCGCTCGCGCAGCCGATCCGCGAGCGTGTGCAGCAGATCGTCCTCGCTGAGCGCACCGGCGAAGCGCCCGTCCTCGAGCACCGGCAGCGCGCCCATCTTGCGCCACCACATCCGGCTCGCCGCGGCCTGCAGCGGCTCGTCCGGCGAGACGATCTCGATGTCGCGGTCGACGCGGCCGGCGGCCTCGCTCGGCACCGCGCCGAAGAGCGCCGTGGGCGCCTGGCCGAGCAGCTCGTGCGTGCCCTCGTCGAGCGACGCCGCGTCCAGCGGGAAGTCCGAGATCGACATGTTCTCTCCGCGGATCAGCGCGCGGCGCCCGCGATGCGGTCGGGAAGCGAAGCCAGCACGGTGCGCGCGTCGACGAGCACCAGCTCCGCCGACAGGAAGCCGGAGCTGTAGACGTTGCGCACGGCGCCGCGGCCGTCCACCAGGAAGACCTTGAGCACGTGACGGAACAGCCCGAGCGACTCGCCGTCGGGTCCGACCAGCGGCAGCGCGTCCTGCCCGAACGCGCCGAGCACCGGCGCGATCGCCGCGGGCGACGCCGCGGTGAGGAAGCGCCAGTCGGCGCGCGGCCGCAGCGACGCGCGCAGCGCCGCCATCCGCTCGGGCGTGTCGTGCGCGGGATCGAAGCTCAGCGTCGCGAGCCGCACGCGCGCGGCGAGCGCGGGGTCGGCCGCGATCGCGCGATCGAGCCGCTGCACCACCGCGAGCGCGGCGGGACAGCCGCGCCCTTCGCCGCAGCGCGTGTAGACGAACGACACGACCGCGACCTGGTCCGGCGCCAGGCCGAGCAGCGGCGCGGGCGCGCCGCGCTCGTCGAGCACCTGGAAGTCGCGCACGTGCGCGATCGGCGGGAGCTCGTAGCTGCCGGGCGCGGGCAGCTCGTACCCGAGCGGCGCGGGCGCGGGCGCGGGTGCGTCGTGCGCCGGCGCGCCGGCCGCGGCC
>QEVM01000281.1 GCA_003576805.1 Pseudomonadota bacterium | reverse complement strand
GAACACCTGCGAGGACTGCCACACGTCGGCGGCGTGGAGTCCCGCGCGCTTCGACCACGCGGGCGTGACGGGCGCCTGCGCGACGTGCCACGACGGCGTGCGCGCGACGGGCAAGGGCGCGAGCCACCTGCCGACGTCGAACACGTGCGAGGACTGCCACACGTCGGCGGCGTGGAGCCCCGCGCGCTTCGACCACGCGGGCGTGACGGGCGCCTGCGCGACGTGCCACGACGGCGTGCGCGCGACGGGCAAGAGCGCGAGCCACCTGCCGACGTCGAACACCTGCGAGGACTGCCACACGTCGGCGGCGTGGAGTCCCGCGCGCTTCGATCATCTCGGCGTGACGGGCGCCTGCTCGACGTGCCACGACGGCGTGCGCGCCACGGGCAAGAGCGCGAGCCACCTGCCGACGTCGAACACCTGCGAGGACTGCCACACCACCGCGGCCTGGAGTCCGGCGCGCTTCGATCATCTCGGCGTGACGGCTCCGTGCGCGACTTGCCACGACGGCGTCCGCGCGACGGGCAAGACGGCGAACCACCTCCCGAGCGCGAACACTTGCGACGACTGCCACACGACCGCGGCGTGGACGCCGGCGCGCTTCGATCACGCGGGCATCACGTCGAGCTGCGGGACCTGTCACAACGGGACGTACGCCACGGGAACGCCGAGCGGGCACTTCGTCTCGAGCCTCGACTGCAACGAGTGCCACACGACGAGCGTCTGGACGCCGGCGAGCTACCAGCACGCGTCGGCTTCGTATCCGACCGGCCATCGACAGGTCGGGGACTGCCAGTCGTGCCACGTCGGCAACACGGCCGCTGCGGCGTGGCGAACGCCGGCGTACCAGCCCGACTGCGCCGGCTGCCACGCGGCGGACTTCCGGCCCGGCCCGCACAAGAAGGTCGACGGGCCCACGATCTACTACACGGTGAGCGAGCTGCGCGACTGCGCCGGCGCGTGCCACGAGTTCACCGACGCCACCTTCACCCAGATTCGCCGCACGCGGAGCGGCGAGCACGACGCGGCGCGGGGCGGCTGGTGAGCGCGCTGCGGCGGATCGCGCTGCTCGGCGTCGCGCTCTCGATCGCGTGCGCGGCGCTCGCGACGCACGCCGAGATCGGCGCGCCGCGCGTGCTCGACGGCTTCGAGATCGAGCGCGGCGCGACCGACTGGGAAGTCCACGTGCGCTTCCACACGCCGGTCCGCTATCTGCGCCACGCGCCCGGCCGGCGCGGCGACACGCTCGAGATCCAGATCGTGCCGATCCACGTGAGCCCGACCGACGCGCCGGTGTTCGCGTACGAGGAGTCGCTCGCGGCGCCGGCCGGCGCGCCGATTCCGCTGCGCGCGGTGTCGTACGAAGGTCTGCGCGGCGCGGGCCGCTTCCTGGTGCTGCGCTTCACGCGACCGGTCGCGTACGGCGTGCGGCCGGGCGCCGACTTCCGCAGCATCGTGGTGTCGGTCGAGGCGCCGGCGGCGCGCAGCGCGCAGGCGGCGTCGGAGCCGGCGGCCGAGGAGCCGCCATCCGCGCCCCCGCCGCGCGCGCAGGCGCCGGCCCTCCCGCCCGCCGACTGGGCCGCGCAGACCGACGCGCTGCTCGCGGCTGGACGCGCTGCGCTCGAGCGCGGCGACGCCGACGCCGCGATCCGCGCGTTCACCAAGCTCGGCGGCTTTCCCGAGCACGCGAACACGCCGGCCGCGAAGGAGCTGCTCGGGCTCGCGCGCGAGCGGCGCGGCCACGTCGCGCACGCGAAGGCCGAGTACCAGGAGTACCTCGCGCGCTATCCCGTAGGCGAGGCGGCGGACCGCGTCCGCCAACGCCTCGACGCGCTGCTCACCGCGCAGGCCAAGCTGCCCGCGCCGCGCGGCGCGGGCGGCGCGGCGCCGGCGCGGCGCGACTACGACGTGCTCGGCAGCGTGTACGGGCAGTACCGCTACGAGCACCGCGACTTCGAGACCGGCTCGCTCGTCGCCGACTCGTCGCTCTGGAGCGACGCGACCTTCGTCGGCCGCCTGCGGACGCCGCGCTGGTCGCTGCGCAGCCAGGCGTCGGGCTCGCAGCGGGTGCAGTTCGTGGACGCCGGCAGCGGCGGCGGCGAGACGCGCGTGTCGTCGCTGTTCGTCGAGGGCCGCTACGCCGAGGACCTCTGGCGCGGCACGGTCGGGCGCCAGTCCGGCAACACCGGCGGGCTCTACAGCCGCTTCGACGGTCTGCGCGCGAGCCGCCGCGTCGCCGAGCACTGGCGCGTCGGCGTGCTGGGCGGCGCGCCGGTGGAGTACTACCGCTCCAACGCGCCGGACTTCGGCCGCTACGCGTACGGTCTCTCGCTCGAGGCGGACCGCCTGTTCGGGCAGCTCGACGGCACGCTCTACGCGATCCAGCAGCGCGCGGGCGACCTGCTCGACCGCTCCGCGATCGGGCTCGAGCTGCGCTGGGCGCACGACGGCCGCTTCGCCGCCGCGCTGCTCGACTACGACGTCGTGTACGGCTCGCTCAACACGGCGCTCCTGAACGCGCACTGGCAGATCGACCCGAAGACCAGCGCCACGCTCTTTCTGGACCACCGCAACAGCCCGCCGCTCTCGACGACGAACGCGACGATCGGGCAGGGCACCGACGAGCTCTCCGACCTCGAGGACGACTTCTCCGCGTCGGAGCTGCGCCGCCTCGCCGAGGACCGCACCGCGCGCTCGACCATCGTGAGCGTGGGCGGTACGCGCCAGCTCAGCGAGCGGCTCCAGCTCGCGCTCGACTTCTCGGTGTCGCACCTCTCCGGCACGCCGGACTCGGGCGGCGTCGGCGCGACCGAGGCGACCGGCTGGGAGACGTCGCTGTATCCGCAGCTCGTCGCGACCGGCCTCTTGCTCCCGGGCGACGTGGGCAGCGTCGGCGTGCGCTGGTTCGACGGCAGCGCCTCGCAGACCTGGTCGCTGATCCTGCACGAGCGGCTGCCCGTCACGAAGCGGCTGCGGCTGCACCCGCGCCTGCGCGTCGACTACCGCACGAGCAGCGGCAGCGACGAGTTCGTGCTGCTGCCCGACGACCCGGACGCGTCGTCGCCGTCGCTGCTCTCGGCGACGCGCGTGCGCACCGGCTCGCTCACGCTGCGTCCGTATCTCGGCGCGGAGTACCGGCTCGGTCGCTTCACGCTCGACACGGACTGCGGCGTCGAGTGGACGACCGGCGCGTTCGGCGACCAGCCGTCGAACGGCGAGGAGCTCGCCTACATCCTGAGCTTCGGAGTCCGGTATGACTTCTGACGGCGCGCTCGTCGCGGCGCTCGTCTACGGGCTGCCGATGGCGCTCGTGCTCGCGGCGTACGCGGCGCGCCGCACGCGGCGGCAGGCGCGCGCCGCCGCCGCGCTCGCGGCGTCGCACGCGGCCGGGCTCACCGAGCCGCCGTCGCTGCACCCCGCCGTGAACCCGAATCGCTGCCTCGGCTGCGGCAGCTGCATTCCAGCCTGCCCGGAGGGCGACGTGCTCGGCCTCGTCGCCGGCAAGGCGGTGCTCGTGAATCCCACCCACTGCATCGGACACGGCGCCTGCCGCGAGGCGTGTCCCTGCGACGCCATCACGCTGGTGCTCGGCAGCGAGTCGCGCCCGATCGAGATTCCGCGCCACGATGCGAGCTTCGCCACCAACGTGCCCGGCATCTACGTCGCGGGCGAGGTCGGCGGGATGGGGCTCGTCCGGAACGCGATCACGCAGGGCGTCGAGGCGCTCGAGGCGATCGCGGCGCGGCGCGGCGGCGCGGGCGGCGACGCGCTCGACGTGGTGATCGTCGGCGCCGGGCCCGCCGGCATCGCGGCCTCGCTCGCGGCGAAGCAGCGCGGGCTGCGCTTCGTCACGCTCGAGCAGGAGTCGCTCGGCGGCACCGTCGCGCACTACCCGCGCGGCAAGATCGTGATGACCGCGCCCTGCGACCTGCCGCTCTACGGTCGCGTCCACCTGCGCGAGACGACGAAGGAGGCGCTGCTCGCGCTCTGGACGGAGGTCGTGCGCAAGACCGGCCTCACGATCCGCCACCGCGAACGCGTCGAGGCGATCGCGCGCACGCCGGCCGGCTTCGAGGTGACGACGACGCGCGCTGCGTACCGCGCCCGCGCGGTGTTGCTCGCCATCGGCCGGCGCGGCACGCCGGCGCGCCTCGGCGTGCCCGGCGAGGAGCAGCCGAAGGTCGTCTACCGGCTGCTCGAGCCCGAGCAGTACCGCGGCCGGCGCGTGCTCGTGGTGGGCGGCGGCGACAGCGCGCTCGAGGCCGCCGCGTCGGTGGCGGACGAGCCGGGCACCGACGTCGCGATCGCGTATCGCGGCGCGGCGTTCTCGCGCGCGAAGGTCGCGAACCGCGAGCGCGTCGCGCAGGCGGAGCGCAGCGGGCGCCTGCACGTCTTCCTCGAGAGCACCGTCGCCGCGATCGGGCGCGACACGGTGCGGCTGCGGACGCCGGGCGGCGAGAAGGAGCTGGCCAACGACGCCGTGATCGTGTGCGCCGGCGGCGTCCTGCCGAGCGCGTTCCTGCGCGCGTGCGGCGTGGAGATCGAGAAGAAGCATGGCACGCCGCTCTTCTAGGTTCGCGCTCGTCGCCGCCTGCTTCGCCGCGTGCATCGCGGCGCGCGGCGCGATCGCCGATCCCGCCGACGAGGCGCGCGCGGCCGTGCGCGCGCGCGACTACGGCCGCGCGGCCGCGCTCTACCGCGAGCTCGCGGAGGGCGGCGACGCCGAGGCGCAGTATCAGCTCGCCGCGCTGCACCGCGTCGGGCGCGGCGTCCTGCGCAGCGACGC
>QEVM01000280.1 GCA_003576805.1 Pseudomonadota bacterium | reverse complement strand
CCGCGTCCGACGCGCCGACGCCGGCGCGCGACGCGGCGCCGCAGGCCGCGGCGCCCGCGCCGACGCTCGCGTCGCTGCGCGCGCACGTCGGCAAGTATCCGCGCGACGTCGGGCTCTTCGAGAGCGATCCGCTGCACGACCGGCTCACCGCCCTGATGGGCGCGCGCTACTTCGCGCTGCTCGCGAACTTCGGCACGCAGGGGCCGATCTCGGAGCAGGGCTCGGTGCTCTACGCGGTCGGCAACAAGCCGCACGCCGGCGGCGACTCGCAGGCGATCCTGCTCGTGGACCTCGCGCAGGACCTGATCCACGTGAAGCTGCTCGAAGAGCTCGAGATGTCGGATTTCCGCGAGCGCGACGCCGAGATCGTGCTACCCGAAGAGGTCGAAGCCACGATCGCCAACTGGAACGAGCTGGCGCGCGAGGAGGGCGAGTAGCGGCCCTCCCCATCACGGCGTGCCTCCGTTGCCACGTTGGACCGTCGTCACGGGAGGAAGCCGCGATGTTCCGATCTCCGACTCGAGCGCTGTGCGCCGTTGTCGTCGCCGCCGCGTGTCAGCTCGCCTGCCAAGGGAGCCGTGGCGGCGAGGCGCCGGCCGCGCCGGCCGCGCACACCCCGCGGCTGTTCGACGGGCTCGGCCCGATCCACCGTCCGATCTCGACGCAGGTGCCGCTCGCGCAGCGCTACTTCGACCAGGGCCTCGCGCTCGCGTACGGCTTCAACCACGACGGCGCGATCGACTCCTTCCGCGAGGCCGCGCGCCTCGACCCGCGCTGCGCGATGTGCTGGTGGGGCGTCGCGTTCGCGTCGGGCCCGAACATCAACGCGCCGATGGGGCCCGCGTCCGCGGAGGCGGCGTGGAACGCCGTGCAGGAGGCGCAGCGCCTCGCGCCGGGCGCGACCGCCGCGGAGCGCGACTGGATCGACGCCGTCGCGAAGCGCTACGCGGCGGACTTCGCGGGCACGGCCGGCGCGGCGGGCGCGCCGAACCGGATCGCGCTCGACCGCGCCTTCGCGGAGGCGATGCGCGCGCTCTCCGCCAAGTACCCGAACGACGCCGACGCCGCGGCGATCCACGCCGAGTCGCTGCTCGACCTCTCGCCCTGGAGCTACTGGAACGACGACGGCTCGCCGCGCGAGTTCACCGGCGAGGCGGCCGCCGCGATCGAGCGCGCGCTCGCGCTGCAGCCGGACCACACCGGCGGGCTGCACTACAAGATCCATTTCTACGAGCGCTTCGAGCCCGAGAAGGCCGAGGCCGCGGCCGACCGCCTCGCCGTGCTCGCGCCCGACGCGGGCCACCTCGTCCACATGCCGGCGCACATCTACTACCGGCTCGGGCGCTACCGCGACTCCTCGCTCGTGAACCAGCGCGCCGCGGCGGCGGACGTCGCCTACTTCGCGTGGTGTCGCAGCGGCGCCGGCTACGCGGTGCCGTACTACGCGCACAACCTGCACTTCCTGTGGGCCTCCGAGATGGCACAGGGCCGCGGCGACTCCGCGCTCGCGACCGCGCGCCAGCTCGCGTCGATCGTGCGCGCCGATCAGCTCGAGGCGCTGCCGTTCCTCGAGGACTTCGCGCCGGTGCCGGTGCTCACGCTGGTGCGCTTCGGCCGCTGGGACGCCGCGCTCGCCGAGCCGGCGCCGCCGGCGTCGATGCGCTTCACGACCGCGATGTGGCGCTACGCGCGCGGCTTCGCGCTCGCGCGCACGGGGCGCGCCGACGCGGCCGCCGCCGAGCGCGACGCGCTCGCCGCGATCCAGGCCGATCCGGCGTGGGCGAACGCGTACTTCGACACGTCGGGCGGCACGGCGGGCCAGCGCCTCGACATCGCGCTGCACCACCTCGACGGCGAGATCGCCGCCGCGCGCGGCGACGTGGACGGCGCCGTCGCGCACTTCGAGCGCGCGGTCGCCGTGCAGGACGCGATGCCCTACGCCGAGCCGCCGCCGTTCTACTTCCCGGTGCGCCAGGCGCAGGGCGCCGTGCTGCTTGCCGCCGGCCGCGCGAAGCAGGCCGAGGCGGTGTACCGCGAGGACCTGCGGCGCTACCCGCGCAACGGCTGGTCGCTGCTCGGGCTCTCGCAGAGCCTCGCGAAGCAGGGACGCGCGGCCGACGCGCGCTACGCGCAGCAGGGCTTCCGCAACGCGTGGTCGCTGGCGGAGGTCGAGATCGCCGGCTCGCGCTTCTAGCTCAACGGGGTTGTGCGTCGCGCCGATTCGCTACACACAGATCGTGATATTCTGGA
The DNA here is from genome assembly GCA_003576805.1 of Pseudomonadota bacterium. Classification (GTDB taxonomy): domain Bacteria; phylum Myxococcota_A; class UBA9160; order UBA9160; family PR03; genus PR03. The sequence continues at coordinate 2,555 of QEVM01000280.1, read as the reverse complement.
GAGGCGAGGCCTCGGGGACCGCGAGGCAGTTAAGGACGTAGCGCCACCCCCCTCCAGTGGGGAGTGCTCTCGCCCTGGGAAGGGCCAACGCAGGCAGGAGCCTGCAAGATGGAGTATCCGGAGCGCATGGCGAAAAAGACTCTGAATCTCGGCGGGCGGCAGGTTCAGGGAGATGTCGTTCGTTTCAAGGTCGTAGAGGAGCCCTGGTGTGAGTACGACCTTGAGGATGGGACCAAGGTCCGCCTCAAGATCGTGGTTTCCGAAGTCATTCGACTGGAGGGTGTGTACACCGACGAGGGCGACCCGGTCTACACCGTGAAGTCATCTAACGTTATGTCGACTGAGGTGCCGGACAACCTCCGGAAGGCGCCCGGCACTGCCAAGGGTCCTGGCTCTAATCCGGGACACTACGTATGAGCGCCGCTGCCGTTGCTTTCGACGACTGGTGCACGCTGTCCTTCAGCGATGGTGGTTATCCATTCACCACCAACGAGGGTCCTCCGGTCGGGGCAATTTCGCAGACTAAGCGCGGCCCCGAGGAATCAACTAGTTCGGACGCTCCTTCCACGACAACTCGACCTGAGTCGGTTTCTATCGCAAGTAATGTCGAGCACACCCTGAGAGCATTCCTTGAGCGTCGACTACGGAGTCTCTCGGAGGTTAGACGTGTTAATGTGTCGGAACGCGAAAATCGCGGACACCGCGCCATCCACGTTTGGACAGTGCTCTCGGGTGACGATAGGGCGACCCGGTTCAAGGTGTACGAAATCGAACAGCAGCTGGTCGATCACTTCCCGGACCTCTTGTTCGAGTTCCATTCGCACAAGGAACGAGAAGACGCGCCCGAGGGCGACACCAAGGTCTACGACTCGCGCGGTTAGTCATCGTTGGGGGGCGTGCCAGCGAATGCCGACCACTGAGGAGCACCTTCGCTTGGCGCTCCAGTTCAGGAAATTTGTCGAGGAAGCCAATCCCATCCAGCTGCCGGGTCGCCAGATCGAGCTAGCGGTGGCCGCCTGCTACTGGTCGTCGCTTCACTATATCGACGCGACTCTGGCCTTTCCGGAAGTCAACGAGCATCCCGATAGCGATGGGTTACGCAGGAAGATCATGAGCCGTCTCGGACACCTCTCCAGCGTGATCGAGCATCATCGGTATCTGAATGATCGGTACTACGACGCAATGTATCGCGGTCAGACAGTCACGGATCATGACTATCGCGATGAAGTGTTCGATTCCTATCGCGAAGTCGTCGCAAAAACGGAGCGGATCCTTCGCGGCAAGCGTTACCTGTAGCGTGCGCGGTCATGCAGACGCTGGCCACCCATGCCGCTGAAGGCGAACCACTCACAGCGCACTTCTGCGCGGTCGTGACTGGTACAGGAGAGCGAGCCGACCATTCACACTTCGGGACAAGACGCCGCGGGAATCCATAGGTTGTCCGGTAGTTCACTCGTTGCCGTTACGCCAGCCGCCCGCGCAAGAACGCGGCAACTTGCGCGAGCGCGTCGCGCGCCTCGGGCAGCAGCGGAAAGAACGCCTGCCAGACGTGGATCATCTCGTCCCAGACCTCGAGCGTGACGTCCACGCCGGCCGCCTGCGCGCGCGCGGCGACGCGCGTCGAGTCGTCGAGCAGGCACTCGGCGCTGCCGACCTGGAGCAGGAGCGGCGGCAGGCCCGTGAAGTCGGCGAAGAGCGGCGACGCGAGCGGCGACGCCGCGCGCGCGGCGTCGACGTAGCGGTCGCGCGAGAGCGTCAGCGACTCGGGTCGCACCATCGGGTCCACGTGCGCCAGCCCGCGGAACGACGCGCCCGAGAGCGTGAGGTCGGTCCACGGCGAGAGGCACACCGCCGCGGCGGGCAGGTCCTCGCCCGCGTCGCGCAGGGCGACCAGCGCGGCGAGCGCGAGGCCGCCGCCCGCGGAGTCGCCGCCGAACGCGGTGCGCTCGGGCGCGACGCCCTGCTTGGCGAGCCAGCGCGTGACCGAGAGCGCGTCCTCGACCGCGGCGGGGTGCGGGTCCTCGGGCGCGAGCCGGTAGCCGACGTTGAGCACGCGCACGCCGGCGACGCGCGAGAGCTCGGTGCAGAGCGCGCGGTGCGAGCCGATGCCGCCCGACGTGTACGCGCCGCCGTGGAAGTACACGAGCGCGCGTGTCGCGTCCGCGTCGGGCGCGCTCGTCCACTCGGCCGGCACGCCGTCCGCGTCGACCGGCTCGTAGGCGACGTCGGCCGGCTTCTGGAACAGCGACGCCGCGATCTCGAGGTTGCGGCGCATCGACGCGATGTCGCCGGGCGCGCCGAAGTTCAGGTCCTTCAGGAGCTGGATCACGGTCTGGAGCTCGGGGCTGGCCATGCGGAGTTGCTAGCGCAGAACGCCGTCGACCACGCGCTCGACAAGCGCGCCGCCCAGCCACGAGCCGACCGGGATCGCGAGATAGAGGAGGAAGCGCGAGAGCGCGGGCGCGTCGAGCGGCCACTCGTGCACCGCGGCGACGAGGCCGCGCCACGCGACGAGGTCGGCGAGCGGCTTCGCGCCCGCGGCGGCGGCGGGGTCC
>QEVM01000279.1 GCA_003576805.1 Pseudomonadota bacterium | reverse complement strand
AAACTCTTCCTCATTCTTGGTCGTTTGCGGAAGAGCGGAGTATTCCAGGTCACCTCTCTTTTTCCGGCGTGCTGTTGCACTTACCTTGTGAATCCGCGAACCACAACAGTCCGCGCCTGGTGTCCGGCAAGGAGCGCTGCACGCTCCAGATCCATCCCGACGACGCCGCCGCGCGCGGCGTCGCGACCGGCGGCCGCGTGGCGCTGAAGTCGCGCGTCGGCGAGATCGTGGTGCCCGCCGAGGTCACCGACGCCGTGATGCCGGGCGTCGTGTCGCTGCCGCACGGCTGGGGGCACGACCGGCCCGGCGTGCAGATGCGCGTCGCGTCGGCGCACCCGGGCGCGAGCGCCAACGACGTCACCGACGACGCCTTCGTGGACGCGCTCGCCGGCACGGCCGTCCTCTCCGGCGTGCCCGTCGAGGTCGCAGCCGTCGAGTGATCAGCGCGCGAGCGGCGGCTGCGCTGCGGGCGGCGCGCCGCCGACCGCGGGCAGGCCGACTTCGTCCGCGGGCGCCGCGGCGGGCGTCAGCGGGCCGAGCGGCTCGGACGCGACCGCCGCCGGCGGCGGCTGCGCCGGCGCGGGCGGCTTCGGCACCGCGACGTAGGTGCTCTTGCGGATCCGGCGGCCCGCCGCGTACGGCTCGTAGCCCGCGACGAAGCGCTCGGTGCGCACCCACTGACCCTCCGCGCCGGGCCCGGCGAAGTGCACGCCTTCCGGGACCGGGAACGCGTCGGCGCGCACCGGCCGCGACGCCAGCGCCTCCTTCATGAAGGCGATCCAGATCGGCAGCGCCGCGCGCGCGCCGGTGCCCTGGCGCCCGAGCGGCTCCAGCCGGTCGCGGCCGATCCATACGCCGGCCGCAATCTCGGGCGAGTAGCCGACGAACCAGGCGTCGCGGTTCTCGTTGGTCGAGCCCGTCTTGCCCGCGAGCGGCGCGCCGAGCCTGGCCGCCGCGTGCGCGGTGCCGTAGCCGCGCCGCACGGGACCGCGCAGCACGTGGGTGAGCAGATACGCGTCGACCGGATCGATCGCGGGACCGGCGGGCGCGCCTCCGTCCAGCAGCGAGAGGTCCGAGAGCACGACGCGGCCGTCGCGGTCGAGCACGCGCGCGACGAAGCGCGGCGGGCGCCGCACGCCGCCGCCGGCGAAGGTCGCGTACGCGCTCGTCAGCTCGAGCGGCGAGACGCCCGACGTGCCGAGCACCAGCGAGAGGTCCTCGGCGAGCGGCGACGCGATGCCGGCGCGGCGCGCGAAGTCGACGGCGTGCGGCACGCCGACGTCGAGCAGCAGGCGCACCGACGCGTTGTTGAGCGAGCGCGAGAGCGCCTCGTGCAGCGGCAGCGCGCCGCGCAGCGAGCCCGCGTTCTTGGGCTGCCAGCGGCGACCGGTCTTGCGGTCGCGGATCTGCACCTGCACGTCGTACACGGTGGACGAGACGCGGAAGCCCGCCTCGAGCGCGGCGCCGTACACGAACGGCTTGAACGCCGAGCCCGGCTGGCGGCGCGCCTGCGTCGCGCGGTTGAACTGGCTGCGCTCGAAGTCGCGGCCGCCGACCAGCGCGAGCACGTCGCCGGTCGCGACGTCGATCGCGACGAGCGCGCCCTCGAGCGGCGACGGCTCGGGGTCGCCCTTGCGCCGGCGCGGCACGTGGCGCTTCTCGAAGCGCGCGACGCCCTCGCGCAGCGTCCGCGCCGCGTGCTCCTGGAGCGCGAGGTCGAGCGTGGTCTCGACGACGTAGCCGCCGCGCAGCAGCGCCTCGGCGCCGAGCCGGTCCACCAGCTCGCGCCGCACTTCCTCGACGAAGTAGGCGGCGGTGCGGAACGGCGCGGGCGCCGACGGCCGCACCAGCCGCGTCGGCTCGGCCAGCGCGCGCGCGTACGCCGCCGCGTCGAGCCGGCCGAGCGCGTGCATCTGCTCGAGCACGTAGCGGCGGCGCGCCTCCGCGGCGTCGGGATCGGCGGTCGGCGCGAACGCGGACGGCGCCTTCGCGAGCCCGGCGATCAGCGCGGCCTCCGACACCGTGAGCTCGCCGACCTCCTTGCCGAAATAGGTGCGCGCCGCCTGCGCGACGCCGTACGCGCCGCCGCCGAGATAGATGTCGTTCAAGTAGATCTCGAGGATCTCGTCCTTCGAGAAGCGCCACTCGATCTCGAGCGCGAGCGCCATGTCGCGCAGCTTGCGCGCCATCGTGCGCTCGGAGGCGAGCAGGCTCTTCGCCACCTGCTGCGTGATCGTGCTGCCGCCCTGGCGGATGCGGCCGCCCGCCGAGAGGTTCACCCACGCGGCGCGCGCGAGCGCGGCGACGTCGAGCCCGCCGTGCTCGTAGAAGCCGGCGTCCTCGGCGGCGAGGAAGGCCTGCACGACGTGCGGCGGCAGCTCGCGCAGGCGCACGAGCCGGCGCCGCTCCGCCGCGAACTCGCCGATGCGCTCGCCGCCGCGCGCGCGCACGACGGTCGGCAGCGCGGGGCGGTAGTCGGCGAGGCCCTCGAGGTCGGGGAGCGAGGCGGCGAAGCGGTGCAGCGCGACGGCCGCGCCGAGCAGCAGCAGCACCGCGCATGCGGCCGCGATGCGAACGGGGGTGCGACGCAACGGAGCGCTCCGAGTCGGCGAGTCCGCACCGGCGGCTCGCGGGAGGATCTCCCGTTGTACCACCCCGCGCGTGACGGCGCGCAAGCGCGCGCGCAGCGCTCGGAACGCGGCGCTCGGCGCCGGGGACTTCGGTGGCGGAGCTGCGGGTGGCGTCGCGCGCGCCCGAACGGAGTGTCCGGCCGAGCGTGGACCTTCCACGCTCGGCCGGACGGGTCGTCCGAGGTCGGGGAGCCCAGTCGAACTTCGGCCGGGCTCGGGTGCTGCCAGGCTGGCTCCGCCATGGAGCCCACTCTGCTGCGTTGCTTTTTCAAGCGACGTGCCAGCACGCGGCGCGACGAGACGCACGCTGCGCGCTGCGCGCCGTGCGCATCCGTGCGCGCGTGCTCGCCGTCGCGGCAGCGCGTGCTCGCTCGGCGAACACGCGCGCCGGCTCCCGCGCACCGCGCAGCGACGGTATGTTGCGGCGCCCTCCAGCCAACGGCCGAACACGCCGCGGGCGCGGTTCGCGCGCAGCGGACGGCGCAGCGGACAGGAACAGGAGCCCGCGTTGACGACCGCGCCGTCGAAGCTCGCGCCGCGCATCGCACGGCTGCTCTGGGGGATCGCGCTCGCCGTCGCGACCGCGTGCGCGGGCGCCGCGCGCGCGGACCTCGCCGCCGACGCGCGCGCGCTCGTCGGCGCCGGCCAGGGCGTCTACGTCGAGACCGAGGACGGCAGCGTGCTCGTCGCGCAGGAGGACGCGCGCCCGGTGCACCCCGCCTCGGTCTCGAAAGTGCCGACGACGCTCGCGCTGCTCCGCAAGCTCGGCGCCGAGCACCGCTTCGCGACGCGCTTCGTGCCGACCGGCGCGCTGCGCGACGGCGCCATCGCGGGCGACCTCGTCGTGCAGGGCAGCGGCGATCCCTACTTCGTCGACGAGAACGCGGCGCTCGTCGCGCTCGCGCTGCGCGACCTCGGCGTGCGGCGCGTCGCCGGGACGCTCGTCGCGCGCGGACCGCTTCTCTTCAACTGGCAGACGCAGGGCGCCGCGGCGCGGCTCGCGCGCGCGCTCGCCGCGGGCGTGTCGCCCGCGGCGTGGCAGGCGGTGCGCGCCGAGACGGGCGCCGCAGGCGCGAAGTCGCCGACCGTCGGCTTCGCCGCCCAGGCGCACGGCGGCGCGCCGCAGCGCGAGCCGCTCGTCGTCCACTGGTCGCAGCCGCTCGTGCCGCTGGTGAAGGCGCTCAACGGCTTCTCGAACAACATCTTCGCACCGCTCGCCGACGCGGCGGGCGGCATCGCCGCGGTGCAGGCGATCGCACGCGCCAGCGTGCCGGCCGCGTGGGCGGACGAGATCGTGCTCGGCGACGGCGCGGGCGCGCACCGCGCCAACCGGCTCTCGCCGCGCGCGTCGGTCGCGCTGCTGCGCGCGCTCGCGGAGGAGCTCGCCAAGAGCGGTCACGCGCTGCCCGACGTGCTGCCGGTCGCGGGCATCGACGAGGGCACGCTGCGCCGCCGCCTCGACGGTCCCGGCGAGCTCGGCCACGTCGTCGGCAAGACCGGCACCTACGGCGACTACGGCGCGTGCGCGCTGGCCGGCGCGGTCCGCACGCGCGAGCACGGCGTCGTGTACTTCGCGGTGCTGAATCGCGGCGTGCCGATCGAGCCCGCGCGCAGGCGCCAGGACGCGTTCGTGCGCGCGCTGCTCGCGCGCTTCGACACGATCGCCTGGCCCTACGAGCGCGACGACGCGCCCGCCTTCACGCGCGCCCAGGTGGTGCGGCGCGGCGCGCAGTAAGGAAGTGCGACGCGCGCTCGTCGCCGCGCTCGCGCTGGCCGCGCTCGCCGGCTGCGAGCGCCGCGACGTGCCAGTGCCGGCGACCGTCTCGCCCGAATGGCAGGAGGCGCTCGCGGCGGAGCGCGAGCCCGAGCCGCCCGCGTGGCCCGCGCCGGACGACGTCGGCGCGTGGCGCGCGCTGCAAGCGCAGCAGGAAGCGGACGCCGAGGCCGTCGTCGCCGACACGCTCGCGCGTCACGGCTGCAGCGTGCGCGCGCGCACGCTCGGCGGCGTCGCAGTGCTGGAGGTGACGCCGCGCGCGCTGCGCAGCGGCGACCGCGCCGTCGTGTACCTGCACGGCGGCGGCTACGTGTCGGGCTCGGCGCGCGCGACGCTGCCGCGCAGCGCGGCGATCGCCGACGCGACCGGCCGCCGCGTGCTCGCCGTCGAGTACCCGCTCGCGCCGGGCGCGCGCTG
>QEVM01000278.1 GCA_003576805.1 Pseudomonadota bacterium | reverse complement strand
CGCGCACGCGACCGCCGCGGCCGCGGCCACTCCCGCCGCCGCCGCGCGGCCGCGCCCGGCCGCGCGGAGCCGCCACAAGCCCTCGAGCCCGAAGCCCGCGCCGAGGATCGCGAGGCACTTCACGAGTCCGTACACCAGCCCGATGTGGCGGAACAGCGAGACGCCGGGCACGTGGTACGCGAGCTTCGCGACGGCGCCGCCGAACGAGAGCAGCACCAGCACGACGGCCGCGACCAGCATCCCGATCCAGAGCCGACTGCGCTCGCGCACGAGCGCGAGCGCGCACGCGGCGAGCGGCAGCAGCCCGACGTAGGCGCTCGTGTCCATGCCGGTGCCCCACGGAAGCTGCACGGGCCAGCCGCGCAGCGCCCCGCGCACGAGCGCCCCGATCTCCGCGTTGCCGCCGTAGGTCAGGAACACGTTCAGCGGCACCGCGCCAGTGCCCGGATAGCGCCCCTCCTCGCGCATCACGACGCCGTCGAAGGCGTGCGCGCCGACGTACACGAGCGCAGCCGCCGGCACGGCGAACAGCGCCATCGCCAGCAGGTTCGAGGGCGCCGGCGCGAGCAGGCTGCGCCACGCGCTGCGCGCCGCGACGAGCGGCGCGCCGAGCACCAGCACCAAGACCAGCGCCCAGACGCCGGCGAAGTACGGCATGTTGCCCATCGTCCAGGCGACGCACGCCGCGCCCGTCAGCCAGAAGCGCGACGGGCGGCGCGTGTCGAGGAAGTCGAGCGCGCACGCGAGCACGAGCGGGAGCAGGTAGAAGAAGCGCAGCTCGAACCAGCCCTGCGTCCACCACACGACGCTGCCCGCCGCGGCGACGCCGATCGCGACCGCGCTGGCGCGGCTCGGGAAGAGGCGTCGCGCGCACAGGTACGCGCCGGCGGCGAAGAGCGCGTGCTCGCCGAACACCGAGAGCGCGTAGAGCGAGAGCGTGTCGCGCGCGCCGAGCAGCGCGCCGGCGAAGCCGACCAGGTACTGGAGCGGCGTGAACGAGATCACGAGCTGCAGCGGAGCGGGCAGCCCGAGCGCGCCGTACGGGTACCACTCGACCAGCTCGCCCTCGTACAGCCAGTGCGAGTAGAAGACGTGGAAGTTGACGTAGGTGTAGAAGGAGTCGTGGATCGGCACGAGCTCGCGCGCCGCGTGGAACGCGTGCAACGCCGCCACCAGCAGGACGAGCAGCGGCACGGCGGGATCGAACGAGCGGCGCGCCGCGGCGCGCGGGGCGTCGCTCATCCACGCCGCCCGGAAGACTGCCCGGACGGCAGCGCGGCGACGGACACCTCGGGCGCGAGCACGCGGTCCTCGCCGCAGCGGCGCGGCTCGCCTTCGACGTCGAACGCGCCCGCGAGGCGGACGTCGCCGCTCGACGCGCCGACCTCGACCTCGATGCGGCCCGGCTCGACGATGCGCGCGAGGTCGGCGCCGGTGAACGAGCACAGGTCTGCGTGGACGCGGAACGCGACGCGCGCCGCCGCGCCCGGCGCGAGCGCGACGCGCGCGAAGCCGCGCAGCTGGCGCAGCGGCCGCGTCACGCTCGCGACCGGATCGCGCAGATAGAGCTGCACCACCTCGGTGCCGGCGCGCGCGCCGGCGTTGCGCACCGTGCAGGCGATCTCGACGGCGCCGTCGGGCGCGATCGCGGCGGGCGCGATCGCGAGGTCCGCGTACTCGAAGCGCGTGTAGGTGAGCCCGTGGCCGAACGGGAAGACCGGCTCGTACGCGGGCTGCGGCGGAACGCCCTGCGCCAGCGGCTTCGCGTCGTAGCTGCGCGGCATCGCGCCAGCGCCGCGCGCGAAGGTGAGCGTCGTCTTGCCCGACGGGTTCGCCGCGCCCGTCAGCACGTCCGCGATCGCGGCGGCGCCGTCCTGGCCCGGGAACCACGCGAGCACGATCGCCGCCGCGCGGCCCGCGATGCGCGAGAGATCGAACGGTCGACCGCACACGAGCACGACGACGGTGGGCGTCCCCGTCGCCAGCACGGCGTCGACCAGCTCGGGCTGCACGCCGGGCAGGTCGAGGCTCGCCGCGTCGCTGCCCTCGCCCACCGTGCCGGTGCGGAAATGGCCGGCCTTGTCGCCGACGACCACGATGGCGACGCCCGCGTCGCGCGCGAGCGCCGTCGCCGCGGCGATGCCCGAGCGATCGTCCGAGACCTGGCCCTTCGCCGCGAGGATCGCGCAGCCGGGCGCGTGCACGACGCGATCGCCGAGACGCTCGCGCAGCGCGTCCAGCACGGTCGGCGCAGGCGCGAGCGGTGCGTCCGGGAAGTGGGACGCCACGTGGTTCTGGTACGAGTAGTTGCCGAACAGCGCCAGCGCGTCGTGCGCGTTCGGCCCGATCACGGCGACGCGCCGGGTTTGATGGGGGCTGCCCGCTCGCCTGCGGCTCGCTACGGCGGAAATGCCGGGATCGAGCGGAAGCACGCCGTCGTTCGCGAGCAGCACGATCGACTGCTCCGCGACGCGGCGGGCGAGCGCGCGCTCCGCGGCCGTGTCGAGCTCGATGGCGCCTGCGTCGGCGTACGGGCGCTCGAAGACGCCGAGCGCGAACTTGAGGCGCAGCACCCGACGCACGGCCGTGTCGAGCGTCGCGGCGTCCACGAGGCCGCGCTCCAGCGCCTCGCCGAGCCCCGGCTGGTAGCACTCGCTCATCGGCAGCTCGACGTCGAGGCCGGCGCGCAGCGCCGCGGCCGCCGACTCGGCCGGCGTCTCGGTCACGCGGTGGAGCTGGTGCAGCATGCGCACCGCGAAGTAGTCGGCGACGACGACGCCGTCGAAGCCCCAGCGCTCGCGCAGCAGCTCGGTCAGCAGCCAGCGCGACGCCGCGCACGGGACGCCGTCGATCTCGAGGTAGGCGTTCATCACCGAACGCGCGCCCGCCGTCTTCACGGCCATCTCGAACGGCAACAGGAACACGTCGGCCAGCTCGCGCGGGCCGGCGTGCAGCGGCGCGAAGTTGCGCCCGCCCTCGCTGCCCGCGTAGCCGCAGAAGTGCTTCAGCGTCGCGGCGATCCCGTCGCGCAGGTCGTCGCCCTGCAGGCCCGCGACGTACGCCGACACCACCTGGCCCACCAGGAACGGGTCCTCGCCGACCGTCTCCTCGACGCGGCCCCAGCGCGCGTCACGCGCGACGTCGGCCACCGGCGCGAGCGCCTGGTGCGCGCCGACCGCGCGCAGCTGGCGCCGGATCACGTCCGCGACCTCGCGGATCAACCCGGGATCCCAGGTCGCGTCGTCTCGATCAGGTACTTCTGGAACGCGTCGAGCGCGCGCGCGCCGTCGCGCGGCGCGACCGGCCGGCTGCCGAGCGGCCGCGTGATGTGCCCGATCCCGTGACGCAGCAGCGCGCGCTGGTCGACGGGCGTGCGCATGAACATGCCCTGGAACGGCGCGAAGTCGCCGCTCGCCGGATCCAGGGTCAGCCACACCGAGCCGAGCTGCGCGATCTTCTCGTCGCGCGTCATGCGCGCGAGGAGATCGTCGGCGCGGCGTTCGGGCGAGCGGGCGGCGTCGCGGAAGGCCGCGCTGCGGAGCGATGCGTCCATCGGGCCCGGACGCTAGCAACGCGCCGCCGCGGCGTGCGATCGCTCACACGAAGCGCGCGACGAGGTTCTCCAGCATCTCCTGCCGGCCCGAGTCGGGCTGCGGCTCGAGGTCGTTGGCGAGCACGTGGCCGGCGAGGTCTTCGAGGCTCTGGCGTCCGGCGAGGATGTCGCGGCCGAGCGGCTGGTCCCAGCCGAGGTAGCGCTCGGCGCGGAAGCGCTCGAGGCGACCGTCCTCGAGGATCGCCGCGGCGGCGACGAGGCCGCGCGCGATCGTGTCCATGCCGCCGACGTGCGCGTGGAAGAGATCGACCGCGTCCACGCTCGGGCGGCGCAGCTTGGCGTCGAAGTTGAAGCCGCCCGAGTGCATGCCGCCGCCGCGCAGGATCTCGAGCCAGGCGAGCGCCCACTCGCGCGGGTCGTTCGGGAACTGGTCGGTGTCCCAGCCGAGGCGCGGGTCGCCGCGGTTGGCGTCGACGCTGCCGAAGATGCCGTTGGCGACGGCGTAGGCGACCTCGTGCTGGAAGTCGTGGCCGGCGAGCGTCGCGTGGTTGACCTCGAGGTTGAGCTTGTACTCGCGCGCGAGGTCGTACTTCTGGAGGAACGCGAACACCGCGGCCGCGTCGAAGTCGTACTGGTGCTTGGTCGGCTCGAAGGGCTTGGGCTCGATCAGCAGCGTCCCGCGGAAGCCGATCCGGTGCTTGTGCTCGGCGACCAGCGCGAGGAAGCGGCCGAGCTGGTCGGCCTCGCGCGCGAGATCGGTGTTGAGCAGCGTGTCGTAGCCCTCGCGCCCGCCCCACAGCACGTAGTTGGCGCCGCCCAGCCGGTGCGTCGCCTCGAGGCAGTGCTTCACCTGCGCCGCGGCGTAGGCGAACACCTCGGGATCGGGATTGGTCGCCGCGCCCGCCGCGTAGCGCGGGTGGCCGAACAGGTTCGCGGTGCCCCACAGCAGGCGCACGTCGTGACGGTCCATGTGCGACTCTACGCGCGCGAGCAGGCGGTCGAGCAGGGCGTGGCTCTCGCGCAGCGTGTCGCCCTCGGGCGCGACGTCGCGGTCGTGGAAGCAGAAGAACGGCACGCCGAGCTTCGCAAACAGCTCGAAGGCGGCGTCGATCTTCTTCTCGGCGAGCTTCACCGCGTCGCCGCCGCCTGCGCCGGACAGCCAGGCGCGCTCGAAGGTGCCGGCGCCGAAGACGTCGCTGCCCGGCCAGCAGAAGGTGTGCCAGAAGCAGACCGCGAAGCGCGCGTGCTCGCGCAGCGTCTTGCCGAGCACGACGCGCTCGGCGTCGTAGTGGCGGAACACGAGCAGGTCCTCGCTCTCGGGCGCGTAGCGGATCGGCTCGACGTCGGGGAAGAAGCTCATCGTTCGCCTCCGGAAGCGGGGAGCAGCTCGGCGAAGCTCGCGCGCAGTCGAGCATAGAGGGTCCGCCAGCGCGGCAGCGCGGCGCGGTAGGCGTCGCGCAGCGCGGGATCGGGCTCGATCACGTGCGCGACGGGCGGCGCGACGCAGACGTCCGCGGGCTTCGCGCCCGTCGCCGCGATGCGCGCGAGGCGCGCGGCGCCGTGCGCCGGCCCGACGTCCGCGCCCGCGCGGTACACGAGCGGCCGGTCCAGCACCGACGCCAGGATGCGGCCCCAGAGCGCGCTCTGCGCGCCGCCCCCGATCACCGACACCTCGCGCATCGCCGCGCCCGCGGCGGCGAGCACGTCCTGCGCATCGGCGAACGCGAACGCCACGCCCTCGAGCACGGCGCGCGCCAGCAGCGCGCGGTCGGTGTCGTGCGAGAGGCCGAAGAAGACGCCGCGCGCGGCGGGGTCGTCGTGCGGCGTGCGCTCGCCGGAGAGATACGGGAGGAAGAGCAGCGCGCCCGCCGCGACGCGACCGTGCGCCTCCACCTCCGCGAGCAGCGCGGCCTCGCTCGCCGCGCCGGTCAGCTTCGCCGCCCACGCGAGGCAGCTCGCCGCGGAGAGCAGCACCGCCATCTGGTGCCACGTGCCGGGCAGGCAGTGACAGAACGCGTGCACCGCGCCGGCCGGGTGCGGCCGGAAGCGGTCGCCCGCGACGAACAGCACGCCCGACGTGCCGAGCGCGAGCGACGCCTCGCCGGGCCGCACGACGCCCGCGCCCGCGGCGCCGGCGGCCTGATCGCCCGCGCCCGCCGCGACCGGCACGCGCGCGACGCCCCACGCGTTCGCGACGTCGGCGCGCAGCACGCCGGTGGCTTCGCTGCCTTCGAAGAGCCGCGGCATCGCGCGCTCGTCGAGTCCGCACGCGGCGAGCATCGCGTCCGACCACGCGCGCGCGCCGACGTCGAGCCAGAGCGTGCCCGACGCGTCCGAGCAGTCGGTCGCGGCGTCGCCCGTGATGCGCAGGCGCAGCCAGTCCTTCGGCAGCAGCACGCGGCGCACGCGCGCGAACAGCGCCGGCTCGTGCTCGCGCACCCACAGCAGCTTCGGGGCCGTGAAGCCCGGCATCGCGCGATTGCCCGTGATCTCGCGCGCGCGCGGCACCGCGCGCTCGAGCGCCGCGCACTGCGCCGCGCTGCGCCCGTCGTTCCACAGGATCGCCGGACGCAGCAGCGCGTCGGACGCGTCGAGCAGCGTCGCGCCGTGCATCTGTCCCGAGAGACCGACCGCCGCGATCGCTGCGAGCGCGTCGGGCTCCGCCGCGCGCAGCGCGCGCACCGCCGCGTCGGCCGCGCGCCACCAGTCGGCCGGATCCTGCTCCGACCACGTCGGGCGCGGGCGCGCGACCGCGAGCGGCGCCGACTGCTGCGCGAGCACCCGGTCCGCGCCGTCCACCAGCACGGCCTTCACCGCCGACGTGCCGAGGTCGATGCCGAGCGTCACGGGCGCGTCCACCTCGCGCATCTAGCACCGGCGCGATGGCGCGAGCAAGCTTCCTCCCGCAGCGCGCTCCGGTAGACTGCGCGCCGGAGGAGGTGGCCATGCGGCGACGCAGCTTCTCGAAGGGACTGGCGACGGCGCTCGCAGCCGCGCTGCTCGCGAGCGCGGCCCCGCTGCACGGCGCGCGCGCCGACGAGTCGGCGGAAGCGGAGATCGGCGTACCGCCCGCGCCGAGCGCGGACGAGCGCATGTCGCCCGAGAAGCCGACCGAGACGCCGCCGATGACGCAGACCGGCTCGCCGACCACCGCCCCCGTCGAGCCCGCGGCGCCCGCGCCGCCGGCGGTGACGAGTCAGCCCGTCGAGGCCGTGTCGCGGCCCGGCGGAGCGTGGGGTCCGGTCGCGATCGCGGCCGACCTCCTCGTGATGCGTCCGATCGGGCTGCTCTCGCTCGTGCCCGCGGCCGCCGCCTTCGTCGCGGTGTCGCCGGTCGCGGCCGCGACCGGCACGCTCGGCGACCGCGTGGGCGCGCTGCGCGACCGCGCCGAGAACGTCTTCACGCGCCCGCTCGGAGCGCTCTGACTCAGCCCGCGCCGAGCGGCCGCATCACCTCTTCCGCGAAGCGCTGGAGCTGCTCGACGTCGCGGCCCTGCACCACGATGTAGGAGAGGCCGGTCTCCTCGCGCCGCCGCGCGAGGCGGTCCTGGATCTCCGACGCCGGGCCCGTCAGGAAGATCGGACATGCGGCGACGTCTTCGACGCTCATGCCGGTGTTGTTCGCGAGCGCGGCGCGCAGCGGCGCGGGATCGTCGCTGATCGCGAGCACGAAGCTGAGCGACTGGAGCTCGAGCGACGCGGGATCGCGGCCGGCCTTCTCCGCCGCCGCGTGCACCCAGCCGACCTTCTCGCGCACGCGCGCCGGCGCGAGGTCGGCGGGCGTCGTCGGCGTGATCTTGCCCTCGGGCAGCGACGGGTTGATGCCGACGATGTCGGCGCGCCGGCCGGCCAGCGACAGCACGCGGCGGCCGCCGCCGCCGATCAGGATCGCCGGGCGCTCGCCCGCGGGCAGCGGCGCGGCCTTCGGGACGTCGCGCACCGCGTAGTGCTTGCCCGTGAACGAGAACGACTCCTCGCGCCACATGCCCTCGGCGATCGTGAGCGCCTCGTCGAGCCGCTCGATGCGCACGCCGGGCCGCTCGTACGGCATGCCGGCCTGCGCGTAGTCCGTCTCCATCCAGCCCGCGCCGAGGCCGAACTCGTGACGCCCGCCCGACACGAGGTGCAGCGTCGCCGCCTGCTTCGCGTAGACGACGGGATGGCGGTAGTCGACGCCGTACACGAGCGAGCCGACGCGCAGCCGCGTCGTCACCGCGGCCGCCGCGCTCAGCAGCACGGTCGGATCCCACTGCGGCGTGAAGTGGTCGGGGCAGAACAGCGTGGAGTAGCCGAGCGACTCGATGCGCCGTACGAATCCGATCCAGTCGGATTTCGGTAGGTTGGTGCACTGTACGCCGAAGCGGAACGGCCGGGGGAACGGGTTGGACATGCAGTCTCCTCGGCGCGCGAGGCTAGCGGATGGCCGCGCGCGCCTGCGCGCTGTCCGTGGCGCTGTCGGTGCGGCAGCGGCCGCGTGCCTGTGCGCGCTGGCCGCGGCGGCCGATGCGCCGCGACCGCCCGACGGCGGCGGCGGC
>QEVM01000277.1 GCA_003576805.1 Pseudomonadota bacterium | reverse complement strand
GCCGACGCGTCGTCGCACTGGAGCAGCTCGCCGAGCTCGCACGCGATGCGCGCCCCGCCGAGGCGCGCATCGCGTGCGAGCTCGGCGAGCTGCTCCAGTGCGACGACGCGTCGGCGCCGCGCGCGCGCCGCCTGCTCGCGGACGCGCTCGACGTCGCCGAGGCGATCGGCATGGACGCGCTCGCGCAGCGCGTGCGCGCCGCGCTCGACAAGCCCGAGCCGGCTTAGCCCTTCGCCGCGCGCCGCCGCGCGAGCGCGGCGACGCCCGCCGCGACCAGCGCGAGCGAGTGCGGCTCGGGCACCGGCACGATCGGGCCGCGTCCGGTGAGCGTGTCCTCGAGCAGCACGAAGCCGTCGGGCACGCCGTCCACCCAGCTCCCGGCGAAGCTCGCCTGCGAGTCGCTCGTCCAGCCGGTGCCCGCCGGCACGCTGAACGAGAACTGCAGCGAGCCGTTCGGACCGGCGCCGAAGCCGTCCGGCGCGTCGAGGCCGACGCCGAAGGGAGGCAGCGCGAAGCAGCAGTCGAGCTGCCAGCCGGCCGGCGCGACGCGGTCGGCGACGTCCTCGACGATGCCGCCGAAGAAGAGCTGGAGCGAGCTGATGCCGTTGCCGCCCGGCACGTCGAAGCTGCCGCCGAGCTCGTACGAGAAGAGCCAGCGCGAGGGATCGCCGCCGACGTTGTCGTCGACGCGCGAGGCGAGCGTCACGCTGCCGTCGGGCGTCTCGACCGTGATGCTGTTCGCCGCGAGCTGCAGCGCGGCCGCCGGCTCGCCGCCGGCGAGCGCCGCCGCCGCGAGCGCGAGCCCGATCCGCATACCGATCTTCGTTCCGCTTCCGAGCGTTCCCCGCACCGACGTCTCCCGCATCCCCGACTCCCGGGTAAGGGAGTGGCTGCCGCGCGTCGCGCGTGGCAGCCGGATGCGCGAGCGGCGCGCGACGGCGACCGGCAACTGACGCCGACAGATGCGTGCGGCCGCATGCGCGCGGCTTTCGCGCGGCGCGGCTGCGCTAGGGTCGAAGGTCCGATCCCGCACCGTCATTTCGAGGAATGAACAGCGCAATGCCGAGCTCCCGCGTCGCGATCGTCCGCACCAGCCCCCGCACCGTCCTCGCCGACTACCACCGCCTGATGAACCTGGCCGGCTACCAGGAGGTGGTGGACAAGAGCGCCGACACCGCGCTCAAGGTCAACATCTCCTGGCACTTCTTCTATCCGGCCGCGTCGACGACGCCCTGGCAGCTCGACGGCGTGATCCGCGCCATGCTGGCCGACGGCTACGACCCGGGCCTGATCCACGCCTGCCACAACCGCACCGTCGTGATCGACGCCCACTTCGGCGAGCGCGAGAACAAGCAGCTCCCGGTCGTCGAGAAGCACGGGCTGCGCAACGTCCATCTCTACGAAGGCGAGGAGTGGATCCCGATCCGGGATGCGGTCGGCGATCTGGCGGACAAGTTCGTGTGTCTCAACGAGGTCTATCCGCAGGGCTTCCACATCCCGAAGCGCTTCCTCGGCGAGAACATCATCCACCTGCCGACCGTCAAGACGCACGTCTTCACGACCAACACCGGCGCGATGAAGAACGCCTTCGGCGGGCTGCTCAACGAGCACCGCCACTGGACGCACCCGGTGATCCACGAGACGCTCGTCGATCTGCTGATGATCCAGAAGAAGATCCACCGCGGCGTGTTCGCGGTGATGGACGGCACCTTCGCGGGCGACGGCCCGGGCCCGCGCTGCATGATCCCGCACGTGAAGAACGTGCTCCTCGCGTCGGCGGACCAGGTCGCGATCGACGCCGTCGCGGCCAAGCTGATGGGCTTCGACCCGATGAGCCTGCGCTACATCCGGCTCGCGCACGACCTCGGGCTCGGCGTCGGCGACCCGTCGCAGATCGAGATCGTCGGCGACGCCGACGCGGCGCGCGAGAACTGGCGCTTCGACGGGCCGTTCAAGGAGATGACGTTCGCGTCGTCGATGCAGCACAAGATCTACTGGGGCCCGCTCAAGCAGTGGATCGAGTGGTCGCTGAAGACGTGGATGGCGCCGTGGGCGTACGTCGCGAGCGTGCTCTACCACGACTCGTTCTGGTATCCGGTGAAGGCGCGCCGCAACATGCGCCAGGTGCTCGCGAGCGAGTGGGGCCGGCTGTTCCAGAACTGGGAGAAGCTCGTGCCCGACGCGCAGGGCTTCGCCGACGTCGGCCAGGCCGGCGTCGATCTCGAGCGCACCGGGCTCGCCGCGTTCGGCGAGTCGCTGAAGATCCTCGGGACCTGCATCCGCGAGGCGCCCGAGATCGCGGCGCGCCGGCGGCGCAAGCTGGCGGCGGAGGCGCCGCAGGGAGTGGGCTCGTGAAGACTCCGCTCGAAGGCGTGCGCGTCGTCGAGATCGCGCACTTCGTCGCGGTGCCGGCGGCCGGCAAGCTGCTCGCCGACCTCGGCGCCGACGTCGTGAAGGTCGAGCTGCCGCCGAAGGGCGAGATCTACCGGCGCAGCCGCCCGGCGTTCGCGGGCTTCGCGAGCGACTTCGCCGAAGGCCCCGGCTTCCATCTCGACAACCGCGGCAAGCGCTCGATCCTGCTCGACCTCACCAACCCCGGCGCGCGCGACGCGCTCTACCGCGTGATCGACGGCGCCGACGTCGTGCTCACCAACCTGCTGCCCGCGCGCCGCGCCAAGTACGGGCTCGACCACGAGACGCTGCTCGCGCGCAAGCCGAGCCTCGTCGTCGGCGCGATCAACGGCTACGGGCTCGGCGGCGACGAGGCCGACCGCCCCGCCTTCGACTACGCCGCCTACTGGGCGCGCAGCGGCATGATGGACCTGATGCGCGACGAGGGCGTGCCGCCGTCGATGCTGCGCCCGGGCGTCGGCGACCACGCCGCCGCGTCGAACCTGGTGATCGCGATCCTCGCCGCGCTGCGCATGCGCGATGCGACGGGGCAGGGCCGCTACGTCGAGGCGTCGCTGCTCCAGACCGGCCTCTACATCCTCGGCTGCGACCTCGCGATGGAGCTGGTCGTGCGCCAGCCGATGAAGCGCCACGACCGCAAGCGCACCGCGAACGCGCTGTGGAACAGCTACGCGACGCAGGACGGCCGCTGGCTGATGCTGGTGATGATCGACCCGACGGCGTACTGGCCGCGCCTGCTCGCCGCGATCGAGCGGCCCGACCTCGCGAAGGATCCGCGCTTCGAGGAGCCGTTCACGCGCGTCGGCAACAGCGGGGCGCTGATCGAGATCCTCGAAGCGGAGTTCGCGAAGCGCACGCTCGCCGACTGGGGCCCGCGCCTCGACGCGGCCGACCTGATCTGGTCGCCGGTGAAGCGGATCGACGAGGTGCTCGACGATCCCCAGGCGCGCGCGATGGGCTACTTCCAACCCATCGACCACCCGCGCCTCGGGCGCTTCGAGAGCATCGGCCCGCCGTTCTCGATGACGGGCGTCGCGCTCGGCTCGCCGCGCGCCTGTTCCGACCTCGACGCCGACTTCGAGTCGGTGCTGCGCGAGGCGGGACTCGACGCCGGCGAGATCGCCAAGCTGCGCGGCTGATCGGATCTCGCGGGCGACGCTGCCAGCACCGCGCTGCTGCTGGCGGGCGGGCTCGCGGCCCTCACGCGACGCGCGCGACGAGCTGCTCGCTGATCTCCCACAGGCGCTTGGCGGCCGCGTCGTCCTGCGCGTACTTGGCGGGCTGCTTCTCGCGGCGATCGGCGAAGTAGCGGCCCGACACGCCGGCGACGTCGGGCGAGGTGGCGAGCCAGACGCCCGTCTCCGCGCCCTTCTCGGGCGAGCGCAGGATCCACTGCGTGATGCGGCCGACGAGCTGCGTCCAGAGCGCGTCGGTCTGGCCGAGCCGCGTCGCGACGCCGCCCGGGTGGAAGCAGTTGGCGGTGACGCCGCTGCCCGCGAGCCGGCGCGCCAGCTCGCGCGTCCACAGGATGTTGCACAGCTTGGAGCGGCCGTAGACGCCGAGCCCGCGGTAGCGGCGCTCGCTCTGGAGGTCGCCGAAGTCGAGCGCGCCGCCGAAGCGGTGCGCGTCGGAGGCGGTGCTGACGATGCGCGCGCCGGGCGTCGCGCGCAGGCGGTCGAGCAACAGGTTCGTGAACAGGAAGTAGGCGAGGTGGTTCACCGCGAAGGTGGCCTCGTAGCCGTCGGCGGTCACTTCGCGCGAGAGCTTCACGACGCCGGCGTTGTTGAAGAGGACGTCGATGCGCGGGCAGACCCCGAGTACGCGCGCGGCGGCGCTGCGCACCTCGGCGAGCGACGCGAGATCGCCGCGCACCACTTCGGCGTCGGCCCGCGGCGTGCGCGCGCGGATCGCGGCGAGCGCGGCGTCGGCGCGCGCCGGGCTGCGCGCCACCAGCACGAGCCGCGCGCCGCGCGCCGCGAGCTCGCTCGCGGCGGCGAGGCCGATGCCCGAGGTGGCGCCGGTCAGCACGCAGGTCTTGCCGGCCATCGAGTCGTCGCGGCGCGAGCTCATGCGGGATCCTTCGTCTCCGCCGCCCAGCGGCGCAGGCGCTCGGCGAGCGCTTCGGGCGTGTTGCAGGCGGGGTCGTCGAGCACGCAGTCGGTGAGGTAGCGCAGCGCCGCGCCCACCCGCTTGCCCGGGCCGACGCCGAGGATGCGCATCACGTCCTCGCCGCGCAGCGCGAGGTCGGTGCGCTCGGCGGCGACCGCGCCGCGCGCGCGCACGCGCTCGACGAGGAGCCGCGTCGCGACGAGGCGCGCGCCGAGCTCCGCCTCGCGCAGCAGCAGCAGCGCCTCGACGCCGTCCTCGCCGGCGCGCCGCGCGAGCCGACGCACGTCGGCGTCGCTGCGCAGCGGGCGTGCGTCGACCGGGTGCAGCGCGACCAGCC
>QEVM01000036.1 GCA_003576805.1 Pseudomonadota bacterium | reverse complement strand
CGGCGCCGCCGCGCCGCCGAGCGCGACGCGCGCCGGCGACGCAGCGAACGCCGCGCGCGAGTCCGAGAGCGAAACAGCGTCGGCGCCGGCGCCGGATCGTCACGGCGCGGCCGCGCTGGCGGCGCCGCCCTCGTTCGACGTCGACCGACTCGTCGCGCTCGGCTTCCGCCGCGAGGACGTGGAGCGCTTCCGCAGCCGGCTCGACGAGATCGAGCTCGAACGCCTCTACCTGCGCGACCGCGCCACGCGCGAAGGCTGGCTGCAGTCGCCGCGCTTCGTCTCCGAGAGCCGCGCCATCGACGACGCCTTCGCCGCGCTGCGCAGCGAGTTCGACGAGTCGCTCTACGACTGGGCGCTCTACATGACCGGCGTGCCGAACCGAGTCGCCGTCGCCGAGGTGCTCGAGGGCAGCACCGCGGCCAGCATCGGGCTCGAGCGCGGTGACGTGATCGTGCGTTACGACGACCGCCTCGTGCTCGACGCCGGCGAGCTGCGCCAGGCCACCGTCACGGGCCGCCCCGGCGAGCTGGTCGCCGTCGAGATCCAACGCAGCGGCGACGCCTCGCCGCGCCGCGTCTTCGTCCCGCGCGGCCCGATCGGCGTCCGCCTCGCGCCCACCGCGCTCGAGCCGACGCCGGCGGGCTAGCGAGCCGCGACCGCTACTCCACCCACGTGATGCTCCACTCGCGCTGCTCGCCGGCGATGCGGGCGGTGGCGACGTCGCCGGCGCGGCGGCCGAGGACGGCGCGGCCGAGCGGGGAGTGGGGCGTGACGACGGTGAGGAAGCCGTCGCCGCCGGGGCCCGTCAGCTCCTCGCCGGCGCCGGCGGGCGCGAGGAAGACGGTGAGGCCGCCGTCGTCGTGCTCGACCTCGACGACGGCGCCGAGCGCGACGGCGGCGCCTTCGGGCAGCGGCGCGGGCGCGAAGCTCTCGAGCGCCGCGAGATCGGCGCGGAGCTGCGCCGCGCGCCGGTCCTGCCCGCGCGCGAGGTTCGACCACTCGAGCGCGACGCGCGCGTCGTCGCGCTTCTCGGCCGGCGTCGCGCCCTCGCGCGCCTCCGTCTCGGCCGCGTCGCGCGCGCGCTCGGCGACGAGCAGCGCGTCCTCCAGCTTGGCGATGAGCTGCCGAACGAGCGCGCGCTTGTCCATGCGCGGCACGGTACGGCGGCGACGCGGATCCGCAACGTGCGCGGGCGTCGCGCGCGTGGCGCGCGCGGAGCGCGGCGGGGTGCGAGAGCCGGAGAAACCTCGCGCGCTCTCCGCCGCGCTGCCGCGCGCACGGTCTCCCGCGCCGAGGCGCGGGCCCGGGTCACACCATTTCGCAGGGGAACGCGGTGAGGTGCACGACGTCGCCCGCGACGAGCGCGCAGCCCGCGACCTGTCCGTCGTCGAGACGCACGTCCTCGCCGAGTCCGAGCGAAGCGCTCGCGTCGGCGGGCGCCGCGGCGAGCGCGCGCAGGAACGGCTCGGGCGCCTCGAAGCGGCGCGCGCCGTTGCGCGCCGTTCCGCGCTGCTTCACCAGCTCCGCGTCCACGGCGTCGATGGCGTAGGCGCGCACGAGCCCGGCGAACGCGCGCGCGAACGCCTCGGGCCGCCCGATCGTCTCGAGCCCGGCGATCGCGCCGCCGATCGCCGCGACGAATCCGACCTGATCGGGGAGCGGTTGGAACGAGGCGGTGAAGTCGCGCACGTCGTGTTGCCGCGCCGCGACATAGTCGGCGTAGGCGGAGCTCCGCGTGCTCGTGCCGGAGTGCCCGAGACGTGCTGCGACCTCGTCCCACACTTCGATCTGATCCGCCGCGAAGGAGCGGCCGCGCGAGCGCGAGTCGGCGACCTTGAGCGCCATCTTCTTGCGCACCGACGTCGACAGCACCTCGCGGCTCGGCGAGAACCGAACGCCCGGCCGGCGCTCCCAGCGCCCCTGCTCGACGCACGACACGTCGATCACGACCTGGCTCTCGGTCCGATCAGGAAGCTCGCGTTGGCGACGCGATCTGTTTCGCGCCGCGCAGCTCCTCGCCGAACAGCACGAGCACGGCGGTGTCGCCGTCGTTCTCGACGCGGACGTGCGGGACCATGCCACCGGGGCTCACCTCGTCGACGCGCAGCGCGTCCGCCTCGACGGCGTCGGCGAGCGGTACGAAGGGCGGCGTCGCGGAAGCTCCGGTGTCGGTCCGCAGCACGAGCGGCCAGAGCGCCAGCGACGCGTGGGACTGGCGCGGGCCGAGCGAGAGGCGGGTGAGGAAGTCGGCGACGGGAGCGCGGAGGACGTGGAGGCTGCTGATCATGGGTGAGGCTCCTCGGTCGCGCGCTCGGGGATTCGAGGCGCGCGCGACATCCTCACGCACGGATGTGTCGGATCCGGTCTTCCGCTGCGCTTTCGCCCACCGCGGGGCCGCGGCCGTGGGCGTCTCGGCGCTGCGCACTCCCTGCACGGGAGGCGCGTGCCCGATCGCCCTGCTGACCGACGCGGCCGTCCCTCGGGACGCCGCGCTGGGCCGACGGGACCGGAAACCACCCTCCCTGCATCAGAATGTCGATGATGGCGTAGAAATAACGCAGCTTGAAAACAAAACAACACTTCGCGAGGAGACTTTTGATAGGGTGCGGGCATCCCCTCCCCGAAATGTTTCCCTATCAGGGCTCTCTCCCTATAAGGCTGGGAAGAATTGACGGACGACGACACGAGCGCAGGCGGAGGGCCGGGGGATCCGCCGCGCGACGACCCGGCGCTGACCGAGGCCCTCGGCCGCGCCATCAAGGTGATCCGGACCGGGCTCGACATCGGCCGGCCCGAGCTCGCCGAGCGCGCCGGGCTCTCGTACAGCTACCTCGCCGAGATCGAGAACGGGAAGAAGCAGGCCGGCGCCTCCGCGCAGCAGGCGATCGCGAAGGCGCTGGGGATCTCGGTGTCGGAGCTGCTCGCTGCGGCCGAGGAGTGGGCGGTCCGCATCCGCGGCGAGGCGCCCGCCCCCGAGCCCGGCGCGGACGCGCCCCCGCTCGAGCCGGGCCCGAGCCACGAGCGCCTGCTCTCGCTGGTCGAGCCGCCGCACGCGTTCGGCGCGCGCGCGCGCCAGCTCCGCTGGTTCCGCGACAGCGCCCTGACGCGGGTGTGGGACAAGGCGGAGCAGCCGGAGGCGACGAAGCCCGGCGCGGCGCGGCGCAAGTCGCCGCGCGCGCTGCGCGAGGGCCGCTTCGACGAGCGGACCGGGCACGATCCGCATCTCGAGACGATGCTGACGCGCCTGCGGCGGCTCCTCGCGCGCATGCCGCGCGAGGATCGCGAGCGCGTGCTCGACCTCGCCGAGCGCCTCGGCGAAGACTGAAGACGCGGGTTCGAGCGCGGCGGCTCGCTCGAGCCGCCGCGCTCGCCGCTCCGGCGACTACTTCGTGGTGTAGTCGGGCAGGTCCGGAGCGGTCAGCGAGTCGTACCAGTCACAGAAGTTGGTGTAGCCCGCGAGATCGGGGACGGCGCCGCCGAGCGGCTCGCTCCACATCGACTCCAGGTCCTCGCCTTCGCCGTACAGCTCGCACATCAGGCCGACGGCGGGCACGAGGCAGCGCTGCTGCGCCGTGTTGCGGATCCACGCGGCCGTCTTGCGGTAGTTGACGCCCTCGCCCACGGCGTCGGCGGCGCACGCGGGATCACTCTTCGTTCCTCCTGGTTCGAACGTCTTGCGTTCGAGCAGTCTGTCTCCAGGAGGCCGGAAACGATTCTCAGGACTTCCTCAGGGCATGCTCCGGATGGCGCGGCGCGCGCGGGGAGGCGGCTCAATCGCCGGGAATGCGGATCGGCCAGTTCGAGTCGACCGTTCCGCCGTCGATCTCGAAGACCTTGCCGGTCACCCAGCCGGCCGCCGGCGACGCCAGATAGAGCACGGCGCACGCGATGTCCTCGGGCGTGCCGAGGCGGGCCATCGGGGTCAGCGCCTCCATCTGCTTCTGGAGGTCGCCGGCCGCGAGGAACGGCGAGAGCGCGTCGGTGACCGTCGCGCCGACGGCGAGCGCGTTGACGCGCACGCGCGGAGCGAACTCCGCCGCCATCAGGCGCGTCAGGTGCGAGAGCGCCGCCTTCGCGGTGCCGTACGCGACGAAGCCGGACTCGACCATGTGCGCGAGCGCGGACGAGACGTTGACGATCGCGCCGCCGTCGCCGGCGAGCATCGACGGGATCGCCTTGCGGGAGAGCCGCAGCGCCGACGTCACGTTGAAGTGGAACGCCGCCTCGAAGGCCTCGTCCGTGAGCTGGAGCATCGGCGTCGGCGGCGTGCCGCCGGCGTTGTTCACGACGACGTCGATGCGGCCGAACGCGGCCAGCGTCTGCTCGACGAGCGCGTCGAGCTGCTCGCCGGCGTTGACGTCGCACGGCACCGCGAGGCCGCGGCGCCCGCGCCGCTCGATCTCCGCGACGACGGCCTCGAGATCGTCGCGCCGCCGCGCGGCGACCGCGACGTCGGCGCCGGCCTCCGCGAGCGCGAGCGCGCTGGCGCGCCCGATGCCGCGCCCGGCGCCCGTGACGACGGCGACGCGGTCGGTCACGCGGAAGCGGTCGAGGATCATCGCCGTCTCGTCGGCGTGAGCCGATGGCGGGCGTGCCGCGCGGGCACGCGGAGCACCGTGCGAACGCGCGCGCGGCCGGGGCCGAGCGTCAGCGCGCGCGCGGTCCTCGGCGGAGCGCCGGGACGCGCGGGGGCGCGGCGACGGCGCACGCGGGGCACACGTGGTTCGAGGCGTCCGTCAGCGGGGCAGGGTGGAGTCGGCGGCAGCGGTGGCACGAGACGAGGACGAGTGCGGATCCAAACGGAGAAGAAGCCTGCAACGCATCGCTCCCAGGTTGAAGAATCGCGCGGCGCGTTCGCGCAACTGCAACGGCCGTGCCTCGCGCAGCGGGTGCGCCGCGCGGCGGGGCCTCGTCCAACTGCGCGAAATATCGTGTAAACCACAACGACAAAGACGGTTCCCGCAGCCCGGACCGCGGTGGTTTCTACAACTCTGCTGCGACGCGGGCTCAACGTGCTCGCGCGCCGCCGCGTCGCGGCGCGGGCGGCGGGGACGGGCGCTCACCGGCTGCCGCGTACGAGGCGGTGAGCCAGCCGCCGAGCCGCGCGAGCTCCGCGCGCAGCGACGCCGGCGACTCCACCACCACGTGCTCGCCCCAGCCCTGCACCCACGCGCCGACCTCGTACGAGGCGTGGCAGTGGAAGGCGAGCTCGACGCCGCCGGCCGGCAGCTCGCGGAGCTGCTGGGTGGGGTGCCAGACGCGCTCGCGGATGTACGGCGCGGCGGTCGCGTCGAAGCGCAGCCGATAGCTCGTCGGCGCGCCGCCCACGAAGATGCCGAAGGCGGCGTGCTCGAAGGCGGTCGGATCGAAGCCGGCCGGCGGCTCGGCGCGCCGCGCCAGCACGCGCAGCGCGCGCAGCCGCTGCAGATTGAGCTTCAGCAGGCTGTCGTGGCGCGGCGCGTGACAGGTGAGATAGAGGCTGCCCTCCCACGTGAAGAGCTGGAGCGGCAGCACGACGAACGTCTTGTCGCGCGCGTCGGCGCGCGGGGCGCGGTACGTCACGCGGCACAGCCTGCGCTCGGCGATCGCGTCGACGAGCGGCCACAGCCGGTCCGGCGCGGCGTCGCGATAGGCGCGTCGCTCGTGCGTGTAGAAGCAGCGCTCGATCGCCGCGAGCCGCTCGCGGCCCGCCGCGCCGATCGCGCGTTCGATCTTGGCGCCGAGGTCCTCGAGCGTCGCGAACACGCTCGAGCGGTTCTGCAGCGGCGCGCCCGGCGCCATCGCGACGCGCAGCGCCAGGTAGTGGCTCGCGTCGAGCAGCGAGGTCAGCCGGCCGAGCGCGCCGCTGAAGTCGATGCGGTAGCGCTTGCGCGCGCCGTCGCGCTCCGACACGAGCGGGAAGCCCGCCTGCTCGAGCGCTGCGAGATCGCGCCGGATGGTGCGGACCGCGGTGCCGTAGCGGTCGGCGAGCTCGTACAGGTCGAGCCCGCCTACGTGGTCCAGGTCGCGAAGGATCTGGAGCACGCGGACGACCTGGTCGTTGCGGCTCGGCGCCGCGCGCCGCGTCGCGGACTTGCGTCGGGCTTTCGCCTTCGGAGGACGGCCGCGGACCCGCTGCGCGCCGCGCGGCTCGGCGCTCGACTTGGACCTCATCCGTCCCAGTGTCCCCGTATCGTGCCGGTGTCGCCAGGGGGCCATCGATGCGACGTCGTCGCACTGCGTTGCCGGGATCGGAGGAAGCGAGCCCGTTCGCGCACGCGGCGCACGACTACGCCCACAACCTGGTCGTCGGCACCCACCTGCGCACGCTCGACGTGCGCACGCTGCGCCGGGTCGGTCCGTGCGAGGTCCTCCTCGTCCTCGCGGGCACCGGCGCAGCGCTTGCCGGCCGCGATCCGGCGGCGCTCGACGAGGACGACCTCGGCGCGGTGCGCGCGGCGCTGCGCGCCTACCTGCGCGAGACCGGCCGCGCGCCGCGCCCGCCGCGCGCGTGCGGCGCGCCGGTCGCCGACAATCTGGCGCGGCTCGCGGCGATCCTCGGGCTCGACGCCGACCAGCGCGCGTTGCTCCAGCTCCTCGTCGTGCTGCACGCGGCGCCGGAGCTGAAGGAGCTGGCCAACGGCTTCGGCGACCAGACGCTCGCGGGCGCCGCCGCGCTCGCCGCCGCCGCGATCGGCGCGACGCAGGCGCGCGTGCTGCGCGCGCTCGCGCCCGACGCACGCCTGCTCGGCAGCGGGCTCGTGTCGGTGGACGAGAGCGACACCTTTCCGCTGGCGCACAAGCTCGAGCTCAAGCGCGGCGTCCTGGACCTCCTGCTCGTGCCCGCGCTCGACGAACGCAGCCTCGCCGCGCGCTTCGTGCCGGAGCTCGAGGCGCAGCCGCTCGCGTGGGCCGACTTCGCGCACGTCGGCGCCGCCGCCGACACCGCGAAGCGACTGCTCGCGGCCGCGCTCGCGTCCGGCGCGGCGGGCGTCAACGTGCTCCTGCACGGACCGACCGGCACGGGCAAGACGGCGCTCGCGGCGCTGCTCGGCCGCGAGCTCGGCGTTCCCGTCTACGCCGCCAGCCGCGAGCGCGAGGACGGCGACGTCGCGCGCGGGCGGCTCGGCTCGCTGCTGCTCGGCCAGCGCCTGGTGCCGCGCGGCCGCGGCCTGCTGGTGTTCGACGAGCTCGAAGACCTCTTCGCGAGCGCGTTCCAGATCCTGGTGCGCGGCGGCTCGCTCGACGGCATCTCGAAGCAGGCGTTCAACCGGCACCTCGAGACGAATCCCGTGCCGACGATCTGGATCACCAACTCGCTCGCCGGGCTCGACCCCGCGTTCGTGCGCCGCTTCCGCTTCGCGATGGAGCTGGCGCCGCTCGGCGCGCGGCAGCGCGCGCGCGTGCTGGCGCGGCACCTCGGCGCGGCGCACCGGCTCGCGGCGGGCGACATCGACGCGATCGCCGAGCGCTTCTCCGCGAGCCCGGCGCAGCTCGGCAGCGCGGTCGCGACGGCGCGCATGCTGGCCGCCGACGGCGTTCCCGACCGCGGCGCCGTCGAGCGCGTGCTCGCGCCGATCGAGAAGCTGCTGACCGGCAGCGATCCGCTGCGGCGCACCGTTTTCGACGCCGCGCGCTACGACGTCGCTGCGGTCGCCTGCTCGGTGGACCTCGCCGCGCTTGCGGACCGGCTGGCCGACTGGAAGCCGAGCGCCGCGCCCGGCCTCTCGCTCTGCCTGCACGGCCCGCCCGGCACGGGGAAGACCGAGTTCGTGCGCTGGCTCGCGCACCGCATGGACCGCCCGCTCGTCGCCAAGCGCGCCTCCGACCTGCTCTCGCCGTTCGTCGGCGAGACCGAGCAGCGCATCGCGGCCGCCTTCGAAGAGGCCGAGCGCGACGACGCCGTGCTGCTCTTCGACGAGGCCGACGGCTTCTTGCGCGACCGCCGCCGCGCGCAGCACGCGTGGGAGGCGTCGCAGGTGAACGAGTTCCTCCAGCAGCTCGAGTCGTTCCGCGGCGTCGTCGCCTGCACCACCAATCTCGCCGACGCGCTCGACGCCGCCTCGCTGCGCCGCTTCGTGTTCAAGATCGAGTTCGGCTGGCTCGCGCCCGCGCAGGCGTGGACGCTGCTCGGGCGCTGCCTCGCCGAGCTCGGCGGCGCCGCGCGTCCGTCGCTGCGCGAGGAGCCGCGCGTGCGCCGCGCCCTCGACGAAGCCGGCCCGCTCGCGCCCGGCGACTTCGCCGCGGCGCTGCGACGGCTGCGCGCCGTCGGCGCGCAGCCGGGCCCCGACGCGTTCGTGCGCGAGCTCGCCGCGGAGACGCACGCACGCGTGCGCGGGCCCGGGCGGATCGGGTTCTAGACGCGGGTCGTCCTGCCCTTTGCCCAATGCTTCGAGGGAGTGAAAGATGAACGACTGGCTTCGACGATCGCTGATGGCCCTCTCCGCCGTGTTCTTCCTGGCCGCCTTTCTTCGCTGCGTCCACGTCGAGCTGGTCGAAATGGATCGCATCGAGTACGCCATCGGAACGGACTGAACGGCCATCGCCGAAACCACCCGATCGCGGTCGCCGAGCGGCTCGCGCGCGTCGGAGGCGTCGGCGACCTCGCCGTGCTCCAAGCCGCCGTGCTGCACGACACGATCGAGGACCGACACGACGCGCGAGGATCTCGCGGGACGCTTCGGCGCCGAGGTCGCCGCGATCGTCGCGGCGGTGACCGACGACAAGCGCCTCGAGAAGAGGGTGCGCAAGCGCCTCCAGCTCGAGCACGCGCGGCAGCTCGCGGCGAAGGCGAAGCTGGTGAAGATCGCCGACAAGATCGCGAGCGTGCGCGACGTCACCGAGTCGCCGCCCGCCGACTGGGACGCGAGCGCCGCGTCGAGTACCTCGACTGGAGCGAGCGCGTCGTCGCCGGATGTCGCGGCGTCGACGCGGCGCTGGAGGCGGCGTTCGACGCGGCGCTCGCGGCGGGGCGGGCGAAGCTCGGGAGACGAGCGCCGTGCCGCGCGCGGCGTCGCAATCGGGCGCGCGCGCCGATACGTTCCGCGCCCATGTCCGAGCCCGAGACGCCGACCGCGCCGCGCGCCGAGGATCCCCTCGCCGGCATCGCGCTCCAGCCCGCCGCCGACCGCCTCTACCGCGCCGCGCGCGCGGTGATCGCGTTCGTGATGCGCGTCGCGTTCCGCCGCATCGAGATCCGCGGCGCCGAGCACATTCCCGCCACGGGGCCGCTGATCCTCGCGGCGAACCACCCGAGCGGCATCGTCGACAGCTTCTCGATCGGGCTCGCGACGCCGCGCAAGGTGCACTTCGTCGCGCGCAGCACCCTCTTCGACGCGCCCTGGCGCGCGCGGCTGCTGACGCGGCTCGGCGTCATCCCGATCTACCGCAAGATGGACGCCGCGGGCGAGATGGGCCGCAACGCCGACGTCTTCCGCGGCTGCCACGCGCTGCTCGAGGCCGGCGGCGCGATCGGGATCTTTCCGGAGGGCATCACCCACGTCGATCCGCAGGTGAAGGAGATGCGCACCGGCGCGATGCGCATCGGGCTCGGCGCCGAGGCCGGCCGCGGCTTCGAGCTCGGCGTGCGCGTGGTCCCGATCGGCATCAACTTCTCGCAGCCGGGCGCGCACCGCAGCGACCTGCTGCTGCGCGTCGGCACGCCGATCGTGCTGGCGCGGCACGCGGCGGCGTACCGCGCGGATCCCGTCGCGACGGTGAACGCGCTCACCGACGCGCTGCGCGAGCGCATCGAGTCGCTCGTCATCCACCTCGACGATCTGACCCAGGCGCCGATCGTGAGCGCCGCCTACGAAGTGTTCGGCGCCGACTGGATCGCCGACCCGCGCATCCTGCCCGAGATCGCGGACGAGGCGACCCGCCGCATCGAGGTGAAGCGCGCCATCGCGCAGGCGGTCGAGTACTACGGGCGCTTCCAGCCGGCGTGGGCGCTCGGCCTGCAGCGCCGCATCACCGCCTACCGCGCCGCGCTCGAGTGCATGCGCCTCACCGAGGAGATGCTGCAACGCGAGGTCAGCGCGCTGCCGCTGCTGCGCCAGACGCTGCCCGCCGCGGTCGCCGGCGTGCTCGGCGCGCCGCTCGCCGGCTTCGGCTGGCTCATCAACCGGCTGCCGCGCCACGTGACGTCGTGGGCCGCCCGACGATTCGCAGCCAATCCGACGCAGCTCGCCGCCTACGAGCTGTGGATCGGTATCCAGGCGTTCGCCGCGTCCTACACCGTCGTGTTCCTACTGCTGCGCCGCTGGGCCGACCTCGGCCGCGCCGAGGCGATCGCCGCGCTGATGCTGCTGCCCGTCGTCGGCTGGCTGTCGAGCCGCTGGTTCGCGCTGATCCGCTTGTGGACGGAGAACCTGCGCCTCACCGCCTACCACGCGCTGCGCCGCGGCCGCATCGAGCAGCTCCGCTTCGCGCGCGAGCAGCTCCGCCGCGATCAGCACAAGCTCCGCGCGCTCGTGATCGGCGAGCCGGAGCCGGAGCCGGCGCAGCAGACGGCGGTCGTCGCGCCCGGCGCGGCCACCATCACCTCGGCCGCGCGCGCCGACGCGTACCGCACCACGCGCTACGAGGTCGCCGACGGCGCCGTCGCCTTCACGATCCGCATCGACGAACGCTCCGCCGCGCTCGACGCGCTGCTCGAAGCGAAGGGCCTCGACGCGTGGGCCTACGTCACTGCCCACAACCCGCACGGCGAGCTGCGCGACGCCGACTCCAACGCCGCCGCCAACGCCGCGCTCGAACGCGAGCTCGCGGCCTCGGGCCGCCCCTACTTCCGCGGCCGAGGCGCCGGCACGAGCGACGCCTGGCCGCCCGAGGCGAGCTTCCTCGTCCTCGGCATCGCGCGGGATGAAGCGGTCGCGCTCGCGCGGCGCTGGGGGCAGGTGGCGATCGTCGCGGGGAGGCGCGGGGAGAAGGCGGAGCTGGTGTGGTGTTGAGGGAAGCGCAAACGCGCGCGCCTAAGCCGCGGCGGTCGCGTGCTCGAGCAACCGACACATCCGATTCACCAGCCGCATCTCGTCGACGCTGCGGCAGGACGGGGTCGCGAGGGCGGGGGCGCCGACGACGAGCGCGAGGCACTGGGCGCGCGACACGGCGACGTTGAGGCGGTTCGGGTGGAAGAGGAAGCCGATGCCGCGCGGGGAGAGCGCCGGCTCGCTGGCGCACATCGACACGACGACGACCGGCGCCTGTTGACCCTGGAAGCGGTCGACGGTGCCGATGCGGGCGCGCGGCGGGAGCGCGTGCTCCAGCGTGCGGACCTGGGCGTTGTAGGGCGCGACGACGAGGATGTCGTCGAGCCCGATCTCGCCGGCCGGCTTGCCCTCGCGGTCGGTGTGGCGACGCCCGACGAGCTGCGCGACGAGCGCGCGCACGGCGGCCGCCTCCTCGTCGCTGCACTGCGTGTTGCCCGTGTGGGGCACGGGCACGAAGACGAGCCCGGCTTCGAGCGCAGCGAGCGCGCCGTCGCTTCGCTGCGACGCTCGTAGGACGCGGCGTTCGTTGCCGGGCGCCGGCTGCAGGCGGTCTTCGTAGAACGCGCCCGAGACGTACTCGCAGATGGTCGGGTGCAGGCGGTGCGTCGTCTCGAGGAAGAGGCCGCGTTCGTCGGGGATGGTCGTCGCTCCGCCCAGCGCGTAGTCGAGCGCGGAGCGGCCGCTCTCTCCCGGGTGCACCGCGCGCGTCGGCTGCGAGAGCTGCATCTGGTCGCCGACCAGCACGAGGTTGCGCGCGGCGCGGCTCATCGCGACGACGTTCGCGAGCGACACCTGGCTGGCTTCGTCGACGAAGAGGCAATCGAGCCGGCCGCGCAGCTCGGGGCGGCTGAAGCACCAGGCGGTGCCGCCGATCAGCGACACGCGGTCGAGGTAGGAGGCGACATCGGCGCGACCTGGGACGTGCTCACAGCCCGAGAACGTCGGCACCTCGGGCGTGCCCGGCTTCCCGTCGACCTTCACGCAGTCGAGCGCGCCACCGTTCTCGTCGGCGCACGCGCGCATCAAGTTGGCGATCGCAGCGTGGCTGTTGCACGCGATCCCGACCTTCTTGCCCGCGCGCAACAGCGCGCAGATGGCGCGCGCGCTCGACGTCGTCTTGCCCGATCCGGGCGGGCCCTGTACGCAAAGCACGGAGCTGTCGAGCGCTGCGACGGCGCGAACGAGCGCGTCGGCGGCGGATTCGCCCTCGTGGCGAACGGACTTGCCCGACTGGCCGCGAATCCGCGGCGGGCGGCGCAGCAAGAGGTCGCGCACGACGGGCGACACGTCGTGCGTCGCCTCGAAGGTGCGCGCGAGGTCGGTGAGCGACCGCTCGAGCGTCTCCGTGGGAACAAGCTTGAACTCGATCAGGCAGAGCGCGTCCGGAAGCGCTGCGAGGCCCGCCTTGGCGAGCGCCTTCTCGGTGACCTTGAGCACCGCGACCCCCGTGTCCGGTTCGAGCGCGTAGACCTCGACCGTGAGGAAGGGGTGCTGCGCGAGAGCGCACTCGCTGCCTTCGCCGATCTTCGTGTCCTGCGCCGGGTCGTAGCGGTACTCGAAGCCGAGCGACTTCTTGATCGCGAAGGGCGCGCGCTCGGTGCGCACGAGCCCCGCGAGGCAGTCGATCTGCTCGTAGCGCTCCTCCACGCTCTGCTCGGCGCGCGCGAAGAGCTCCCACCACACCGGACGCGCCTCGCGGTGGTGGTACTCGAGCATCTGCGCGAGCAGCTCCTGGACCGTCCAGCGCTCCGGATCGCCCGCGCGCTCGGCGTCGCTCGGCGGGATCTCCGCGAGGAGCCGCGCGGCGAGCGCCTGGCGCTCGGCGCGTTCGGCGGCGCGCTGGATCGCGCGCTCGGACTTCTCCTCCGCCTGCTCTTCGTCCGGGCGCTTCGGGCGGAACGCGATGCCGCACTCGTGCTGCCGCGCGCGCAGCCAGTCGAGCAGCTCCGAGGTCGAGCGGCAGTCCTCCTCGTTGTAGTCGCGGATGCGGCGCAGCAGCGGCGAGGCCGCGGCGTCGCGCGGCTCGCCGGACTGCCGCCACGCGTCGTACGCGACGACCGACTCCATGCCGCTCGCGACCTCGCCGGTGCGCGCGCCGCGGTAGAGCCGCTCGACGTTCTTCAGCGAGTAGCGCGGCTCGCCCACGCGAAGGCCGTGGCGCACGACCGAGAAGAGATCGACGAAGACGCCGCTGCGCAGGAGGTCGTCGAGCAGGTCCTCGCGCGTGCCCTCGCGGCCGGCGAGGCGCTTCAACACGGCGGTCTCGTACGGGGCGTAGTGGAAGACGTGCAGATCGGGGAAGCGCGCGCGCCGCTCCGCGAGCCAGTCGAGGAACGACTCGAGCGCGGACCGCTCGCCGGCGCGGTCGTGCGCCCACCAGTCGCGGTAGGCGAGCGCGCCCGCGTCGTCGCGGTACGTGACGCCCCACAGATACTCGAGCCCGTCCACCTCGAGCGGATCGCCTTCGAGATCGAAGCAGACGTCGCCCGCCGACGCGGGCGGCAGCATCGCGAAGCCCTTGCCCTCTTCGACGTCGTCCGCGTCGAGCACGCGGAAGCGCGGCGACGCGAGGCCCGCGGAATCGCGCTGCAGCCGCGCCTGCTCGCACAGCTTCGCGAAGATGCGCTCGTCCATGCCGGAGATGCGCGCCGCCGTCGCGTCCGCGAGCTGCGACGCCGTCTCGATGCCCGCCTTCGCGAGCTTCTTCGCCTGCGCCGCCGTGCACCCTGCGACCAGCATCACGTGGTCCGACGCCGCGAGCCGCCGATCCGCCTCCTCCTGCCACGCGCCGTGATCCGCCGCCGGATCCGGAAACGGCGGCGCGTCCGCGCGCCAAGCTTCGAGGAACGCGAGCAGCTCGCGCCGCAGCGCGCGATGGAAATAGAAGAACTCGGCGAGCCGCAGCCGCTTCTCCCGGCCATCGCCGAGCACGACCTGCACCTCGCCCGGCCGCACGCCCTGCACGGCCTCGAGCATGTCCGCGTAGCAGCAGAGCTGGATCACGTGCGTCGGCCGCACGTGCCGCGCGAGCTTCGCGTCCCAGACCTCGTAGTGAAAGTCGCCGAGCTCCGACGCGCCGGGCACGCGCACCAGGAAGTCCGCCACGCCGGCGAACGGCGGCCGCGCGAGGTGCGCCTGGAAGATCACCTCGCGCCCCGCCCGCATCGCCTCGAGCGTGCGCGCGTGTGAGTCGTCGCCGTGCACCGCCAGCTCGACCACGTCGCGCCCCGCGTCGCGCAGCTTCGCCAGCACGCGCGCCTCGTGCTCGAAGCCCCGCTGCTTCAGGATCTCGCCGACGTCGGGCAGCGACTCGGGATCCTCCGCGTCGCGCCCCGGCCGCAGCTCCGGTCGCTCGAGCGCCGCCCGCGTCATCCAGCACGCGAAGCGCGAGCGCAGGAACTCCGCGAGATCCGTGGGCGAGACGACGAGCCGTCCGTCGCGGTGCTGCACGCGCGCTCCGATCGAGGCGGGAGGGATACCGCAGACGATGCACGAGGGGTGTGTCAGATGCGGTCACGGTTCGAGGGGCGCAGCTCGGCGCAGCGTTCACACCGTCCATCCCGACGGCTGCCGCCCGTGCCGCGCGAGCGCGCGGATCTCCGCGGCGTCCGCATCGAGCAGGAATCCCGCGCGCAGCGCCGCTTCCGTCGCGGCGTCGAAGCGCGCGAGGTGCTCGTCCGGTCCGCCGGGATAGAGCGCCGCGAGCGCGTCGTCGGCGAACGGCACGGTCCTTCCGAACAGGAAGAGGAAGCCGTCGCCGCCCGGCGGGTCGCCGGAGAGCACGGCGGTGGGCGCGTCGACCCAGGGCGTGCGGATGCCGCCGCGCACGATGCCGAAGTCGTCGCGCACGAGCGTGGTCGGGCTCGCGTCCGGCGACGCGAGGCGCGGCGCTTCGGGCGCCGGCGTCCCGTCGCGCAGCCAGCGCACGAGCGCGCCGAGCGCGGCGTTCAGCACGTAGTGCTGCTGCGGTCCCGAGTTCACCAGCGACGCGGCCGCCATGCCCGCGACGTTCGCCGTCGGCGCGAGGTGCCGCGCGAGCTCCTCGACCGCGATCCCTTCGCGATCCACGTGCGTCGCGACGAGACCGTACGTGTCGAAGTGCGCCGCGCCCGCCAGCTCCCAGAGGCGCACGCGCTCCGAGTCGGACTGGCGCGCGCGGCCGCCGCCGAGCGTCACCACGTCGGTCTCGCTCTGGAACGTCAGCACCGGCACGCGCACGTCCTCGCGGATCCGGAAGCCGTCCGTCGCGAGCGCGGTCCGCTTCGCGAGATCGCCGCCCACGTTGGCGCTGCGGATGAACGTGCCGTCGAGCCCGGCGGCGCTGCCCGGCCGCCCGTGGATCAGGAAAGCGTCGTAGCAGCGCTCGATCGGGTCCACCGCGTTGACGTACGTGACGAGGAAGCTCGCCGACTGCGACTCCCCGATCGCGACCAGGCGCCGCGCCCGCAGCGGTCCCAGCGGCCCGGACCCCGGCGTCCGCAGCGCGCGACCGACCTGCGTGTAGACGTCGAACGCGAACGCGTCGCCGGGATGCACGAGCGATCCGTAGCGCGCGGCGTTCGCCTGCTTGAGCGGCATGCCCGGCACGAGCCCGCCGCCGTCGATGCCCGCCTTCTGCGCCGACACGCCCACCCACGCCGATCCCGACCGCATCAGGTGTCGGCGCAGGAAGAAGCAGTCGGGCGCCGCATCGATGCCGCCGCTCACGTTCATCCACTCGACCAGCGTGGTGCCGTCGAAGCGCGCCGGGTCTTCGGGGCGAAGCACGACGATGCGCGTCAGGAACGGAGCCCTCGCGTCGCGCGCGGCCTCCCAGCGTCCGTCTTCACCGCGCTCGCCGCGCAGCGCGTAGCTCGACGCGGTGCCCGAGAGGAACCACTCCTCGCGGACGTAGCCGGCGGCGGAGGGATCTGCGATGCCGACGAGGAAGGGGTCGCCGGGGATGGGGCCTTGGAGCTTGGACGGCGGCACTGTGGTTCTCCGTGAGGATCGGGGCTGGCCGGTCTGAGCACCTCATTGGCGACGCCACGCATGTGGAGCCTTGGCGCTCACCTACCAGCCACCTCGGCGCTCTTGGACCTCATCCGTCTCATGTTGGCCTCATGCTTCGTGTGTCGCAAAGGAAGGGACGAGCATGGCTTCCACAATCCCCGGTCCATCGAAGTCGCGTCCGCCGCGCGACCCGAACTCCGATCGCGAGCCGCGTGAAGCTCGCGGAACTCGCCGACACGCTGGACCTCGCGAGACTTCCGGGAATCACGGAGAAGGACCGCGAGCGGCCCGAAGCTTGCCGTCTCGTCTGCTCGTCCGGAACCGCACCGGCACGAGCGGCGCGGGCGTCACGATCGTCGGCGCAAAGAGCTGACGGGAAGGAAGCGAAGCGATGTGGATCCTCACGCCGATCGGCTTCTTCAGCATCGTCGAGAAGTCCTGGGACCGCGATCCGGGCACGCTCACCGTGCGCGCTCGCGTGCGTGAGGATCTCGACGCGCTGCGGGAACGATTCCTGCCCGAGCTCGGCGCGGTCGCGGAGGACGAGCGGGCCGACTATCGGTACCGCGCGCAGGCGCCGCGGAAGGCCGTCGCTGACGCGATGCGTCGGCTCGTCGGTTCGATCGACTACGACAACTTCAAGGACGAGGTCGCGAAGCGCCAAGGCTCGAAGCGCGCCCAGCTGTATCACGCGGTCTGGGACGTGCTCTACCGGCTGCAGTCCCGTCCCAGGCGGTGACCCGGCGGCAGGGATCGGTCGCATTTCGCGTCTCCGCCACGCCGTCCTGTGTAGAATGCCCGCCGCATGGCGCGCATGGGAGACCGGCGGCGCGACGCAGCTCTATGTTCGCGCCCGGGGCCGGTGACGACCACGCGCGGAATCGGCTCCCACGAGAAGCCTTCGACCAGCATCCGGTCGAGGTCGGCGGGCAGCGCCGCGAGCGCGGTGTCGACGGCGGGCGGTTTCCGGCGACGCACGAGCGTGACGCTCGGCTCACTGGAGAGCAACGCCACGGCGCGGGCGCGGGACTCGTACGATCGGTGCGAGTCCGTTCCAGGCCGATCGGCCAGGAACCCGTGCGATGCGTGCTTCGCCGCGCCGACCGCGGCCCCCCCGCTTCGAGGGCCGGGATCAAGAGCTCCAGCAGCGAGGTCTTCCCGACGCTCGCTCGGCCTACCACGCCGATCACGAAACCTGGCCGCTTCCGCTCCCTCGCCATCTACTCCACGCTCCCCCTCCGACGGCGCCTCCCGCCGACCTCGCCGATCAGACTAGGAAAGCGGCGAAGGGGCGGACATGATGACCGTCATATCCGCCGTTCGCGCGCCGATCTGGTCGGCAGCCGCCACACGAATGCGACGCGATCGCCCCGAGCACCGCGTGTCCTGCGGCGAGCCCGGCGACCTGCTCGCGACCGGCGTCGGCGGCTAGCCCAGGAAGCCGAGCGTGTATCCGCGCGAGACGAGCGCGGCGCGCGTGCTCACTCCGAGCTTCTCCCGCATGTGCTCGACGTGGGTGCGCACGGTCGCCTCGCTCAGCTCGAGGCGCGCGGCAATCGCACCGGTGGTGAGGCCTTCGGACAGGAGCCGCAGCACCTCGCGCTCGCGCGCGCTCAGCAGCTGCCAGGCCGTGGGACGCTGATCCGAAGCGGGGCTCAACAGGCAGACGACGCGTCCGTCGAGCGCCAGGCAGCTGAGCGAGTGGCGCACTCCGCCCAGCAGGACCCGTGAGTGCTGCGCCGCCATCGTGCCCCGCTCCAGCAGCGCGCGCACACAGTGGGTGCGGCAGGGCAGGCCTTCGGCATCCCTCAGTTCTCCGATGGCGCGCCAGCACTCCCGACCCAGGGCGTCCCCGAGCAGGCGGCGAGCGCCCGCGTCGAGCGCGACCAGCCGCCCGTCCTCCTGCGCCACGACGACCGCGGGCGCTGCCCGCAGGCTCGCTTCGGCGGTCATGTCCGCGGCTCCCCTTGCATCCTGTCGGCTAGGCGGGGAGCAACGCGAGCGTCTGCTGGAGCGGGGGCACCTCATGGACCACGCGCAGGGCGTCGTGGCGCACGTGGTCGTGCCGCATCTGGTCCCGGACCATCTGCTCGGTCACGCTGCCGTTGTCGATGCACTCGCGCAGCAGGCCGAAGAAGAAGTTCTCCTGGTTGCGATCGGGGTGCCGGCGATAGCGACCCAGGAACGCGTAATCCCCGAACAGCTCGCGCCGCCAGCGCATCAGCCAGCCGATCGGGGGGAACTGCGGGAACTTGTCGGCCGGCGTGAAGTCGATCGGCAGTCCTGCCTTCCAGGGCTGCGTCCAGCGCTTCGTGGTGTGCAGCATCTTCGTGTCCCTGGTGAGGACGTCGAGATCGTTCCAGTGGTTCTCGAAGAGCCCGATCGTGTCTCGATCTTCGTGTCGCAGCGTGATCCAGTCCTTGTAATCGAGCTTCCCGTCGAACATCTCGTTGAACTGCTTCTCGACCTGCCAGTGACGCAGCTTCGCGCAGTCGAGCAGCATCACGCTGGTGGCCATGGGCCCGTGGATGCTCCGGCTCGTGCGGGTGCGCGGCCGGCACATGATCGCCTTCCCGCACATGTCCCGCGACAGCAGCTCCCAGACGTCGCCGACCGCGAAGACGTCCGGGTCGATCACGACGGCGCGTCCGCTGTAGCCCATCAGCTCGGGCGGCATGAAGCGCAGCGGCGTGAACGACTGCAGATCGTTGTTCCGCCACGGCCGCATCACGCCGTTGCGCAGGAAGGGCTGACCCTCGCGCTCCTGAAGGAAGGTGTGATCCTTCGTCTCGATCAAGCGCACGTCGAAGCGGTCGGCGTGCGCGCTGTTGCGGCGCAGCGAGTGCGCCCCCACGATGGCACCGAGGATCTGCTTGTGGTTGACGTGGATGAACACGCACGGCTTCTGCGTGCTGCGCTCCGGCGTCGAGTCCGATGTGGAAATCGCCATGTCTGTCCCACCCTCCGTGTGTAGTGCGGACCTGCCAGATCGCGTCGAGTCGCCGCGCTGGCTCCGCACGGCCTCCTGGCAGGTCACGGCGCAGCGTATAGCCGCCCGTCCAAGGCACTGCGTATGACCGCGGTCATGCAGCCGGTCGCGGGGCTCTCCGGGCGCGGCCCCGCGGTCGTGAACCGGACCGGCGTCCCGACATCCGCCGCACGGACCTTGCGCGTCGCCGCCCTTGCGCAGGCTCCTACGCGGTCCGAGCGAGCGCGCTCCGGAGCCGGGGTTTCCGAGCCGGCGGAGCGCGATGACGGACGTCACCCGCAGCTCCCGTCACTCGCCGCCGCCACGCCTCGCAGCCCACCTCGATCTCCGCCCTGGTGTCGAGAAGCTGGAGCCGGAGCGGCGCCGGTCGCCTCCGGCACGCCGTAGGACGCCCGGAGGTCGGGTCGCGCGAGCAGCGTGGAGAGGTCGGTTCGGTGGACGTTTCCGAACGAGGGCCCGCGGCGTGCGGTGTAGACGTTGCCGGCGTAGTCGACCGTCAGGCTTCGAAGTCGCTGCACCGTCGGAACCTTCCCACCGAGGATCTGGCCGAACGGGTGGCAGAAAATCAGCGCCGTCGCCGAGGCGGAGAGCGCGGCCAGCCGCGCCAGAGCGTGGGCGTACCGTTCGGGGTCCAACGCTTGACGGCCGTCGCGGGTTTCGCACGGGGCGTACGACAGGAAGTGGCAGCCGGCGGCGGTTAGAGACTCGACGAAGGCCCGGCTCGTGGCCTCGCGCCAGTTGTCGGTCCGTAGCGTGATGCTCGC
Source organism: Pseudomonadota bacterium (assembly GCA_003576805.1). Taxonomy (GTDB): domain Bacteria; phylum Myxococcota_A; class UBA9160; order UBA9160; family PR03; genus PR03. The sequence continues at coordinate 23,567 of QEVM01000036.1, read as the reverse complement.
TCCGCACATGCCGCGGCCCTGTCGCCGATAGGTGTGCACCGCGGCGCACGCGCGCTCGAAGCTGCCTCGCGGCCGAATGCGCCGATGCGTCTCGGCGAGACCTTCGAAGGATACGAGCAGCGAGAGGTTGCACAGCGTCCCGAGCTCGCGCACGAGATCCCGGCCGATCTGCGGCTCGCCGCTGGTGCAGATCAGAAAGCGCGTCCGCGGGTGCTCGCGCACCAGCCGCAAGTTCCGCTCCGCGACCGAGCCGTCGAGCGGCTCGCCGCCGACCAGGCAGACGAAGGCGAGAGGCAGGCGTTCGGCGTCGGCGATCAGCCGCTCGAGGGTGTCGGCATCGAGCTCGAGGTGCCGGCGGCGGTCGACGGCCGGTACGTAGCAGTCCGCGCAGGCGCCCTCGCAGTAGCTCGACGTCTCGAGGTAGAGCGCCGTCGGGTGTTCCGTGTGAAGGCCCGCGACCCGGCGCCGGAGCCACAGGCGCAGCTCGTACTCGAGGTGGAAGCGCAGCACGCCGGCGTCGAGCTCGCGAACCATGCGCGCGACGCTCGCTCCATGCAGGCGCGGCCGCCTCCAGCTACCGAGCGACGGAGGGAGCGACGTCGCGGCGGCTGCACCGCGCATCAACCCACCGCTGGGGTCCGCCCGAACGCGATCACGCTCTCGAGAGCTCCGCTCCGTTTTCGTGTTCTCGCCCGGCTCAGATCGCTACCCGCTCGTAGCGGGTAGCGATCCCCGCGGCGCCGTTGAAGAAGCGCTGGATCGTCTCGTTGTAGCGGTAGAAGGCGTCGATCTCGAGCTGGTCGGGCCCGCTGACCCGCAAGGGAACGTCCGGCAGCGTCAAATAGTTGAGCGTGTGCTCGAGGTCCGGAGCGCCGTTGCGGCGGATGTTTTCGATCATCTCGCGCCAGGCCTCGAGTGAGCCCTCGACGACGAAGTGGCTCGCCTTGGCCTGCTCGAGAGACGAGAGCTCGCGGATCTCCGTGATCTCGAAGCCCTCGAACCCGATCTCGTAGATCCTGGTCCCGAGCGCGCCGAGATCGACCTTCACGACCATCGTGCAATCGGTGGTTCCCAGCTCCTGGAAGCGCTCGACTTCCTTCCGCATGGCGTTGGCGAGCCGCTCGAACCAGTCGACCGAGGGAAAGCAAACGGCGCTCGACATCGTTCAGACCTCCGGACCCAGCGCGGGCAGCTCGGCGGGAATCTTCATGCGCGGCAGCCGATCGATGCCGGCGATCTTGAGCCGCTGCAGGTACTCCGTGATCTGCTTGTTGTACAGGAAGGCGAGCCGTGTCATCCCGAGCTGGATGTTCTCGACGCCCTTGCCGGCGAGGATCGCCCGAGGCTCGAGCGTCTGGGGCTCGAGGGTCAGCCGGAAGATCGCCTCCTCGCCGAGACCCAGGATGTGATGGATCTCCTCCATCATCTCCGGGTGCCGGGCGACGAAGTACTGGAGGTGCTTGACGCCGTACGCCACGTGGCGCGCCTCGTCCTGCATGCAGAGGCGGAAGATCGTCTTCTCCACCTCGGTGGGCGCCAGGAACTCCCCCGCCCGGAACAGCGTCAGGATGAAGCCCTCGCCGAAGATGTGCATCAAGGCACTGGCGGTCGTGTAGTTGGGAGCCTGGAGGATGGCCGCCAGCAGCGCCTCGTTGCCCGGGGACGCCATCAGCAGGCCGCCGCCGTTGGCCAGCGCCCGCTTCCGAAACACGTCCATGTGGCGTGCTTCGTCCATGATCTGCGTCGCCAGGAACAGCTTCACCTCGTGGAAGTCGTGGTTGATGTGGCACAGCCACTTGGCCGGCATGTCGCCCGCGACGAACTCGACCTCCGTGAAGTTCGTGCACATCTGGCACACGGCCTTCTCGATGTCGTCCGGCAGCTTCTGGAGCTTGTGCCAGGGCACGTCCGTCACCGAGTTCCACTGCCGGGTGACGGCCTCGTCGTAGAGCATGGCGGCGTTGTCCGACCAGACCGTGGCCTTCTCGTTCAGGTCGTACATGCCGAGCGACGGCGTGTCGGCGGGCACGAAGCAACCGCGCGGCGCCATGCTCCCGTGGCTCGACCCGTACTCGGGCACGACACCGTAGGCGCCGGTATCCACGTCGCGCAGGCCGAGACCGCTGGCGCCCGGCTGGACGCGATGGCCCCAGCCGGTGGGATTCGAGTCCATCCAGGAGAGATCGAAGTCGCCTCGCACCATCGCGAGCATGCGCTCGAGTCCTTCTTCCACGACCGGGCTGTATGCAGACATCGGGTCCTCCTTGCAGTCCCGCGGGCCAGGGATCGCAGTCCCGACGTTCGGCCCGCGCCCGTCTCCGCGGTATGACCGATGTCATAGGGGGCGGCAGCCGGTCAGGTCGACGCTGGCAGCGCGTAGCGGAACGTCGCGACGCAGTGGCAGGCGTTCCCGGCCGAGCACGCAGAGATGCGGGCCGCGAGGCTCCACACGAGGCGAAGAGGGTCCAGCCCCAGGCGGGTCGTGGATCACGCCGCGATCGACCTCCTGATCGTTCGAGCAGGGCATCGTGAGCGGCGATGCCGTGCGAGGGGATGGCTCGGGGCCGCGTCCGTCTCGACGCCGTGAAGTGTTGGAGCGCACGCCTCCTTCGGCGGCCTGGCTGTCGCGTCCGCCCCGCCTTCGCCGCCCTGGCGATCCGTGCATGCCGCGCCACGCGCGAGCATCGTCAGCCGGACGTACTGGCGCTGGTTGGTGTGGACGTAGATGCAGGGCTTGTCGGACACGTCCCCGCTTCGGGGCCCTTCGGCGGGTTCCGCTCGGAATCTGGATGTCGATCGTGAGGCTGCGCCGCATACGTTCCCGATCGGGCGCGGTCATCGGGCGCACGGGGTGCAGCTCGAAGGCGACGGGGTCGAGCACGACGACGTCTTCGAAGGAGAGCTGCGCGTTGCGCCGATCGAAGCTGCGGGTGTCGTCCTTGGGCCGGTTGATGGCCGTGCCCGCTCCCCAGGCATGGTCCCATTCCCGCTCTTCGAGCAGTCAGCTCGTCGCCGCGTGTCGCTCCGCTCGCGGCTTCCTATGACCACGGTCATATCGGCCCGCCGAAACGGCGCCGAGGCTGGAGGCGTGAAGTTCGGCGACAACCGAACGGCTGCGCTGAAGGCCAGGTTCCGGCAGACGCGGCTCTATCAGGCGGCTGCCTTGGTGCCCCTTGGCGGCGCGGTGTTACTGCTCGCCAACGCCCGTCGCTACGCGGCCGACTTCGGCCTCCTGCCGATCATCCTCGGTGCCGTATTCCTGCTCGGGGTCACGGTGGTCTTCTCGTGGATGAACTGGCGCTGCCCCGCGTGCCGCGCGCACCTAGCCCTGCGCTGGACTCCCGGCCACTGCCTCCAGTGCGGATTCGTGCTGCGATCGCGCTAAGCCGCAGCGCGCCGCCCTCCGCCGCGCCGCGGCCGGAGCCGCCGACCGAGCCCGAGCAGGGCGGCGAACGCGATCGCCCTCCGGTGCTCCGCCGCCTCGGCGACGTGCGGGACGATCTGGACCGCCGTGGCGCCGGTGCCGATGATGCCGACGCGCTTGCCGCGCAGCCCCGTCAGGTTCCCGTGCGAATCGCCGCCCGTGTAGGCGAAGTCCCAACGGCTCGCGTGGAACGCGGCGCTGTCGATGAAGCGGATGTGCCGGACTCCGATCTCGCGCAGCCGGGCGCCAGTCAGGAGCCCGCCGACCCCGCCCCGATCACCACGACCTCGACCTCGTCCGTCAGGGCGCGCGCGTGAAAGCGGTCTCGACGCAGGGGTCATCCAGGAACCGCGAGATGTCGAGCGCGAGAAGCGCCTGCGCCCCGACGGCAACGAGCAGTACCAGGAGCTGAAAGTCGAGTGGGTTCGGGTCCTGCTTCCGGGCCGTCGTGGTGGCCTCCGCCTTCGAGGGAGCCCCAGGCGCAGACCACCGGGTTCGGCGAGCGACATGACATCCGTCATACGCCGATCTTCCCGGAAGTGCTCCTGTCTGCGCGGCGCGGCGGCTCCACGTGTCGCGAGCCGCAGTCAGCGCGAATCGAGGTGGGAATTGAAACGAGCGGTGGGCCTTGTCTGCTGCGTGCTGATGAGCCTTGCCTGCGGAGCCGAGGTCTCGCTGGCTCCGGCGTCGCCGACGAGCCTGCCCGAGATCGATCCGACCACGCTTCCGGTCGTGAGAGCCGAGCTCGGGATGGCGCCCCGTCCAGCGCCTCCGGTGCACCGCGACTACCCGGCGCGGGTGGTGGCGGAGATCGAGGTGCGCGAGGTCGTGAAGGAGATCGCCGACGGCGTCCAATACACGTTCTGGACCTTCGGCGGTTCGGTACCCGGACCGATGATCCGCGTGCGGCGCGGCGATCTGGTCGAGCTGCATCTCATGAACCATCCCGACAACACCATGCCGCACAACATCGATCTGCACGCCGTCACAGGACCGGGCGGTGGCGCCGCGAGCACCTTCACGGCACCGGGGCATCGCAGCCAGTTCACCTTCCGGGCCCTGAACACGGGTGTGTACATGTACCACTGCGCGACGGCGCCGGTCGGCATGCACGTCGCCAACGGCATGTACGGAATGATCGTGATCGAGCCCGAGGAAGGCTGGCGATCAGTCGAGCGGGAGTACTACGTCGTGCAGGGCGACTTCTACACGCGGGGGAACTTTCGCGAGCCGGGCCATCAGCCGTTCGACATGGAGCGCGCGATCGACGAGGACCCCTCCTACGTGCTGTTCAACGGGCGAGAGGGATCGCTGGCCGGGGACGACGCCCTGCGTGCCGAGGTGGGCGAAACCGTACGCCTGTTCCTGGGGAACGGCGGTCCGAACCTGGTGAGCTCGTTCCACGTGATCGGCGAGATCTTCGACGTCGTCCACCCGGAGGGCAGCCCGAGTGTGCAGCGCGACGTCCAGACCACGCTGATTCCCGCCGGCGGATCGGCGGTCGTGGAGTTTCAGACGCAGGTGCCGGGCAGCTACGTCCTCGTGGACCACTCGCTCTTCCGCGCCTTCCACAAGGGCACGATCGGCATGCTCGAGGTGAGCGGCCCGGCGAACCGGATCGTGTACTCCGGGCGGCAGAAGGAGGCGATCTATCGGACCGACAGCGACGCGCCGGGCACCACGCCGGCCGCGATGCGCGCCGGCGCCAGCGACGCGGGCGACGATTCACCCGCGGCCCGCCGGGCACGCGGCCTGGCCGTGTACCGATCCGTTTGCGCGACCTGCCACCAGCCCGACGGCGAGGGGATGGGTGACGCCTTTCCGCCGCTCGCCGGCAGCGACTACCTGATGGACAAGGAACGCTCGATCCAGGTCGTGCTCGCGGGACTGTCCGGCCCGGTGGTCGTGAACGGCAAGACCTACGACGGCGTGATGCCGCCGCTGGCGCATCTCGCCGACCGCGAGATCGCCGACGTGCTGACCTTCGTGCGCAGCAGCTTCGGCAACCGCGGCGACGCGGTGCGCGACGAAGATGTCGCGCTCGCGCGTGAAGCGCTCCGCGGAGCGCAGAAGGCGGAGCGACCCTGAAGCGTCGCTGCGCCCTCATCGCACTGGTCGGGCTCGCCGCCGCCGCAGCAGCGGAGGCAGCCAGTCCGCCGCCGGGGATGCGGCTCGTTCCGGCCGGCTACCACGTGCCCGTCCACTCGACACTGGGCGCGGCCGCAGGAAGCTGGGTCGAGGCGTTCTGGCTCGACGAGCGACCGGTGACCACCGCCGAGTTCCTCGCCTTCGTGCGCGCGCATTCGCGCTGGCGTCGCTCGCAGGTGTCGCCCGACGTCGCCGACGCGTTCTACCTCGCCCACTGGGCCGGCGACCTCGAGCTCGGGTCGCGGGTGCGGCCGCGCCAGCCGATCACGTTCGTCTCCTGGTTCGCCGCGCGGAGCTACTGCGGCGCCCGGGACGCGCGCCTGCCGACGGAGGCCGAGTGGGAGTGGGCGGCCGCGCCCGCCGGGCCCGAGGAGCAGGTGGAGATCCGCGAGCGCGTGCTCGCCTTCTACGGTCGTCCCCGGCGGCCTCTTCCCGACGCGGGCGCGTCCCCGCCGAACCGCTACGGCCTGCGTGACCAGCACGGCGTGCTCTTCGAGTGGGTCTCCGACTTCGAGAAGAGCCGCGCCGCGCTCGAAGGCCGCCGGAAGGCAGACCGCCAGCTGGACGCCTGGTGTGGCGGGAGCGCGGCCGGCGCCGCAGACGTGGAGGACTACGCCGGCCTGATGCGCCACGCCTTCCGCTCGAGCCTCCAGGCGCGCTTCGCACTGCACCACCTCGGATTCCGCTGCGCGCGCAGCGCGCGGTGAGCTTGCACTGCTCGGAGAGGAGGGACCCCGTGGATCCGCAGACGCGTGCCGCCCCGGACGAGTGCGTGCAATTCGAGCAGCTCGGGTTCTTCGCGCGCGCGGCCGTCTTCTCCGAGGCGGAGCTCGGGCCGCTGCGCGAGGCCGCCGAGCGCGTGCACCGAGCCATCCTCGACGCGGCCGAAGCCGAGCCCGTGACGCCCGTCGAGCAGATCGACAACCAGCGCTATCAGGTGCTGCGGGGCTCGACGATCAAATGGGAGTGGCGCGAAGAGCTGCGGGCGATCCGCTCGATGGAGCCTTGCCATCATCTCGATCCGCACCTCGCCGCGCTGGTCGACGACCCGCGGCTGTGGGGTCCCGTGCGCAGCGTGCTCGGCTGCGAGGCGCTGAGCCTGTTCAGCGACAAGCTCAACGTGAAGCGCCCGGGCGGCGCCCCCTTTCCCTGGCACCAGGAGAGCCCGTACTGGGTGTACGGAGCAGAGCGGCTCGACCGGATCGTGAGCGTGCTCGTCTACCTGGACGATGCGAGCGAGGAGAACGGCTGTCTCTGGGTGATTCCCGGCAGCCACCGGTTCGGGCACCTCCCGAGCCTCGCGAATCGCGGGACGCTCGGCGCCTTGTACACCGATGTGCGTGGCGTCCCTGGCACGCCCCGGGCGATCGAGCTCCCTGCCGGCTCGGTCGTCACCTTCCACCGCGACCTGGTGCACGGGTCGCGCGGCAACCGGGGCCGCTCGAGCCGTCGCGTGTTCGTGGCGGCCTACCAGCCGGCCGGCCTGCGGCGCTGGCGCACGAGCGAAGTGCGGAACATTCGCGCGCGCGACTCCCGCATTTCCTCACCGCGAGTCGGAGCGGAGCCGGGTCACGACGTCTCGTCTTCGTAGACGCAGGCCGTCGGGCAGTACTCCTGCGCCTCCAGGCAGGCGCGTTCCTCCAGTTCGTCGCGCGGCTGCTGGAAGACGCGCGACCAGGACTCGCCGGGCGGCACCTCGAAGTTCTCCGGCGCCCGCTCCTCGCACAGCTTGCATCCGATGCAGAGATCCCGGTCCACTCCGAATCGCCGTGCGCCCGCTGCCACGCGCGGCAGCATGCCGGAGGGCTCGTGGCCCTTCCTATGACCGCGGTCATAGCAGGACGCCACGCGCCCGGGTCTTCCACTCCGGCATCGGCCGAACGACTGATGCGGGCCGCGCCGAGCCCTCCGTAAAGTGCGTCACACCGGGAATCGTCCCGGTGCCGCCGCTGCCCGGAGACCGCGCATCGACGGCGTGTCGTCGCCTCGCAAGGGCGCCGGAAAGGCGCAGGGAGCCGAAGCCGAGCATGAGCAACGCGAAGAGGAACCTCGCCCAGGTACTCCACGACAAGAAGACGTGGTGGGTCCACTTCCTGATCGTCGCCGCGATCTGCCTGAGTGGACTCGTCTATCTCGGCACGGAGACCTACACCGGAGCGCCGCCGCTCACCGACTACGTCTCGTCGACGGGGGAGGTGGTGATCCCCGTCGAGCAGATCAAGAAGGGACAGGAGGTGTTCCACCTCCGGGGCCTGATGACCTACGGCTCGTTCTGGGGCGACGGCGCGGAGCGCGGACCGGACTTCACCGCCGACGCGCTGCACCGCACCGTCGTCGCGATGCGGTCCTTCTACGAGCGGCAGAACGGCGGAGGCACGCCGAGCCAGTACGACGCGGATGCGATCGGGGTCCGCGTGACCCGCGAGATCAAGACCAACACCTGGGACGAAGCCGCGGGCCACATCGTGCTCAACGACGCCCAGATCCACGCGTTCGAGGAGTTGAAGATCCACTACAACCGGATGTTCAACGATCCCGACTACGACGAGGCCTTCGATCCCGCGGGATTCATCAGCGACCCCGACGACATCGCGGCGCTGACCGCGTTCTTCTACTGGGGAGCCTGGGTCGCCGGCGCCCAGCGGCCGGGCCAGGACTACAGCTACACGCACAACTGGCCCTACGACCCGGCGGCCGGGAACCTGCCGACCAACCAGACCTTGCTCTGGAGCGTGATCTCGATCTTCGGCCTGTTCGCGGGCATCCTGGTGGTCCTCTACATCTACGGCCAGTTCAAGGAGGAGGGCGATCCGTTCACGGGGAACGGGACGTCGCTCACCACGAACGACCTCGAACAGGGCCGCGTACGCGCGACCCAGCGGGCGACGTACAAGTTCTTCGTGCTCGCGATCCTGCTGTTCGGCGCGCAGGTGCTGGCCGGCATGCTCGCCGCCACCGACTTCGTTCGCCCGTTCGGCGTCTCGCTCGCGAGCATCATCCCCTTCACGGTCCTGCGCAGCTACCACACGCTGTTTCAGATCTACTGGTTCTTCATGGCGTGGGTCGGCTACACGCTGTTCTTCCTGCCCCGGATCTCGCGGGTTCCGGATGGACAGCTCTTCCTGATCAACCTGCTGTTCGGCATCTGCATCGTGACGGGTGTCGGGGCGCTGGTCGGGATCTACGCCGGGCAGACCGGGATGATCACCGGCGCCGCCGCGTACTGGTTCGGAAGCCAGGGCTGGGAGTTCATGGAGCTCGGCCGGGCCTTCCAGTACACGCTGCTGGCCTCGTTCGCGCTCTGGATCTACATCATCTACCGCGCGGTCCGGCCGTGGCTGACGACCAAGAACATCTGGTCGGTCCCCTCGTGGCTCCTCTACGGCAGCGGAATCATGGTCGCCTTCCTGTTCTTCGGGCTGATGATCTCCCCGGACCAGAACTGGGCCGTGGCCGACTACTGGCGCTGGATGGTGGTGCACATGTGGGTGGAGGTGACCTTCGAGGTCTTCACCACGGTGATCGTCGGCTACATGCTCGTCCAGATGGGCCTGATCTCGAGGATGATGTGCGAGCGCGTGATCTTCCTTGCCGTCATGATGTTCCTCGTCACCGCGACGCTGGGCATCTCCCACAACTTCTACTGGATCGCCAAGCCGACGGGGATCATCGCGGTCGGCGGCGTCTTCTCCACGCTGCAGGTGCTGCCGCTGCTCCTGCTCACGCTCGACGCGTGGCGCATGAAGTCGGAGGCGGGCAACGCACGCGGGCACGTGGCGGCGGGCCGGCAGGTGTTCGTGATGGAGGGCGTCTGGCTCTTCATCCTCGCGGTGAACTTCTGGAACATCTTCGGGGCCGGGCTGTTCGGCTCGCTGATCAACCTGCCGATCGTGAACTACTACGAGCACGCCACGTACCTGACCGGCAACCACGCGCACGCCGCCATGTTCGGGGTGAAGGGCAACATCGCGATCGGTGGGATGCTGTTCTGCATGCAGCACCTGCTCCACAAGCACGACTGGAGCGAGAAGCTGGTCAAGACGTCGTTCTGGTCCCTGCAGATCGGCCTGCTGCTGATGATGATGCTCGACCTGTTCCCGGTGGGCGTCTATCAGCTCATGATCGTGCTCCAGGAGGGCCTGTGGTTCGCCCGGACGCAGGAGGTCCTGACGGGGCCCGTGTGGAAGACCCTGACCTACCTGCGCTCGATCGGCGGAACGCTGTTCATCGTGGGTGGCGTGCTGCCCTTGATGTGGTTCTTCCTGAAGAACGCCACCCGCATGCGCAGGGAGACGCCGGAGCTCGAGTCCGAGGGCGAGTGGACCGTCTACGAGAAGCACTGGGCGGCCTAGCCGATGAACTTCGCCCGCCTTCGGCGCGCTAGCAGCCCGACTCTCGGGTCGGGCTGCTAGCGGGGGCGATCGCCATGGCCAACAAGATCACCGAAGCCTGCGTGAACTGCGGCGCTTGCGAGAGCGTGTGTCCGAGCGGGGGCATCTCCAAGGGGCCGGACATCTACGTGATCGACCCCGCCCTCTGCAGCGAGTGCGTCGGGTTCCACCACACGCAGCAGTGCGAGCGGGTCTGTCCCGTCGACTGCTGCGTGGTCGACCCGGACAACCCGGAGACCGAGGAGGTGCTGTTCGAGCGCGCGCAGAAGCTGCACGCCGGAAGCGGCCGCAAACTGCAGCTCGGGCCGGAGACTTCTCGCTTCCGGGCCGACCAGCGAACGCTCGGCTCCGCGCTCGGCCAGCTGGCCCGCAGGTTCGGGGATCTGTTCCAGGGCCCCCCCAGCTCGCCGGCCCGCAAGGAGGACGAATGACGGCAGGGACGGTCGAGGCGCCCACAACCGGTCGGGGTTCGGGGATGTGGAAGTACTACGCGCTCCTGTTCACGGCCGTTGCGTTGGTCCTCGCGTATACGTACGTCGCGGATCCGGGCGACGTGCTGCTGGATTCGGGAGCCGAGATGGGCTCAGCCGAAAGCGTCCGATGTCGGATCTCCTACCGCGATCCGGGCGGGACGACCCACGAGGCCGTCTGGCTCTACCACCATCACGACACCGCCTGGGAGTTCGGTAGGGTGGTCGAGTCGGACGAGAAGGGCTCTCAGAGATAGAGGCTGAAATAGAGCACGGGCCAGCTTCCGACCGCGAAGTACCAGGGAATGCGCGCCGCCGAGAAGGCGCTGCCCCACATGCGCTCCCTGGATTGCACGCCGTCGTCGCGGAGCGGCTCGAGGCGCAGCCACACGATGCCGAGCAGCGCCAGCGCGCCGACGGTGTGCATGGCGTGCAGCACATGGATCAGGCAGAAGAACCTGCCGTGATGGCTCGAGGTCAGGCTCAGCCCCTCGCGGATGAGGTGGAGCCAGACGACGCCCTGGAAGAACAGGAAGAAGCCGCCGAGCAGCATCGCGGCGAACAGCACCGGCGCGATCCGTGCCTCCGGGTTCTCCCAGGTGCGGGCCGCCCAGGAGACGAGCGCGCCGCTCGCTAGAAGCGCGACGGTGTTGATCGCCAGCTCCTCCGGCGGGAACCACGGCTGGCCGGACGGCGGCCAAGCGCCGCCGGCCTCCGCCCGGGTGAGCCAGAAGGCGCTCACCAAGCCGACGAAGAGCAGAGCCTCGATGACCACGAGGACGATCGCTGCGAGCATGCCGTGGTCGGCGGCGATCCCCCGCGTGCGTCGCTGCGGCCGGAGCAGGATGACGTTGCGTTCCACGATGGTGGCTGTCCGATACCACCGATCGTAACGGGCATCCGGCCGTCCGCCCTCAGCCAGCCGTCAGCGCGGGGGCCGCGGGCGATCGCACCTGCTCGTAGATCGGCGGCTTCCCGATTCCGAGCCGGTCGCGGACCTCGTCGAGCGGCCGGGCCAGCAGCGCCTCCCAGTCCTCGTCGATCAGCCAGGCCGAGTGGAGACCTCGCCGGAAGCCCTGCCGAATGAGCCGCCCCATCTCCGACCGCCAGCCCGCGCGCAGCAGGATACGCAGGACGATGTAGGCGATGCCCGGGCTCCGCGTCTGCGCCAGCGTGAAGGCGAGCACCGCCGCCTCGCCGCGGAGATCGCGGTCGTAGCCGGTCAGCACGTGGAAGACGTCGTGCAGGTTGAGCAGCCGGGCGAGGAACACCTGCTCGTCACCGCCGTCGGGCGGGGTCGTCCCGAGCTGAGCGCGCGCCGTCGTGGCGGCCTGCGCGAGGCCCTGTGCGCCGATCTGCTCGCGCGCGAACCAGTCGCCGATCGCCCGGCCGAGCGAGCCCGCCGGCAGCGTCAGCAGACCGTCGAGGTCGCCCAGCAGGCCATACAGGTCGCGGCGCTCGCGCAGGATCGCTTCCGCGCGCGGCGAGCGGCGGAAGCGGCGCAGGAGCCGTTGGTTCGAGCCTCCGGCCAGCGCCGCGATCACCACGATCGCCTGCGCCGTGTCGTCCGGGTCCTGGCCGAGCCTGCGCATGGCGCGCAGCGCGACCAGGGGACGGAGGCGATTGCGTGCTGCCACGAGCCCTCTCACAAGGAAGCCGACCGCAGGGAAGGGACCCTACACGGCGAAGCCCAGCTCGCGGTACCGCGGGGCGGTCCGCTCGGTGATGATTCCGAGCCGCGTGAGCTGCGGCATGACGTAGTCGCGGAACGGGTCCGGCTGGGAAGCCACGAACTCGGGATCGCCGAGCTTCGCCTGGATCTCCGCGACCGCCGCCCCGAGGTTCACGCCGACCTCCTCGAGGATCGCCCCCTGCGTCAGGAGCCCGGTGCCCGGCCGCCGCCCGCACAGGGCGTCGACGGCTGCGAACGCGAAGTCCTCCACGCGCGCGCGGTCGGGCTCCGACATGCGCGGGAGCTCGTCCTTCATGTAGATCAGGCCGTAGGAGACGTGACGCGCCTCGTCCTGGGAGGTGAGGCCGACGATCCGGCGGAACAGCTCGTCCTTCGTCCCCTCCTTCATGATCTTGAAGGTGCCCATCGCGAGTCCCTCGACGATCACCTGCATTCCGACGCACTTCATCTGCCAGAGGTCGGCCTCCAGGATCTGGTTGAGCACGGCCTGCAGCGTGGGGTCCATCGGGTACACGCCGTGCAGCCGCGTGATGTAGCGGTGGAACACTTCGACGTGTCGAGCCTCGTCCACCACCTGGGTGGCCGCGTACAGCTTGCCGTCGATGTCGGGCACCACCTCGATGAGCTGTCCACAGCAGAGCAGGGCCCCCTGCTCGCCGTGCATGAACTGGGACAGGATCCACGCAGCGTTGCGGACCGAGACCTCGGTCTGCTTGTCCTCGGGCAGCGCCTTCACGACGTCGAGATCCCGGAACATGTCTTGTCGCGGGTCCAGCACTTCGCCCGGGTGCTCGGTCTCGAGCTTCCACGGGATGTCTGCGGAGGCGTTCCACTGCTCCTTCTTCGCCACCTCGTACAGGTCGCGCAAGGCCTTGACCTTCGGCTCGTAGTCGAACCGCCAGAGTGTCTTCAGCGAGGTGACGAGCTCGTCGACGGGCATGCGGTGCAATCCTCCACGGGCCGCGGACGGCCGCGAATCGGCCGACTCGGATGGCGGGGGCATGCTGCCGTCGCGAGCTCACGTCCGGGTATGACGTCGGTCATAGTTCCGCGCTCCGGCGCTGGGATAGAAGATGCACGGCCGTGAAAAAGATCCGCGCCCGCCTCACCGGCTCCTATCGCGACGATGCCCGCTACCCGGCGGCGTTGGTCAACGTCACCAACCATTGCAACTTGTCGTGTTCGCACTGCTTCGTGTTCCGGGACGGAAATCCGAACCAGGCCTCGCGGTCGATCCGCGACGGGATGCGTGACGACGAGATCCTCGAGACGCTGCGCGCGCTCCGCGACCGCCACGGCATCGTCTCGATGCTCTGGATGGGCGGTGAGCCGCTGCTGAAGCCCCACCTCCTCGAGCGCGGCCTCCGACTCTTTTCCCGCAACACGGTCACCACGAACGGCACCGTTCCGCTCGTCGATTTCGGCCCGGGCGCGCTCTACGTCGTGAGCCTCGATGGACCGGAGGACCTGAACGACCGGATTCGCGGCGCGGGCGTCTTCCGCCGCGTGATCCGGACGCTGTCGCGGATTCCCGAACGCTTCGCGAGCCCGGTCCAGGTGCAGGCGGTCGTCACACGCCGGAACCAGCACCGCCTGGAGGAGCTCGTCGAGGCCGTGCGCGGAACCCGCGCCGGCTGGATGACGTTCTCGTTCTACGTGCCACGGGCGGGCGACGCGGGCGACGACGCCTGGCCCACCAACCAGGAGCGCGCGGCCGCCGTGCGCGAGGTGATGCGGCTCGGGCGCGAGCATCCGGGCTTCATCCGCAACTCGACCCGCTCGCTGGAGTTGATGCTGCCCGAGCATTGCAAGCGGGTCACCGACGCGTGCCCCGCGAAGCGTCACGTCCTGCCGCTCTACATGGAGCACGACCGCTTCGCCACGCCGTTCTGCTGCTACGGCAATGACGTCGATTGCGACCGCTGTGGAGCGTGGGTGGTCTTCCACCTCGCGGCGAAGCTCGCCCGCCCGTCTACGCAGAGTCAGTAGGCGACCCGCGCCTCCAGCGCGCCGTCGCCGGCGCGCACCAGCACGAGGCGCGACATGCACGGCATGCAGTACACGCGATCGCCCTCGCGCAGCTCGCGGGTCGAGCGGATCACGACCTTGCAGACCGGACAGATCGCCTCGTTGGGGCCGAGCCTGTCACTGGCGCCCTGCCAGCGGCGGTAGAAGCGGCGGTACTTCGGCGGCACCTCGTCGAAGCCCGTCTCTTCGAGCAGGAAGCGCCGGCGCGGAGCGTCGTCCGCCTCTCGTTCGAGAGGATCGACCATCACCGGAACCCCAGGCGCGCCACCGTCTCGAGGTAGCTGCGGCCGAGCTCGGGGCGCTTGCCAGAGTTGCACAGCACGGTGACGAGGCGCTCGCGCTCCGCGGGCGCGAGCGCCTCGTCGGGAGTGCCGGGCCGCTGCCCGAAGTGGGTGCCCGCCAGGTAGCCCGTGACGGACTGGAACCAGAACTCGAACGAGTGCACCTCTTGGTGGAAGGCGCGCGGATCGAGCTGTGGAGATCGGCCGGCGCCCGACTCGTCCTCTCCTCCGCCCATCAGGGCTGCGCGGGCGTCTGGTACTCGATGCCGATCCGGCCCAGGCGTACCTTGAACTCCTTGAGCACCGTGTCGGCGAGGAGCCGCTCCATCTCGGCCGGCTCCAGCGCCGTGAGATCGGCTCCCTGCCACTTCGCCGGCGCCGAGCCGTAGCCCGAGAGGTTGGCCCGCAGCTTCCGCATCTCCTCGCGCGCGGGCGAGTTCCGGAACGAGTCCGCGAAGGTCGCCAGCATCCAGTAGGACATCTCCTTCTGCATGCGCTCGATCTCGGGCTTCTTCTCCGGGTGCTGCGCGATCAGCGAGCCGATCCGGTTCTCGCCGAAGCCGACGTGGCGGCGCTCGTCGGCGATCGTGCCGGACAGCGTGTGCGCGAACTTCGGGTTCACGTCCTGCATGCCGGCGTGCATCATCTCGAACACGCTGAAGGCCATGCCTTCGAGCACGATGTTCTGGCCGACGACGCCGGCTACGAAGTCCTTGCGGTCGACCTTCTCGAGCAGGACTTCGGCGAAGCGCACCAGGTTCGGGTTTGCGAACTGGCGGATCGTGTCCTCGAGCTCGCTCCGCTTCACGCCCAGGTCCTGGAGCCGCTGCGAGAACACCTCGACGTGGCGTGCTTCGTCGAGCGTCTGCGTGGCGAGGAAGCACTTGCTCGCCTCGTCGGGCGCTGCGTTGACGAGCCCGGACGAGGCCGCCAACGCGCAACGCTCGCCGACGACGAGCTGCACCGTGGTGCCGATGGCCTGCTCGCGGAGCAGGGGGTCCTCGAGGACGAGGCCAGGCTCGCGTTCGTGCGGGGCGTGCCCGAACTCGGTGCCCGCCAGGTAGCCCTGCGGACAGGATGCGAGCCAGTGCTGGATCGAGTACATCGAGAGGAAGTCGGCCATCGCTCGGGATTCTCCTGTGGGCGCGCACCGCCCGGGCGGTCGCGGAGCGTTGATGCCCGGAACATCGCTGCCGCGGCCAGCGGCCGGGTATGACGGCGATCATGCCGGCACGCTCGCTGGCCCACTCGCGAGCCCTGCGTTTCGCGCATGCGTCAGGAGGCGCGCACCGTCGACGGCCTGCTGGCACTCGATTCGACGCGGATCGAGGACGTCGTGCTGCGCCACGCAGGAAGGGGGCCGCGCTACACGAGCGATTCGACCGCGCTCGAGTGGAGCGAGGACCTACGGCCCGACCAGCTGAGTCAGGATGTCGGACGCCTGGCGCCCGGCGCCGGTCTCCGAGAAGCGGGTCTTCGATTGCCTACGCGATGGGCTCCCGAAGGACCCCTGGCTCGTGCTGCACTCGCGCCGCTTCGTGCTGCCGGGCGGTCGCGGCGCGCCCGCGGAAGAGGGCGAGATCGACTTTGTCGTGCTCGATGTGGTGGCGGGCGAGGGGACGAGTGGGGAGAGGCAGCTGTACGTGGGTGGGTCGCGGGCGCGGTCGAGGATAATGGTAATCGAGGTTCGTCGCTGAGCGGTTCGCTTGGCCTTGCATCTTGCACCAGACACGGATGGCCGCTGACCGGGGGAGCAGAGAGCAGTGTTTGGATATGATGCTGCGCGCATGTCCACGCAGCCGACGAGCGTGCAATCTCTCCAGGACGCCATCCGTGCGTTCTGCGAAGCGCGCGATTGGGATCGCTTCCACGGCGCGAAGGATCTCGCCATCGGCGTCGCGACGGAAGCTGGTGAGCTGCTCGAGCACTTTCGGTTTCGCTCGGAAGACGAGGTCGATGCGCTCTTCCGCGACCCGTCGGCGAGAGACGAGATCGCCGGCGAGATGGCCGACGTCGCCATCTTCCTGTTGCGCATGGCGCAGCGGTACGAGATCGACCTCGGACGCGCCGTCCTCGACAAGCTCGCCGTGAACGCGAAGCGCTATCCGGTGGAGACGTCTCGGGGCAGCAACCGCAAGGCGGAATGACTACCGCGCGAGCGAAGGCACGAAGGACTTGAAGTAGGCGTTGGTCTCCGGGTCCACGCAGAAGACGAAGCAGCCCTTCGATCCTCTCGTCATCAGAGTCCGGTAGGTGTTCTTGACGATTCGGTCACCCACCTGGCGCGCCTCGGCGGGGTTGGCCTTCGCGAGCTTCTTGTACCCGTGGACGGTCCGATCCGCGCGTGCGCGCTTCGACACGTCCACTTCGACCCTGCCATCGCGGACGACCAGGTCGGCCCCGATGATGACTCCGACGTACTCGAGCTCGAGACCCTGGCAGGTGTGGATGCAACCGACCTCCTTGACGGAGTCGGGCTTCACGATCCAAAGGCTGCCGTCGTCGGCCAGGTTCCACTGCATCGCGAAATCGGTGCCCGGGAACACGATGTCCATCGCCGACGGATCCTTCTTGCTGGTCCAGGGCCAGCAATAGCCGGCGACGAGTCGTGCCTTGTTGCCAGGCTGGTTCCTCTCGAAGATCGCGTCTCTGAGTTGCGACGCGGAGTCGCAGACTCGGAATTCGAAGTCGATCCCGTCGAGATCGACGTTTGCTGTCTCGTGAATTTGCAAGGCGTGGTCCACCCAGGCGAGGTAGCCGTCCGATCCGTTGCACCGGAACTGAGACTCGAGCGCGAGCTCCTGCACGGTCGCACCGAGCGACTCCGCCCAGCGGCGGATCTCCGCCTTCTCGCCGATGTCGTTCAGCGTCACGCGCTGGTCCTCGTCGATGAAGAAAATGCTGAGCTTCGCTGCCCGCATGATCTCCTTGATCTGGTTCTCGCCGAGATTCTGGTAGAGGCCGGATTTCTCGTTCAGACGATGCGCTTCGTCCACGATCAGCGCGTCGAAGACGTCGGGGGCGGCGTCGAGGAAGGCGCCAGACCCCGCGAAGAGATTCGAGATACGAGACTTGCGAAAATGGCCGACGAGCTTGCTCTCGTAGACGGCGCGCGGCGCTGCGTTGCGCGATGCGTATTGAGCGACCAGCTCTCGCCGGGTGAGCTCGACCAGGAGGTTGATCGCGACAACGGACTTGCCCGTGCCCGGCCCGCCCTCCACGATCAGGACCTGCTTTCCGCCGACCTGTGCCTCGCCGGCGAGTGACAAGGCCGTCTCGTAGACCAGCTTCTGGTCGTCGATCAGCTTGAACTCGGGGTTTCCCTGCAGCATCGAGAGCAGGGCGTCGGCCAGGTTCTTGGAGGGGCGGATCCGACCGTGCTCGATGCGATAGAGGAGGTCGCCACGGTCACCGTGCTTGACGTGCTGCTTGATGAAGTCGCGAAGGGCCTGGGCGTCTTCCCGAACGAAGACGGGCGCCTTCTTCAGGTGCTCTGCGTAGAACGGTGAGCGGACTACGTGCGCCGCGACGCAGTTGTGGAGATAGGCGCACGGGAAGAGTCGGACCTTCTCCTTCTGGACGGTCTCGTTGTAGTCCTCGAGAAGGGCCGCGTACGTCCAAGCCTGGTACGACGGATGCGTCGTCTCTACCTCGGCGCCGCCCAAAGCAGTCCGAACGATTGCGTCCTTCACGGTCGGCTTGACTTGCTGCCACTGCTTCAGCTCGATGATGACGACGGTATCCTGATCCTGCGCGTTCTTCCCCGTGAGAAGGAAGTCGATGCGCTTGGCGCTCTGTGGGATCGTGTACTCGATCCCGACCCTCGAATCGTCGGGTATGCCGGCATCCTCGAGGATGCGGTCCATGTACTGCATCGAGTTCTTCCAGGACGCGACCTCACTCGTCCCGATCGAGCGCTTCATCTTCGTTTTGAAGAGATCGAGAATCACGGTCTCGATCTTGTTCGAGAAGACGTCCTCGCGAAAGCGAGTCTTGGTCTCGGAGTAGACGATCACTTGGATTCACCCTGCTCGATGTGTCGCACGATCCTCATCGCGACCCTCGCAAGTCGTCCAGGAACTCCGAAGCGGGCGTGACACCAGTCGCGAGCAGGTGGTCGCGCGCGCGCGTGCACGCCACGTAGAGGAGGTGGCGCTCGGTGTCATAGACGTCGGCGAGGTCCGCGTCGTCGCCCACCGACTCGATGCGCTCCTGCGAGGGTAGGATCTCGTCGTCGCAGGCCATCACCGCGACGGCCCGGAACTCGAGGCCCTTCGCGAGGTGCATGGTGCCGATCGCGACCGCGCCGCCACGCGCATCTGAACTTCCATCGAGCATGACCGAGTCGATTCCGGCTTGCCGCGCGGCAGCGGCCGCGCGCGGGATTTCGGCCTCCGAACGCACGAAGAGAGCGATCTCGTGAGGCGACACTCCGTCCGCGCGTCTCGCTGCCAGCCATTCGGCCACCGCAACTGCTTCAGCCGTGGTCGAATCGAAGACCTGGATCGTGGGCTCGGCGCCGTGGAATGCCGAGATGGTTCCGCGGCGTTCCTCGAAGTTGCCGTCCACGTCGCTGAGTGCGGGGGGAAGCAGGAGATCCGCGCGGCGCCGGATCTCATGGGACGTGCGGTAGTTGATGCGGAGCGTCGAGGATCGCCCGCGGACGTCGATCCCGAGCGCTCGCCACGAGAACGGGGTCTGGAGGATTCGCTGACCCAAATCGCCAGCGAAGAAGAGTGCATCCGGTCGGTCGCCGGCCAGCGCGGCAAGCAGCCGGAGATGGGGCACGCCGAGATCCTGCGCCTCGTCCACGACCAGGAAGTCGAAAGGGCGGGGCGAGCCGCTCGCGAGGAGCGCCGTGGCGCGCGCATGGGCGCCGGCAAGCGTGACGAGTGCCGCGTCGCTGAGCAGCGCGCGGAGCCGCTCGAAGATCGACCAGAGCACCGCTCTCTGCTGCTCACCGATGCGTGTCTTCCGACCGAGCCGCGCGACGTCGCGATAGGCCTCCCACGTGTCGAGCTGCCATGCGTCCACCACGTCGTGCCACTCGCTCTCGATGAACCGTTGCGCGAATCGGTGTGGCGGGGCTCCTTCGCCTGCGCGCTGGAGCAGGCGCCGCACGGCGGTGGCATCTGCGATCGCGTCCCGGCGCAGCGCCTTGCCGAGGACGTCGCAGCCGACCGCGTCGACCGGGCGCACGGCGATCCGCTTTCGCAGCTCGCCGTCCTCGCCAACGAGTAGGACGAGCTTGCGTGCGAGCGCGTTCGCGAGGGTCTCGCTGAACGTGGTGAGCAGGACGCGAGACCTCGGATTCGCCCGAGCGAGGTGCACCGCTCGGTGCAGTGCGACGATCGTCTTGCCCGTGCCCGCAGATCCGAAGACGCGCGCCGGACCGCCATAGCGACGATCCACCACGCGCCGCTGCGCGGGGTGGAGAAAGACGATCCATTTCTCCCAGGGCGCCTCGAGCGCTTGGGCCAGCTCGTCGGCGTTCGTCATCACCCGGAAGCGTCGCTGCGCATCGGGATGCGAGAACGGGTCAGCGCCGGCCTCGATCTGCACCGGTCGATCCGGCGTCCCGCCGGTCGCGAGGACCAGGAGCGCTTCTCCCGCCTCCGCCGGAAGGTGCTGCGCGAGGTCCAGCAGGGTGTCTTCGTCTGCGGAGCGAACCTCTGCGAGCCAATCCTCCGGTACGCCGAGTGCGAGGAGCTCGCCATCCGGCACCGACGCGAAGATCCGAGGCTTCGCAGGCGCGGGAGCCTCTTCCGGGGCAACATCGACGGCCGGCGGCACGCTGATCTCTCGCACCGTCTCGCGAATCTCTACGAGCTGCGCCGCCCCCGTCGTCGGATGCCGCTCGATCCGCCGCCGTTCCGCCCAGCGATACGCGGCGTCGTGATGATCGACGTAGCAGAGCAGCAGACTACCGGCCGTCTTGTGGACGATGAGCCGGATGTCGCTGCCGACGCGCACGGACCAGAAGCCTTTGTCCTTCGCGCGATCGAGCTTGTGGAATCGCATCCCCGGGCTCGCCGGGTTCATCTGGAGATCGAAGGCAGTCGTCTTGACGAGCTTCTGCTCGTCGTTGGTCAAGGCGGCGAGGCTGGTGGTGAAGGTGTCGGCGATGAGGAAGTCCATGCTGCTGCGCTCGATCCAAAAGCTGTTCTTGAGTCGCGGAGCGGAGATCGCTTCAGGTCGTGAGGTCGGCGCCTGCGAGTAGGTCTTCCGCCGATACGAGTCGCTCGCTCGAGGGCCGCATGACGTCGCGCGCCAGTTGCTCCTTCTCTCGCAGAAGCTCGGCAAGCCGGCTTTCCACCGTCCCTCCGACGATGGGAAGGTAGATCTCTACCGGCCGTTTTTGGCCGCGTCGATGCACCCGGTCGGTCGCTTGGTTCTCCTTGGCAGGGTTCCAAGGGCGCGTGTAGTGAATCACGTGGTTCGCCTCGACAAGGTTGATGCCGAAGCCTGCGACCTGAACCGATAGGATGACGGCCGCAAAGCCGGTGGTCGCGCGGAACGAATCGAGAAGCTCCTGGCGGCGGTCGGTGACATCGCCATTCACGATGTCGGCCCAGATTCCAAACCTGTCGTAGAGCACCTTCTGGAGGATCCGCTGCATCTCCTTCCACTCCGCGAAGATCAGGACCTTCTCGCCGGCTGCGCGGATTTGCTCGATGCGCTGCAACGTCCGCTCCAGCTTCGGGCATTCATCGACGAGCTGTTGGCTGCTCAGCCCCACCCAATCCGCAGATTCCAGTCGGCCGTGGGCGCAGATGCGTAGAAGACGGCCAATTCCTGCGAGCACCGCTCCTCGCCCTCCCGCGCGGGTGGCTTCAAGGCACTGGAGGTAGAGCGAGCGCTGCTGCGAGCTCAGAAGGATGTCAGATTCCTCGATCACTCTCTTCGGCGGGAGCGAGCGGAGCACCTCGTCCTTCTTTCTTCGCAGATAGTGAGGATCGAGGCGCTCGAGGAGGTCCGCGACGATCGGCTTCCGTTGTTCTTCCGTCTTCGCCCTCGCGAGCCGGCTCTCATAGTCGTCGCGGAACTCGGATCTGCTCTTCAACAGGCCCGGCCGTACGAAATCCATGATGCACCAGAATTCGAGAAGGCCGTTTTCGACCGGAGTTCCCGTGAGTGCGAGCGGCTGAACCGCCTTCAGCGCCTTCACGGCGGACGTCCGAGAAGCGGTGGGATTCTTCACGAACTGCGCTTCGTCGGCGACGACGACCTTCCAGTCGACCGTTCCCAGGAGGAGTTGATCGCTGCGCGCGACGTCGTAGCTGGTGAGTACGATCGGGTACTTCTGGAGGTCGTCGATCGCATTGGTTCTCGCGGGCCCGTCGTGCACGTGGACCGGGCTCAGCGACGGCGCGAATCGTCGGATCTCTCGGAACCAGTTCGCGATCAATGTCTTTGGCAGCACGATGAGCGACGGGGTGGCCGCTCCTTGCTCGTGAAGGCACAGAAGATGTGCAATCACTTGCAGCGTCTTCCCGACTCCCATCTCGTCCGCGAGCAATCCTCCCATACCTTTGCCCGAGAGGTACTGGAGCCACCGGAATCCGATTAGCTGCACTTCGTCCAGCGTCGCCTCGAGGGACGCTGGCGGCCTGGTGGTCGGCAACTCCTGCTCCCACGGACGCCGCTGTACGAGATCCTGCGGCAGGGATACGTCGAACTCCAGCAGCTCGACGTTCGGGATGACGTCGAGCTGCAGAGCTGCGATCGCTCCGGCCCCTTGGCTCTTCGCGGCGCGAACGCGTTGAACTGTTTCGAGGAATTGGTCGGACGTAGCCGGGTCGATCTCCACCCACGCGTCGCCGTGGCGTACGTATCTCGAGCCGGTTCGTCGCGCCTCCCTGGCAAGCGCTTCATACGCGTCCGGAGTGAGCGGAACGCGCGGGTCCTCCGCTGCGCGATCGTCTTCGTTTGCCGACTCGAGGTGAACGCCTGCGTCGAACTCGAGCCAGCCGCGCTCGCTTCTCGTAACGTGGAGGTACGGACGGCTGTTGTAGACCCGTGTCCGGAAACCTCGTACGCGCTTGCTGAAATCGGTGAGGTCCACTCCGGGCGGCAAGAACTGGTCGGGGTTGGTGAGGAACTCAGGGATTTCGCTGTTGCGGAGGTGCCGCCGGCTCCGGACACGGCGGATGCTGTCGCGAAGCTCAGGAGGAACGACGATGCGCTTCGTCCGGCCATCCGCGGTCGGTGCAGTAACGACCGGGCGAGGGGTGCCCGCAGAAGAGACGATCGCGTCGGGTTCGAGACCTTCGACGGAGACCGCGATCTCGACGCCGTCTTCGGTCTCCGTCGGGATCACATCGAGCTTGGACGCGAAGACGACGTCCTGCTGGTCGAGAAAGCCGTCGAGGCGGGCGCCAGCGGCGAGAGCGGCCCGCTTGCAGCGCGCGATGTACTCGAAGGCATCCTGCGCGCGCGTGGAACCTGGCCGATTCTCGACCTGGCAGATCAGGTCCCAGACGGATTGAGGCACGAGGATGCGCTTGCCATCCGGGAACAGGTACGCTGGGCCGAGTCGATGCTCTGGAGGCAGCGTCCCTTCCTGTCTGTGACGGAGGCTGAAGTCGATCGAGAACGCGCCTCCCGGGATGCCACTCGACGTGAGCTCGACGTCCACTTCCTCGGGTCGCGGCAGTCCGAGCGCTTCGCTTGCTGTTGCGTCGAGATCGAACAGCGACGCCCAACGGACGAAGTAGCGGCCTGGTGCCGTCTGCTCGAGCAACTCGTTCGACCAGAGGTCTTCGAGAATGTGGGCTTGTTCCGTTTGCGACGTCGACGAAGCGACCGTGCGCGCGAGGGGGAGGGCGATGGCAGGTGTGGCGGTGAGCACAGCGCCATCGGTTTGGTACTCGACGCTGATCGTCAACGACACGCTAGCGAGACCTCTCGAGTCGGATCAGGCGGTCCAGCATCGCGGCAGCCGCGTGCTCCCAGCCGGGCGAGTGGATGATCCGAGCCCCGTCGTTCGAGGCAGGGTGGCGTGCAAGCCGCGACCGATCCTTGTACGAGCTCACGATGGGGGACCGCCTCGACTCGATCCAACGTAGGTTTTCCTCCCCGTACACGTACGCAGCGTTACCGACGTGGGCGAACTCCACTACGACGAGCGGA
>QEVM01000276.1 GCA_003576805.1 Pseudomonadota bacterium | reverse complement strand
GCCGCGGCGCCTGCGCTGCGAGCGGGGGCGGCCGCGACGTCGTCCGGCGTGAAGCGCTTGCGCAGCGCGCTCCCGAGGCGGCTGCAGGCGCCGCCCGCGCAGGGGTCGCGCTGCGGGACGACCGCACACGGCCCGCTCGCCGCGAGCGACATCT
The DNA here is from genome assembly GCA_003576805.1 of Pseudomonadota bacterium. Lineage (GTDB taxonomy): Bacteria > Myxococcota_A > UBA9160 > UBA9160 > PR03 > PR03. The sequence goes on along the minus strand of QEVM01000276.1, from coordinate 4,763 downwards.
CGGCGTCGGCCGCGCCGGGTCCGGTGCCGGCCGCGAGCAGGGCCGCCGCCAGGAAGGCGGCTCGCATCGACGGGGCAGGAAGCCGGGGGAAGGAACGGACGCCGCTCACGCTTGCTCCTCTCCCCCGTCAGTGGCCGAACGTAGCAGTGAGGTAACCCCCGACGACGTTCCGCTCGTAGTCGAAGACGTCTGCGTTCGAGCGATTGCGCTCGTAGCGCCAGCGCGCCGACGCGGTCAGCCAGGCCGTGAGCGGCCGCTCCAGCACGACGTCCACCTGTCCGGTGGTCTCGTCGCGGTCGTCGTCCGAGAGCCCGTACTGGGTGTCGAAGAAGAGCGGCGGATCCGGGAACGTCGTCGGGTGTCGGTAGGGGCGCCAGGCGAAGCTGCCCGAGACGTCGAGCGCGAAGCCGACCGGGAGCCCGGCCCGCAGGCCCGCTGCGAGCGAGTGCGCCTGGTAGCTGTACTCGCTGCCGCGCGCGGCGAGCCGGTCGAACTGGTATCCGCCGCGCAGCTCGATCGCGCCCCACGGCCACGCGACGGGAAGCGCCGCGGCGTGGACCACGCCGATCGCGAAGCCGTTGCCGTCGCGGTTGCGCGCGTCGGCCTCGTCGAGACCGGGCGGGCCGCAGAAGCCGAGCGGCGATCCGCCGCACGCGGCGCCGGTGGCGCCGGGTCCGTCCGGCACGTCGTCGCTGGTGCGGTAGAAGTCGTCGCGCCAGAAGCGCGTGAAGAGCTCGCTCGAGCCGATGCCGCCCCATTGCCGGATCGCGCTGACGCTCGCGCGGTACGTCCACAGGAAGCGCTCGTAGTCCACCCACGCGTAGCCGGTGTCGAGCGCGAGGCGCAGCGTGGTGCGGTCGTCGAGGCGGCGGTCGAGCCAGGTCGCGACGCCCGGGAACTGCGTGTCGAAGGCGTCGATCTCGCGGTACGCGGAGCCGGTCCAGCTCACCGACGCGCCCGCCGCCCAGCGCTCCGTGCGCAGCAGCTCCATGCCCGCCGACGCCTGCCACACGCCGCGGACGTCGCGTTCGCTCGAGATCTCGCTGGGCAGCGGCGTGCCCTGTCCGAGCAGCACGGCGTTGTCGTCGTACTCGACGCCCGCGCGCAGCGATCCCCAGAAGCGGCGCGCCGGCGCGCCGAGGTCGTCGAGCAGTCGCTCCGCCTGGCGCGCCCACGGCGTGTCCGGCCACTCGCGCACGACGCGCGCGAGCGCGACGCGTGCGCGCGCCGCGTCGGCCGCGTGCGACCAGCCGACGCCCGCGTAGTACGACGCAACCGGCTCGACCTGCGCGGCGTCGAGCACGCGCGCGTGCTCGAGCCACGCGGCGGCGTCGCCGGCCGCTTCGGCGTCGGCGCGCACCAAGAGCAGCAGCCCGCGGTACAGCGCGATCTCCGCGCGCTCCTCGGCGATGTGCGCGTCCGCGCGCTCGAGCTCGGCCGACGCCTCGTCGTATCGCTCCTGGTGGTAGAGCGCGATCGCGAGCTCGAGTCGCGCGTCGCCGTCGTCGGGCGCGAGCGCGAGTGCGCGCCGCAGCGACTCGTCGGCCGCTGCGTGGCGCCCCGCGTCGTTCTCGCAGCGCGCGCTCCACACCAGCGGCTCGGGATCGCGCGGGCGGTCGCGCACCAGCTCGGCGAGCAGCACGAGCGCCGCCGCGCAGCGGCCCTCGGCGATCAGCCGCTGCGCCTGCGGTCGTCGCGGGTCGTCCGCCGCCGCGGCGGATGCGGGCGGGCTCCCCGTCCCGACGCAGCCGAGCGAGAGCGCGAGCGCGAGCGCGCGGCGAACGTGATGCGGACGATGCGGACGGCGGATGCCCGACCCCCTCGGCGCGCGCGGCGGCTGGGCGCCGAGCCCGCTCCGTGCGGGGCAGACGAATAGTGCAAGATCGCGCAGGGCGCGCGCGCCGCGGAACGCCGAACCGCAACGGTGTCGGCGCGCCGCGGCCCGCGCGCCGGGTGGTCCGCCGATGCCCCACCGGGTAGGTTCGGCCGCCATGAGAGCCGTGCTGATCGAACGACCGGGGGACGAGACCGTGCTGCGCGTCGGCGACGCGGAGCGCCCTGCGCTCGGCGCGGGCGAGCTGCGCATCGCCGTCGCGGCGACCGCGGTGAATCGCGCGGACCTGCTCCAGCGCCAGGGCCACTATCCCCCGCCGCCCGGCGCGTCGCCGCTGCTCGGCCTCGAGTGCGCGGGCACCGTGGCGGAGATCGGCGCGGGCGTCGCCGGCTGGGCGCTCGGCGATCGTGTCATGGCGCTGCTGCCGGGCGGTGGATACGCGGAAGAGGTGGTCGTGCACGCGGGGTCGGCGATGCGCGTGCCCGAGCGGCTCTCGCTCGAAGAGGCGGCGGCGGTGCCCGAGGTCTTCCTCACCGCGTTCTCGAACCTGTTCCCGATCGGACGGCTCGAGGCGGGCGGCAGCGCGCTCGTGCACGGCGGCGGCAGCGGCGTCGGCACCGCCGCGATCCAGTTGATCCGCGCGGCCGGCGCGCGCGCCATCGTGACGGCCGGCTCGGACGAGAAGTGCGCGCGCTGCCGCGACCTCGGCGCCGACGTCGCGATCCAGTACCGCACCGAGTCGTTCGCGGAGCGCGTGAAGGAGGTGACGGGCGGGCGCGGCGTCGACGTCGTGCTCGACTCGCTCGGCGCGTCGTATCTCGAGGGCAACCTCGCGTCGCTCGCGATCGGCGGCCGCCTCGTGCTGATCGGCCTCATGGGCGGCGCCAAGGTCGAGATGAACCTCGCGGCGCTGCTCGCGCGGCGCCTGTCGGTGATCGGCTCCACGCTGCGCACGCGGCCGCTCGAGGAGAAGGCGGCCATCGTCGCCGGCTTCGAGGCGCGCTTCGGCGCCGACCTCGCGGCGGGCCGGATCCGGCCGATCGTGGACCGCGTGCTGCCGCTCGAGCGCGCCGCCGAGGCGCACCGCGCGATGAAGGCGAGCGAGCACTTCGGGAAGATCGTCCTGCGCGTCGCGTGATCTCGCCGCCGGCGCAGCGCGCCGCGGCGGTCTGCTAGGTTGCGCGCCCCGCCGGCGCGCCGACACGGCCGAGCACGGCGGCGACAACCGACAGCGAGGAGAAGAAGATGGGGGTCGAGCGGACGCTCGCGATCATCAAGCCGGACGCCGTCGCGAAGAACGCGGTGGGCGCGATCCTGAAGGCGATCCAGGACAGCGGGCTGCGGGTGATCGGGCTCAAGATGATCCAGCTCACCGAGCAACAGGCTCGGGGCTTCTACGCGGTGCACAAGGCGCGGCCGTTCTACGGCGACCTGGTCCGCTTCATGACGTCGGGGCCGGTCGTCGTCGCGGCGCTCGAGGGCGAGGGCGCGATCGCGCGCTGGCGCGATTTGATGGGCCCGACCGACGCCACGAAGGCGCCGAAGGGCACGATCCGCGGCGACTTCGGCAGCGACGTCGAGCGCAACGCCTCGCACGGCTCCGACGCGCCCGAGACGGCGCGCGTCGAGCTCGCGTACTTCTTCAACGCCGCCGAGATCCAGGCGCCGGTCGAGGCGCTGCCCTGATCGGCAGCTCGCGCGCGCCCCGAACGCAGATCGGCCGGTCGACCCACGGGTCCGACCGGCCGATCTCGTTCCGCTCGTGTGCGCCGTCCAGCGCTACGCGTAGGTCCGGACGAGCAACAGCATCGCCGCCACGTAGGCGACGGTGAGCCAGAGCTGGTGGCTGCGAATGGCGCGAGTCACGATTCCCTCCGAAGTCGCTGCGGGGCTCATTCGACGCGATCACTCCACGGCTTGAGTCGCCGTCGCGGCGCAGTCGGTGCCGGTCCGACGGCCGCTCCCCGTCCCCGCCTCTCGCGGATCCCCGAACGCCGCATCCGAGTCACTCTCCTCGAAACACCGGCGTCCGCTTCTCGCGCGTCGCGCGAAGTCCCTCCGCGAGGTCGGCGCTCTCATAACAAATCGCCTGTTGCTCCGCCTCGAATGCGAGCTGCTCGTCGAGCTGCGCGGCGAGCGCATTGCGCAACGCTTGCTTGGTGCCGCGCACCGCGATGGGCGCCGCGTCCGCGATCTCACCGGCGATCGCGAGCGCGGTCGCGACGACGGCGTCGCGCTCCGCGCAGCGGTTCACCATCCCGATGCGCTCGGCCTCGGCGCCGTCGACGATGCGGCCGGTGTAGAGAAGCTCGGCCGCGTGGGCCGACCCCACCAGGCGCGGCAACGTCCACGTCGACCCCATGCCGGGATGGATGCCGAGCTTGGTGAAGTTGAGGCCGAGCTTCGCGTCGCGGCTCGCGACGCGAAGATCGCAGGCCAGCGCGACGGCGAGGCCCGCGCCGATCGCGGCGCCGTTGATGGCCGCGATGCTCGGGCAGGGAAGGTCGCGCACGGAGAGGAAGAGGCGGTAGAAGGCGCGCATGAAGGCGCGGTTCTCGCCGCGCGCGGACCCGCCGGGCGCGGCGCGTCCGGCGGCCGACTTCTCCTCGAGCATCGCGAGGTCGCCGCCGGCGGAGAACGCGCTGCCGGCGCCGGTCAGCACGACGGCGCGGACCGATGCGTCGGCGGAGAGCCGCACGATCGCGTCCGAGACGGCGCGTCCCATCGCCTCGGTCATGGCGTTGCGCCGCTCGGGGTCGTCGAAGACGAGAAGCGCCACCGAGCCGTCGGCTCGGTGGCGCTCGAGGCGAATCAAGTTCGCCGTCACCGCCGGCTAGGGAACCTCTGAACAACCGGCATCGCAGCGGCCGGAGGCAGAGGGATTGAGCGGTTGACGGAGCGGTGCTTCGCCCATTCGGGGCGTTTTCGG
>QEVM01000275.1 GCA_003576805.1 Pseudomonadota bacterium | reverse complement strand
CGCACAACGCCGCCGGCGCGCGCCGCGTCGATGCCGCCGATCGCGACGAGCGGGCGCGGCGCCGCGATGCGCGCGACTTCGGCGACCGCTTCGAGTCCGCGCGCCGTCCACGGCGACTGCTTCGACGTCGTGCCGAACACCGGCCCGAACGCCACGCAGTCGACCGGCTCGCGCGCCGCCGCGCGCGCCTGCTCCGGCGTGTGCGTCGAGAGCCCGACCAGCAGCCGCGCGCGCGCGGCGGCCGGGATGCGCGCCGGCGGCAGGTCGTCCTGGCCGAGGTGGACGCCGTCGGCGCCGCAGGCGAGCGCGAGGTCGAAGCGGTCGTTCACGAAGCAGAGGGCGCCCGCCGCGTGCGCGAGCGCGGCGATCGCCTCGCCCCAGGCGAGCGCCTCGCGATCGGTCGCGCGCTTGGCGCGCAGCTGGACGATGCGCGCGCCGCCCGCGAGCGCGGCGCGCGCCTGCTCGACGGGGTCGTGCGGCCAGCGCGGGTCGTCGTCGGCCAGCACGTAGAGGCCGCCGATGCCGCGCGCGTCAGCCTTCGCCGCGCGGGCCATACGGCGGGTGCAGCGGGATCTCGATGCCGAGCTCGGTGATCTTCTTGCGCAGCGTGTTGCGGTTGATCCCGAGCAGCGCGGCGGCGCGCAGCTGGTTGCCGCCGGTGTGCAGCAGCACGGTCTCGAGCAGCGGCCGCTCGCAGCGCTCGAGCAGGCGCAGGTGCACGTCGCGCGGATCGGCGCCGTGCAGCAGCGCGAGCGTCTCGTCGCGCACCAGCTCCTCGAGCGAGCCGCTGCGCGCTTCCTCGGCGGCGCCGGCGCGGCTGCCGCGCAGGAAGGCGAAGTCGTCGGGCGTCAGCAGGTCGTGGCTCGCGAGCACGAGCGCGCGCTTGATGGCGTTCTCGAGCTCGCGGACGTTGCCGGGCCAGTCGTGCGCCGCGAGGAACTCGTGGGCCGAGTCGGAGAGCCAGCGCGCCTGCGTGCCGAGCTCCTCCGCGTAGCGCTCGACGAAGTGCTGGGCGAGCACCGCGATGTCCTCGTGGCGCTCGCGCAGCGGCGGGATGTGGATCGGCACGACGCGCAGGCGGTAGAGCAGGTCCTCGCGGAAGCGGCCGTCGCGCACGAGCGCGTCGAGGTCGCGGTGCGTCGCCGCGACGATGCGCACGTCCACCTTCTCGGGGCGCTTGCCGCCGACGGCCGTGACCTCGCCGCTCTGCAGCACGCGCAACAGCTTCGCCTGCAGGTCGACGGGCATGTCGCCGATCTCGTCGAGGAAGAGCGTGCCGCCCGACGCCTCGCGGAAGCGGCCCGGGCGCGACTCGATCGCGCCGGTGAAGGCGCCCTTCTCGTGACCGAACAGCTCGCTCTCGAGCAGCTCGCGCGGGATCGCCGCGGCGTTCACGGCGACGAACGCGCCCGCCGCGCGCGGCGACGCCTGGTGGATCGCGCGCGCCACCAGCTCCTTGCCCGTGCCGCTCTCGCCGGTGATCAGCACCGCGACGTCGCGCGCCGCGACGCGCCCGATCGTCTTGAACACGTCGAGGATCGCGCCGCTCTTGCCGACCAGGCGGTCGCCGCTCGCGCCGCGCGCGCGCACCTCGCGGCGCAGCGCGCGCACCTCGCGCTCGAGCGCGCGCGTGCGCAGCGCCTTCTCGACGAGCGCCAGCACCTCGACCATCTGGAACGGCTTCACCAGGTAGTCGAGCGCGCCGCGCTTCATCGCCTCGACGGCGTTCTCCATCGTGTTCTGCGCGGTGATGACGACGACCGCCACCTCCGAGTCCACGCCGCGCAGCCGGTCGAGCAGCTCGAGCCCGGTCGGCTCGGGCATGCGGATGTCGAGGAACGCGACGTCGAAGCCGCCGCCCGCGAGCCGCTCCCACGCGGCCTCGCCGGAGTCGACGTCGACCACCTCGTGGCCGGCCTCCTCGAGCGCCTCGCGCAGCACGAAGCGGATCGAGGCCTCGTCGTCGGCCACCAGCACGCGCGCCTGTCGCTCGCTCACGGCGCGGCGCTCCGCTCGCCGCCGGCGTCGCGCGCCGGCAGGCGGCGCAGCGGCAGCGAGACGCGCACGCGCGTGCCGCGCCGCGGCTCGCTCTCGATCTGCAGCGTGCCGCCGTGCTGCGCGACGAAGTGGCGCGCGAGCGCGAGGCCGAGCCCCGTGCCGCGCGCCTTCGTCGTGAAGAACGGCGTCGCGATGCGCTCGCGCGCCGAGTCGGGGATGCCGCAGCCGGTGTCCTCGAAGTCGACCGCCACGGTCGGGACGCGCTCGCCGCCGCCGAGGTCGATGCGGCGCTCGAGGCGCAGCCGCGTCGTGATCGTGAGCGTGCCCTCGCGCTCGCCCATCGCCTCGAGCGCGTTGCGTCCGAGGTTCAGGAACACCTGCACCAGCCGGTCGGCGTCGGCGTGCAGCTCGGGGATCGACGGATCGAAGCGGCGCTCGACTTTCGCGCGCGCGCCGAGCGGGTCGACGGCGAGCACGTCGAGCACGTCGTCGAGCACGCGGTGCAGGTTCACCGGCGTCATCTTCAGCTCGCCCGCGCGGCCGAACACGAGGAAGTCGTCGAGCAGCGCGGCGATCCGGTCCACCTCGCGCACGATCAGGTCGGCGGCGGCGCGGTCGCGATCCGACGCGGCGCGCTTGGCCAGGATCTCGGCGGCGCCGCGGATGCCGCCGAGCGGATTGCGCACCTCGTGCGCGATGCCCGACGCGATCTGGCCGAGCGCCGCGACGCCGGCGCGCTCGCGCTCGACCTCGCGCAGCGCGGCGCCGAGCGTGCGATCGCGCAGGCCGATGATCGCGCCGTCGACGCCGCCGTCGTCGTCCACGAGCGGCGTGACCGCGGCGTCCACCAGCACGTCGCCCTGGAAGCGGCGCGGCACGCGCACCTCGTGCTCGACGCACGCGGGCGCGCCGGCCAGCACGCCGCGCACCGTCTTCGCGAACGCGGTCGCCCCCGGCACCTGCTCGATGCCGCGCCCCGCGACCGCTTCCGTCGACGTCTCGAGGATGCGGCTCGCTTCCGCATTGAGCTGCTCGATGCAGCCGGCGGCGTCCACGACGACGACACCGTCGAGCAGCGCGTCGAGGATGCGGGGAAGATCGCGGGGCATGCGGGCCTGCGGCGTGTGGCGCACTCGGGTGCCCAAGTTTTGAGCAAGCTAGCAAGCCTCATGGGCCTCGCCGCTCGCCGTTGGCTCGCTACGCGGGAAACGGGCTCTTGGGCTTCGAAGGGGGCGGCGAGCTTGCGTGTGCGACCGCGAGCCTTATGGGGCTCGCCGCTCGCCGTTGGCTCGCTACGCGGGAAACGGGCGTGGCGGCTGCGGTCGGTGCACCGAGCTCGCGTGCGCGTGAGGCGCGCTCTGGGCTCGTTGTGCGGAGATGCGCACATCGCGCGGGCGTGGGGCTACGTTGTGCGCATGCGGCGGGATTTGACGGCGGCGGAGGCGCAGCGGGTGGTGTTGGAGGCCGTGCAGCGGCTTCCGGCGGAGACGACGCACACGGCGGATGCGCACGGGCGCGTGCTCGCGGAGGCGATCGTGTCGCAGCGCACGTTGCCGCCGTTCGACGTGTCGGCGATGGACGGCTACGCGGTGCGCTGCGCCGACCTCGCGGGCGCCTCGAAGAGCGCGCCGGTCGCGCTGCGGGTCGCGTTCGAGGTCGCGGCCGGCGCGGCGCCCGACCGCGCCGTCGCGCCCGGCACGGCCGCACGCATCTTCACCGGCGCGCCGGTGCCGCCGGGCGCCGACGCAGTGGTGCGTCAGGAGGACGTCGCGCGCGACGGCGACCGCGCGCTCTTCGCGCTCGCGCCGCCGGCCGGCGACAACGTGCGGCCCGCCGGCGAGGACGTGCGCGCCGGCGAGACCGTGCTCGAGTCGGGCACGCGACTCGGCGCGGGCGCGCTCGGCGTGGTGGCGTCGCTCGGGCGCAGCGTCGTCGCGGTGCACCAGCGCCCGCGCGTCGCGATCCTCTCCGGCGGCGACGAGCTGATCGAGCCCGACGGCGACCCGGCGGGCGGGCGCATCGTGTCGTCCAACTCGTACTCGATCGCGGCGCAGTGCCGCGAGGCCGGCGCCGAGCCCGTGTACCTGGGCATCGCGCGCGACCGCCCCGAGGAGCTCGAGCGCCTGCTGCGCGCCGGTCTCTCGTCGCACGTGATCGTCTCCTCCGCCGGCGTGTCGGTCGGCGATCGCGACTACGTGCGGCCCGTGCTCGAGAAGCTCGGCTGCGAGCTGATCTTCTGGGGCGTGCGCATCAAGCCGGGCTTTCCGCTCGTGTTCGGCCGCTTCGGCGGGTCCACGGACGGCCCCTTCGTGTTCGGGCTTCCCGGCAATCCCGTCTCCGCGATGGTGACCTTCGAGGAGTTCGTGCGGCCGGCGCTGCGCAAGCTGGCCGGGCATCGGCGCTGCTTCCGCCCGCGCGTCGACGCGGTGCTCGGCGAGCCGCTGCGCAAGCCGACGGGTCGCATGCACCTCGTGCGCGTCACGCTGGCGCGTCGCGACGGCCGGCTCGTCGCGACGTCGACCGGCAACCAGAGCTCCGGCGTGCTGCGCTCGATGGCGCTCGCGCACGGCCTGCTGCCGTTCGCCGCCGACGCGACCGAGCTGCCCGCCGGCGCGCCGGTGCAGGTGCAGCTCCTCGACGACGAGATCCTCGCCGCGGAGGACTCGGGCCTTTGAGCGAGCCGCGCGGCCGCATCGCCAACGTCGCGGCGGCCGTGCTCGTCGGCGGCGCGTCGTCGCGCATGGCGTCCGATCCGCGCGGACCCGCCGACAAGGCGCGCCGCCCGTTCGCGGGCGAACCCGCCGCGACGCGCACGAGCCGGCTGCTCGCGTCGCTCTTCGACGACGTGCTGCTCGTCGGCGGCGATCCGCCGCCGGACGCGGCCGGCCGCCGCGTCGCAGACGGCGAAGGCCCGCGCTGCGCGCTGCGCGGACTCGTCGCCGCGCTCGCCGCCGCGCG
>QEVM01000274.1 GCA_003576805.1 Pseudomonadota bacterium | reverse complement strand
CGCGCTGCGCGCGGCGCGCGCAGCGGGCGTCGCCGCGCTGGCGCTCGCCGCGCTGCTCGCGCTGCCCGGCCTCGTCTCGTCGCTGCGCGAGGCCGCCGGCTTCGTCGGCAAGCAGGACCCGTGGGCGGCGCTCAACGCCGAGCAGCGGCCGCTCGTGCGCGCCCGCCTCGGCGCGCTGCTCCAGCCGCTCTGGTTCTACGGCGGCTTCGCCTACCTGATCCCGCTGGTGCCGCTCGCCGCCGCGTGGCGCGCGCGCGATCCGCGCTGGCGCGAGCCGTCGCTCGTGCTCGCGCTCTGGAGCGCGGCGTTCGGCGCGCTCGCGGTGGCACAGCTCCGCTACGGCGCGGACTACGCGCCGGCGGCGGCGGTCGGCTTCGCCGTGACCGTGGACGAGTTCGGGCGCCGCTTCGGCGCGGGCACGCGGCGCGCGCAGATCGCGACGGCGCTCGCGGCGGCGTTGGGCCTCGCGCCGATGGCGGCGCAGCACGCGCTGCAGGCGCGCGCGTCGATCGCGGCGGCGCGCGTGCCGGCGAGCGGAGATCCCCTGCTGCAGACCGCGACCGGCACGCTCTACCGCTTCGCCGAGGAGATCCGCCGCGTCACGCCCGAGACGGCCGGCTACCGCGACGCCGCGGCGTGGCCCGAGTACGCGATCCTGACGCCGGCCAACATCGGCCACCTGCTCCACTACGTCGCGCGCCGCGCGACGCCGTCCGACAACTTCGGCCCCTACTCCGGATCGCGTCACTTCGCGATGGCGCAGCGCTTCTTCAACGTGAAGACGGAGGCGCGCGCCAACGCGGTCGCCGAGCGGCTGCGCGCCCGCTACGTCGTCACCGTCGAGTACGGGCCGGTGCACAACCTCGGGCTCACGCAGCGGCTCCACCGCGAGGACGGTGTCGAGATCTGGGAGCAGCCGCCCTGGGCGCTCTTCCGGCTCGTCACCGAGGGACCGCAGGGCGGGCGTCCGCTCTCGGACCTCTATCGCGGCGCCGCGATGCCGGGCGTCGCGCCGTACAAGCTGTGGGAGCGGGTGCCGGGCGCGCTGCTCGAGGTGCGCGCGCCGGCGGGAACGGCGGTGCAGGCGGGCGTCCCGGTGCGCGCGCCCAGCGGGCGCACCTTCCGCTGGGCGGCGCGCGCGACCGCGGGCGACGACGGCGTCGCGCGCCTGCGCGTCCCGTACGCGACCGACGCCACGACGCCGGTGAAGACGGCGGGGCCCTGGCTGGTGCAGGCGGGCCTCGCGCACGCGACCGTCGAGGTGCCCGAGGCCGCGGTGCTCGGCGGGGCCACCGTCGCGGTCGCGCCGGTGGAGACGCCATGAGCCGGCGCTGGCTGCCCGACGCGCTGCTCGCGCTCGGCTCGCTCGCGGTCTTCGCGGGCGGCGCCGAGCTCGCGGCGCGCGCCGTCGACCTGCGCCCCGCGAGCGGCGCCGCGCTCGCCAACCCGGCGTGGCTCGGCGACCGCTGGATGCTGCGCTCGGACTATCGCGACGAGATGGCGAAGGCCGGCGTGCTGTCGCGCTACTACGAGCTCTACCAGTGGGACCGCTACCTCTTCTACCGGCTGCGGCCGAACACATCGGTCGAGCTGCTCGACGTGTTCGCGCCGCCGGCGGCGCGCGAGCGCTCGCGCTGGAGCGTGCACGTCAACGCGCGCGGCTTCCGCAGCGCCGACTTCGAGGACCGCAAGCCGGCGGGCGCGGTGCGGATCGCCGCGCTCGGCGACTCCTCGACCTTCGGCTGGGGCGTCGAGCACTTCGAGTCGTATCCCGAGCGGCTCGCCGGCCGGCTCGCGACGCGCTGGGGTGTCGAGCGCGAGCGCGTCGAGGTGCTGAACCTCGGCGTGCCCGGCTACTCGAGCTTCCAGGGGCGCGTGCTGCTCGCGCGCGAAGCGCTCGCGCTCGCGCCCGACGCGGTGCTCTTCAGCTATCTGTCCAACGACGGCGCCGTCACCGGCGAGTCCGACGCCGCGACCTACCAGCAGCGCCTCGGCGCGAGCGGCGCGCTGCTCGAGTGGCTGCACGCGAGCCGCGCGTTCGAGACGCTGGAGGCCTGGATCGCCGTGCTCCGCCAACGCATCGCGCCGCCGCCCGAGCCCGATCCCCACGACGCCGCGCAGCGCAACATCGCGAGCTACGAGATCGCGGCCGCCAACCTGCGCGCGGCGGTCGAGCTCGCGCGCGGCGCCGGCGTGCCGATCGTGCTGGTCGGGCAGTGCACGCGCGGCGAGCCGGCGGCCGTGATGGCGCGCGTCGCGCGCGAGACCGCGACGCCGCACCTCGACGCGACCGCGCTGCTCGAGGCGCGCGTGCACGAGATCGCGACGGGCGACCGCTTCCGCGCGCACCGCGGCGAGCTGAGCGAGCGCTACGGGCGCGCCGAGCTCGAAGCGCACCCCGGCCTGCTCGCGTTCCTGCCCGACGGCTGCCATCCCAACGCGCTCGGACACCAGCTCGTGGCGGAAGCGCTCGCCGACGTGGTCGCCGGCGTGCTGCCCGGACCGCGCGAATGAGCGCCGCCGCCAAGGACCGGCCCGCGGGCTGGCTCGCGCTGCTCGCGTGCTTCTTCGCGTCGGGCTTCGCCGCGCTGCTCTACCAGACGGCGTGGACCCGCGAGTTCGGCGCGGTGTTCGGCACTTCGGAGCTGGCGGTCGCGACGGTGCTCGCCGCGTACATGGGCGGGCTCGCCTGCGGCGCCGCGCTGGCGGGGCGCTTCGCGTCGCGCGCGCGGCGGCCGGTGCTCGCGTACGGCGTGCTCGAGCTCGGCATCGCGCTCGCGGCGCTCGCGGTCCCGCTCGCGATCCGCGGCGCGACCGCGCTCCAGGTCGCGCTGCTCGGCGGGCGCGAGCTGCCCGCCGACGCCGGCGGCGTGGCGAGCGCATCCTTCTACCTGGCCTGCGCCTTCGTGATCCTGCTCGTGCCGACGACGCTGATGGGCGCGACGCTGCCCCTGCTCGCGCGCCACGCGGTGCGCAGCGACCGCGAAGTCGGCCCGCGCATCGGCACGCTCTACGCGGTGAACACGGCCGGCGCGATCGGCGGCACGCTGGTGTGCGGCTTCCTGCTGCTGCCCGCGCTCGGATTGCGCGGCACGGTGTGGATCGGCGTCGCGACGAACGCGCTCGTCTTCCTGCTCGCGGCGCTGGTCGAGCGGGCGCTGCCCGCGCGCAAGCAGCTCGAGGCGGCGCGCGCCGCGGCGCGCGAGGCGCTGGCGCCGCCGCTGCGGCACGCGCGCGCGATCCTGCCGATCGCGCTGCTCTCGGGCGCGGTGTCGTTCGCGTACGAGGTGCTGTGGACGCGCCTGCTCGGCCACGTGCTCGGCGGCAGCATCTACGCCTTCGCGACGATGCTGGCGAGCGTGCTGGTCGGGATCGCGATCGGCGGCGCGCTCGGCGCGCGCTTCGCGACGCAGCCGCGCGCCGCCGCGCGCGGCTTCGCGTGGGCGCAGCTCGCGACCGCGCTGCTCGCGATCGCGGCGTTCCGCGCGCTCGACTGGGTGCCGGCGCTGGCCGCGTGGATCGGCGCGGGCTCGTCGGCCGACCTCGCCGCGAACGCGGCGCTCGCGATGGCGATCCTCGTGCCGCCGGCGCTCGCGATCGGCACGACGTTCCCGTTCGCGGTGCGCGTGCTCGCGCGCGGTCCGGAGGACGCGAGCCCGGCGAGCGCGCGCGTCTACGCCTGGAACACCGCCGGCGCGATCACCGGCTCGATCGCCGCGGGCTTCTTCGTGCTGCCCGCGCTCGGCTACGCCGGCACGCTCGCCGCCGCCGCCGGCGCGAACCTGCTGCTGGCGGTCGCCGCGGCGCTGCTGGCGGGCAGTCGCGGCACGGCGGCGGCGGTCGCGCTCGCGGTCGCGCTGCTCGCGTTCGCGCGCCCGAGCGAGCCGTGGCGCCTGCTGCGCACCTCGCCGCTCTCGGGCCGGCCGACCGGCGGAGACGTCACGTACTTCGCCGTGGGCCGCGCCGCGACGGTGTTGGTGCTGCGCCGCGACGGCCGCCAAGACTTGCGCACCAACGGCCTGCCCGAGTCGAGCTTCCAGCCGCGCGGCTCGCGGCCCGGAACGGAGCTGGTCGCGCCGTGGCTCTCGGCGCTGCCCGCGGCGGCGCGTCCCGAGCTCGCACGGCTGATGGTCGTCGGCCTGGGCGGCGGGCTCGCCGTCGAGGACGTGCCGGCGCACGTCGGGCGCGTCGACATCGTCGAGCTCGAGCCCGAGGTGGTGGAGGCCAACCGCGCCTTCGCGGCGTGGCGGCGCGAGGACCCGCTCGCCGACCCGCGCATCGACGTCCGCACCAACGACGCGCGCAGCGCGCTGCTGCTCAGCGACGCGCGCTACGACGCGATCGTCTCGCAGCCGTCGCATCCGTGGGGCGCGGGCGCCTCCCACCTCTACACGCGCGAGTTCTTCGCGCTCGCGAAGAGCCGCCTCGCGCCCGGCGGCGTGTTCGTGCAGTGGATCGGCCTCTCGTTCGTGGACGAGGACCTGCTGCGCAGCCTGCTCGCGACGCTGCTCGACGTCTTCCCGCACGTGCGCGTGTACCGGCCGCAGCCGATGGGCGCGCTGTTCCTCGCCTCCGACGCGCCGATCGACGTCGAACGCAGCGCGCTGCGCGCGATCCCGCTCTCGCGCGACGACTTCGCGCGCACGGGCGTGGTCGCCGCGGAGGACTTCGCGGCCTCGCTCTCGCTCGACGAGCGCGGCGCGCGCGCGCTCGCGCAGGGCGCCGAGATCTCGACCGACGACCGCAACCGGCTCGCGACGCGCTCGCCGAAGGTGCTCGGCAGCCCGCTCGGACCGGCGGGCGCCGATCGCCTGTTCGCCGCGCACGATCCGATGCGGCCGCCGCCGCCGGAGCTCGACGCCAGCTATCTCGTGCGGCGCATGGCCGCGTTCGGCGCGGTGGAGCGCGCCGCCGCGGTGGCAGCCGCGGTCGCGGATCCGGGCGACCGCGTCGCGGCGAGCGCCGCGCTCGCGCTGCAGCGCGGGCGCGCAG
>QEVM01000273.1 GCA_003576805.1 Pseudomonadota bacterium | reverse complement strand
GGCTGCTCGCGATCGCGACGGGCGCGGCGCCCGGCCCGCCGGCCGCGCGCGCCGCAACGAGGGCGGCTAGCCTGCCCGCCCCATGCAGTTCTGGAAGTACCAAGCGCTCGGCAACGACTATCTCGTGATGGACGGCCGCGGCGCGGCGCCGCTCGCGCCCGCGCTCGTGCGCCGCATCTGCGACCGCCACTTCGGCGTCGGCAGCGACGGCATCCTCTGGCACGAGCCCGAGGCGGACGGCGCCGTCGGGCTGCGCATCTACAACCCCGACGGCAGCGAGGCGGAGAAGAGCGGGAACGGGCTGCGCATCTTCGCGCGCTACCTGTTCGACCGCGGCCTCGCCGGCGACGCGCCGTTCGCGGTCTCGACGCCGGGCGGGCGCGTCTCCTGCCACGTCCTCGACGGCGGGCTGCGCGTCGAGGTCGAGATGGGCCGCGTGTCGTTCTCGAGTCGCGACATCCCCGTCGCCGGTCCCGAGCGCGAGGTGCTCGAGGAGACGCTCGAGGTGGGCGGCGAATCCGTCTTGTACTCGGCGGCGACCGTCGGCAACCCGCACTGCGTGGTGCTGCGCGAGAAGGTGAGCGCCGAGGAGGCGCATCGACTCGGCCCGCTGCTCGAGAACCTCACGAGCCGCTTCCCGAACCGGACCAACGTCCAGTTCGTGCAGGTGCTCGGCGAGCGCGCCATCCAGATCGAGATCTGGGAGCGCGGCGCGGGCTACACGCTCGCCTCGGGCAGCAGCAGCTGCGCGGCGGCGGCCGTCGCGCACCGGCTCGGCCGCGTCGGGCCGGAGATCACGGTGCACATGCCCGGCGGCGAGCTGCACGTCGCGCTCGACGCGCGCATGCACGCGCGCCAGGTGGGACCGGTGCGCGCCGTCGCGACCGGCGCCGTCGCGGACGAGCTGATCGAGGGGCGCTGAGCGTCGCGGCATCACCGTCGCGCGCGGTCATGCGGCGCGCGTGGGGTGCCGATGGATGCCTCGATGGTTTCCCCGACGTCGAGCAGCTCGGAGCGGTCCGCGCCGCGGGTGCAGGTGACGCTGCTGGACGCGGACCGCGCCGGCGCGGCGCAGCTCGCGGCCGGCCTCGCCGCGCGCGGCATCGACGTGACGAGCCGCGCCGCGCTGCGCGACGTCGGATCCCTCGCGGGCGCCGCGGCGCTCGTCGTCGCGACGCCGGTGTCCGCGGACGAATGGCGCGCGGCGTGCGAGGCGGTCGCGGACTGCGATCCGGCGCCCGCCCTGCTGCTCGTCGATCGCGCCGGCCAGGCGGGCGAGCTGCGGCGCGCGCTCCCCGGCCATCCGGGTCCCGACGCGGTGCTGCCGCCGGCGGCGCTCCTGCCGACGCTCGTCGTCGCGATCGGCGAGTCGCTGCGCGGGCGCGGGCGCGCGGCGCCCACTGCGACGCTGCCCGATCTGCTGGCCGCGCTCGCCGCGCTGCGCGAGACCGGCGTGCTCGAGCTGCGCGCGGAAGACCTCTGCACGCGCATCTTGATCCGCGAGGGCGCGCCGGTCTTCGCCGAAGGCGGCGCGCTGCGCGAGACACTCGGCCGGCTGCTGCTGCGCCGCGGCGCGCTGTCCGAGGCGGACTACGTGCGCGTCATCGAGCGCATGACGGCGCGCCTCATCGAGAACGAGGCGACCCGCATGGGCGAGGTGCTGATCGAGCTCGGTCTGCTGACGCCGCAGGAGGTGTTCGAGGCGCTCTCCGAGCAGGTGCGCGACAAGATCCTCTGCTGCTTCCGCTGGTCGCGCTTCGAGCACCACTTCGAGCCGCGCGGCGCGCTGCCCGACGACGTGCTCGCCTACCGCTGTCCGCCGGTCGAGGCGCTGGTGCTCGCGGGCGTGCGCGAGCACTTCGACGAGGCGCGCCTCGCGCCGCTGCTCGCGCCGGTGCGCGGCGCGCGCCTGCGCCTGCGCGCGAGCGCGGAGGAGATCGCGGCGCGCTTCGCCGCGACGCCCGCGGAGCAGCGCCTGCTGCGCGACCTCGACGGCTCGCGCACGTGCGAGGCGCTGCGCGCGGCGTCGCCGCTCGGCTCGGCGCACGCGGGCCAAGTGCTGGCGGCGCTCGTCGTGCTCGACGCCGTCGAGACGGTCGCGGACGACGCCGCTCGCGCGGCTCCGGAGCGCGCCCGCTCCGCGCCTGCCCCGCGCGAGACCCCTCCGCACGAGGCCGTCGCGCGCGAGACGGCGTTGCCGCGCAGGACGAAGGCCGCGCCGTTCTCGCTCTCCCAGCTCCGTCGCGAGCTCGCGCGACAGGGCAAGGCGCTCGCGCCCGCGCGTGCGCCGGTCGACGCGCGCACCGCCGCGCTCGAAGCGGAGCGCGCCTTCCGGCAGGGGCTCGCGCTGCTCGCGCAGCCGGCGCTGCCGGGCGCGCGGCGCGCCTTTGCGCGCGCCTGCGAAGGCAATCCCGACGAGCCCGAGTACGCGCTGATGGCGGCGTGGGTGGAGACGTTGCTCGCGAAGGAAGACGCGGCGCGCGCCGCCGCGCGCGCGCGCGCGGCCGAGCACGCGCGGCGGCTGCTGAAGCACGATCCCGACTCCGCGCGCGCGCACGACGTGCTCGGCCAGATCGCGATCGCGGCGGGCGAGCTCGACGCCGCCGAACGCCACTTCCGCCACGTGCTGCGCGCCGCGCCCGAGCATCGCGACGCGCTGCGCGGCATGCGCACCGTCGAGCGGCGCCGCGCCGAGAGCGCGCGCAAGCGCTGATCAGTGGCCGCGCGTCACCCAGCGCGCGAGCAGGCCCGCGACCACCGGCAGCAGCAGGCACACGCCCCAGCGCAGCAGCGCGAGCCGCGAGCCCAAGATCGGGATCTCCCACGCGACGAGGCGGTGCAGCGCGAGGAGTCCCCACGCCGAGACGTAGGCGACGAGCGGCGCGAGGCCGGCGCCGCTGCGCTCGAGCGCGGCGGCGATCGGGATCGCGACGAACGGGCCCGACGGCGTGAGCGCGCCCGCGCCCGTCGCGAGCAGGATGCCGCGCAGGCCCGAGTCGACGCCGAGCGCGGCCGGGATCGCCTGCTTCGGCACGAGCGCCTCGGCGAGTCCGGCCGCGACGAACGACACCGCGACGATCAGCCCCGACTTCGCGAGCAGGCTCGTGCCGTTGCCGATCCCCTCGCGCAGCAGCTCGCCGCCGCCGCGCAGCCACACCGCGAGCGCGAGGGCGGCCGTCACCGCGACGAAGACGAGCAGCGTCGAGTCGATCACGCGCGCTCCCTTGCCGGCCATCGCTCAGTAGTACGGGCAGCGCGCGCGGTGGCGCGGGTGCGCCTTCATCTCCGGGCGCTGCCCGCGGTGCCAGAGCGTGTAGTCGACGGCCTGCGCGGTCGCTTCGCCGCCGCGCGCGCGGATCGCGGCGACCAGCCGTTCGACCGCGTGCAGCCCGCAGGCGCGGATTTCGACCTCCTCGGGCGAGCCGTGCGCGAGCAGCTCCTCGCGGTCGATGCGGTCGCCGAGGCCGGCGCGGTAGTGCAGCACCCCTTCGCGGCGCAGCACGTGCGGCACCAGGTTGTCGGCGAAGCAGGTGAGCTCGGCGAGATCGTCGAAGCGGCCGAAGCCCTCGCCGCCGCAGGCGAGCGAGAGATCCGCCGCCGTGATCTGCGCGCGCTTGTAGAACGGGACCTCGAAGTCGTCGTACACCGAGACGTCGCGGAAGAGCGGCATCTCGGCGAGCAGCGCGACGAGCCGCGCCGCGCGCCGCTCCGCCGCCTCCACCAACGCGGCGAAGCTGCCGCCATGGCGGCGCGCGAGCAGGCGGCCGAGGTCGTTCAGCGCCGTCGCGAAGAGCGCCATCAGCTCGGCGACCTCGGGATCCTCCAGCGACTGCCCGGTGACGTCCGCGAGGTCGACCGCCGCGAGCGCGGCCAGCTCGGCGGCGCTCCACGGGCCGTGCGCGTCGAAGCGGTCCTTGAGCCCCATCGCGACCGTGAAGTAGCCCGAACGCCCGCCGCGCTTGCGCAGCTTCGGGAACCAGCCCGAGCCGAAGTTGACCGCGTTCAGTGTCACGACGTACGCCAGCGTCGACGCGGGCGATCCGACGTGGTGCGTCGCGGGATCCCAGGCGGGCGGCGCCGGCGGGTCGTCCGCGAGCGCCGCCGCGAGCCGCTCCAGCGCCTTCGCGTCGATGCGCACGAAGCGCGCGCGCCGCGCCACCTCGGCGCAGCGCGCGCGGATCGTCGCGAACGGGCCGCTCACGCGTCGATGCCGCGCAGCCCGATCGCGCCGGGCAGGCACTCGAAGCGCGCGGCCAGCCGGCCGAGCGGCTCGCCGTCGATCTCGATCGGCACCGGCGCCGCGGACTCGGCCTCGACGAGCGCGCCGCGGTGCTGCGTCACCTCGTCGAGCCGGAGATGGCTCGCCGCGTACAGGCGCGGGAAGTTGCGCAGCAGCTTGCCCTTGCCGCCCTCGCCGCGGATCACGACGACGTCGAAGACGCCGTCGTCGAAGCGCGCGCCGGGCGCGACGTGCATGCCGCCGCCGAAGTAGCGGCCGTTCGCGACGGTCGCGAGGTGCAGTGGGCCTTCGTGCACGACGGCGCCGTCCACGCGCAGCGTCACCGGCGCGGGCTGCCAGCGCGCGATCGCGCGCAGCGTGCCGACGAAGAACGACACGCGCCCGCCGAAGATCTTCGGCGCCTCGTTCACGAGCTGCGTGACGAGCCCCGAGACGCCGATGCTCGCGATGTTGACGAAGTAGGTCTCCAGCGCGCGGCCGTCGCGCGCCGTGAACGCGATGCGCCCGGCGTCGATCCGCCGCGCCTTGCCGCTCGCGATGCGTGCGATCGTGTCGTCGAGCGCGGAGGCCTCGGATCGCTTGCGCGCGCCGCTCGTCGCGGGCTCGCCCGCACCGAGCGCGCGCACCAGGTCGCCGCCCGTGCCGAGCGGCAGGAACGCGATGTCGGCCGCGCCGCCGAGGCCCGCGCCGAGCACGCCCGCGACCACCTCGCTCGCGGTGCCGTCGCCGCCCGCCGCGATCAACAGCCGCGCGCCGGCGCGCACGCCGTCGCGCGCGA
>QEVM01000272.1 GCA_003576805.1 Pseudomonadota bacterium | reverse complement strand
AGCGTGACCGCGTGATCGTGCCCGTCGAGATCGGGTTCGTCGAGACGCGCGTCGTCGCGGTAGCGGTCGAAACGATACGCGAGCCCGAGCCGCAGGTCGGGCCGCACCTGCACGCCGAGCGCGGCCTCGGCCGAGGCGTACGTGAGGTCGATCTCGTTGGGCGGATCGAGCGCGTCGGCGCTCTGGCCGCCGCGCGGGAAGCGGCCGTCCGCCCAGGTGAGCCAGCCGCCGAGCGAGAAGTCGACGGCGCGCGTCAGGCGCAGCGTGCCGCCGAGCGCGAGCACGCGCACGTGGCTCTGCCAGCCGAGCTCCGAGTCCACGAAGAAGCGCAGGAAGGCGGCGCCGTTCGGGCGCGGCACGTTGCTGCGCAGGTGCGGAAAGCGCCGGCGGTCCCACTGCTGCGTGAAGGTCAAGTAGAGCGTCG
Source organism: Pseudomonadota bacterium (assembly GCA_003576805.1). Lineage (GTDB taxonomy): Bacteria > Myxococcota_A > UBA9160 > UBA9160 > PR03 > PR03. Next base: position 6,244 of record QEVM01000272.1, on the reverse strand, counting down.
TGGCGTCACTCGGCACCGCCGTCACGCTCGCGCCCCAGTCGGCGGCGCGGCGCTCGTAGTCCTTGTCCTTGCTGCGCCCCGCGAAGCTGCTCGCGAGCTCGAAGCCGTCGCTCGAGCCGTTGCGCCAGTGGCCGAACACGGAGAGCGTGAGCGGCAGCGGCGACCGCACGCCGTGCGAGACGCGCGCCTCGGCGTACGCGCTCTTCTCGAGATCGGTCGGCATGCCGATCGCCGGCGACCACTCGAAGCCCGCCTCGCCGGAGACGCGCGTGCGGCGCAGCAGGCGCGCGTGACCGCGCAGGTACGCCGCGTGCTGCGTCGCGTCGCCGCGCACGAGCGACACCTCCGGCCGCAGCGCGCGCTGCGCGATGCCGTCGCGCGCGACGAGCTCCGGGTACTCGAGGTCGCGGTCGACGTCGCGCACGCGCCAGCCGGCCGCGACGCGCGCGCCCGGCATCGGCGCGGCGACCAGCTCGGCGCCGCCGCGCAGGTCGCGGAGCTGGCGCAGGAACGGCGCGAGCTGCGTGCGGTTGTCGTCGGCGAAGAGCGCCGTGCCCTGCGGCAGGCCGTTGTTGCGGAAGGCGGCCTTGCCGAAGGCGTCGACGCCGAGCCAGTCGGTGATCGGGACGTCGGCGGCGGCGTGCGCCGAGAAGGTCGTGACGTCGTTGCCGCGCAGGCGCGCGGCGCGCTGGAGCGGCGTCTTCGTGCCGGTCTGCGAGAGGCGCGACGCGTACGCGCCGCCGTGCAGCGTCGCCTCGCCGAGCCGGCGCGAGACGCGCAGCGCGCCCGACAGCCGGTTGGTGTCGGGCACGAAGAAGAGCGCGCGGCGCCCGGCGTCGCCGCTCGGCCGCACGGCCGGGTCGAGCGCCGCGACGTCGCCCACGAGCGCCGTCGGCTCGAGCTCGCGAAAGCGCTGCCACGAGACGTCGAGCACGCTCGTGGCGAGGCCGAGCGGCTCGGCGACGAGCCGCCCGCCGAGCGTCGTCACCTCCGAAGAAGGAGAGCTGCGCGAGCGGCGACGCGTCCCAGCCGAAGCCGTCCGGGCGCAGGCGGATCTCGCCGCCGCCGCCGTAGCGGCGCACGAAGTACGAGTCGCGCGGATCGGTGTCGTCGTGGAAGCGCGAGCCGAGCGCGCGATTGACGAGCGCGCCGGTGTCGCCCGTGCCCACCGGCGTCGTGCGCAGGTCGCCGGTGCGGAAGCGGTGCGCGTCGAGGAGCGTCTGCTCGCCGTACGGGTACGGGCTCCAGCGCTCCGCGTGAAACAGCCAGGTGTCGTCGTCGCGCGCCCAGCCCAGCTCCGCGTGGAACAGGTCGAGGAACCACGGGACCGCGTCGTCCTCGTGCGCGAGCCACTCCCACTGCTCCTTCCACGACGTCGCGTCCGGGTCGTCCCAGCGCAGGCTCGGCGCGTGCAGCGTCGCGCCCGGCGTGACGCTGCCGCGCCACTCCTCCGCCGCGGCCGGCGCGGCGGCGAGCGCGGCGAGCGCGAGCGCGCCCAGCGCGGCGCTAGTGCTGCAACGTCTCATCGGTGTAGGACCCGTGGATCGCGCCGTGGCAGTTGGTGCACTCGCGCAGGAAGGTGCGCGCCTCGAGCGGCTTGATCGACGCGCCGCTCCCGGGCGCGGAGAAGTCGTCGCTCGCGCCGGTGTTGCCGCGGATGCCGGTGCCCGACGTGTTGTGGTGCCAGAGGTCCGCGAGCGAGTGGCACTCGAGGCAGATCGCGGGCTGCGGGCTCGCGAGCAGATCGCTCGCCGGCGCGCCGTGCGGGTCGTGGCACTCGGTGCAGTCCTCCGCGACCGGCTGGTGCTCGTACACCCACGGGCCGGCGTAGTCCTGGTGGCACGACGTGCAGCGCGCGGTCGCGTCGCCGGCGTGCACGCGCGAGTCGCCGTGCGGATCGTGGCAGCTCGTGCAGTCGAGCTGGCCCTCGCGCACCGGGTGGTGCGACGGGTACTGGAAGCGCGCGGCGACGTCCTCGTGGCACGCCGTGCACACGCGCGTGCGCTCGCCGCCCTGGAACATGCCGCCCGGCGCCGCGGCGCGCGGCGCGAGCGCGCTGCCCGCGGTGCGCCGCACGAACTGGCGCGTCGGCTCGTGCACGCCGTGGCAGTCGGCGCACAGCAGGCCCGCGCGCGCGTGCTCGCCGGTGCCCCACGCCAGGTGCGTGTCGCGTCCCTTCTCGTGGCAGGCGAGGCAATCGCCCGTGCTCGGGAAGCGGACGTCCTCGGGCTCCTGGCTCTCGGCGTGCAGGCTGCCGCCGCCGTGGCAGGCCTCGCAGTCCGCGTGATACGACGCCATCTCCTCGTGGCCCAGCACGTCCTCGTGGCAATCGCGGCACTCCGCGGCGCCCACGCGCTCGGCGCCCGCGACGGCTTCGACGCGGCGCGGCGCGATCGGCGTCCAGGCGAGCGCGCACGCGAACGCGGCGGCGCACGCCGTCCCCACGATCGCGATCCCCACGCGCCTCGATGCGTTCACGCTCTCCCCACCCGAGCGGGCGCAACGCTAGCAGTACGAGCGCGCGGTGCGGATCAGATGGTGAGCGGCGAGGTGCCGTCGGCGCCGAAGGTCGCGTCCTGCACGCCGAACGCGCGCACGAAGGCGAGGAACAGGTTCGCGATCGGCGTGTTCGCTGCGAAGCGCACGTGCCGGCCCGGCGCGAGCGCGCCGCCGCCGCGGCCGGCGACCAGCACGGGCAGGTTGGTGTGGCGGTGCCGATCGCCGTCTTCGATCTCGGAGGAGAAGAAGACGATCGAGCTGTCGAGCAGCGTGCCGCCGGTCGGCTCGGCGGTCGCGTCGAGCTGCTGGAGCAGGTAGGCGAGCTCCTCGATCTCCCAGGTGTCGATCGCGCGCAGCGCGGCGAGGTTCGCCGCGTTGCTCTGGTGGTGCGAGACCTGGTGGTGGCCGTCGAGCACGCCGAGCCAGGGGAAGGTCTGGTTCGAGCCGGCGTTCGCCTGCATGAAGGTGACGACGCGCGTCGCGTCGCAGCGCAGCGCGAGCACGATCAGGTCGGCCATCGCGCGCACGCGCGTGCGGAAGTCGTCGGGATCGGCGGGCTGGGCGGCGTCGCAGCTCCCGCCGCTCGCGCTCCGCACGCGCAGCTCGAGCTCGCGCACGCCGGTCAGGTACTCGTCGAGCTTGTGGCGGTCGTCGCCGCCGAGCTCGGCGCGCAAGCGGAGCGCGTCCTCGGCGACGGCGTCGAGCACGGAGAGGCGCTCGACGCGGCGCCGCTCGCGCTCCTCCGCCGACAGCGACGTGTCCGTGCCCTGGAACAAGCGCTCGAACGCCGACGCCGGATCCGTCTCCTTCGCGAGCGGCGTCTGCGGGCCGGCCCACGAGATGTTGCGCGCGTAGGCGCACGAGTAGCCCGAGTCGCAGTTGCCGGTGGAGCCGCCGCTCTCGGCGCCGAGCTGGAGCGAGGGCAGCGTCGTCGTGCCGCCCACGAACTGCGCGATGCGCTGGTCGAGCGAGATGCCGTTCTGGATGTCGGCGCCGTCGGTGCGGCGCACGTTGCGCGCGGTGAGGAAGCCGCCCGTGCCGCGCGCGTGATCGCCGGGGACCGTGTCGCGCGCCGGCAGGTTCGCGAGGCCGGAGAGCACGAGCACCTCCGAACGCAGCGACGCGAGCGGCTGGAGGATCGGCGTCAGCGCGTAGTCGGCGCCGGTCGCCGCGGGCGTCCAGCCCGCCATCTCGATGCCGTTCGGCACGTACCACGCGACGAAGCGCTTCACCGCCGCCGCCGCCTGCGCGCGCGCCGAGCGCGGCAGCATCGCTTCGAGGAAGGGCAGCGCGACCAGCGCGCCGGCTCCGCGCAGGAAGGTGCGCCGCGACAGCCGCGCGCGGTCGCGGTCGAGCCACGGCACCCGCTTCACGGCTTTCACGGCGCGTCCTCCGGATCGCCGCGCCGCATGCGGAACGGCTCGCTCTGCACGATCGCCGCGACGAGGCTCTCCAGCGTTCTGCCGTTCGCCTGGAACGCGGCGGTGATGGCGTCGAGATGCGGCTCGTCGTCGGCGCCGAGTCCGCGGCCGAGCGCGTAGATCGCCATGCGCTCGGCGAGGCAGCGCGGCGTGTTGAGGTCGGCCTTGACGATCGCCGCCATCTCGCGCGCGCCGTCGAAGCTGCGGCCGTCGGGGAAGCTGCCCGTCGCGTCGACCGCCACGCCTTCGTCGAGCGTGCGCCAGGCGCCGATCGCGTCGTAGTGCTCGAGCCCGAGCCCGATCGGATCGAGGTAGTCGTGGCACGACGCGCACTCCGGATTGGCGCGGTGCGCCGCGAGACGCTCGCGCAGACTGCCGGTGGCGCCGGGCTCGTCGAGCATGCCCTCGACGCCCGCCGGCGGCGGATCGATGTCGATGCACAGGATCTGGTCGAGCGCCCACTTGCCGCGCTTCACGACCGACGTGCGGCGCGGCTGCGAGAGCGTGGTCAGCACGCTGCCGTGCGTGAAGATGCCGCCGCGCTGGCCGTGCGCCGGCAGCGCGACCCGCACCGGCGTCGCCGAGCCGGGCAGCGGCAGCCCGTAGTGCTGCGCGAGCCGGTCGTTGAGATACGTGAAGTCGGCGTCGAAGAAGGAGAGGAAGTCGGCGTTCGTGGTGAGGAACTCCTGGAGGAAGAGGTGCGTCTCCGCGCGCATCGCCTCCTTCAGCTCGTCGTCCCACGCCGGGAACAGGGCGTAGTCGGGATTCACGTCGTCGAGCGCGCGCGTGCCGAGCCACTGTCCGGCGTAGCCGTCCACGAAGCCGCGCGCCTTCGGGTCGCGCGCCATGCGCGAGACCTGCGCCGCGAGCGTCGCGGGCGCGAGGATCGCGCCCGAGTCGGCGAGCGCGTCGAGCTCGGCGTCCGGCATCGAGCTCCACAGGAAGTAGGAGAGCCGCGCCGCGAGCTCGTGGCTCGAGAGCGGGTGCACCTCGGCGGAGCGCGGGTGCGGATCTCGCTCCACGCGGAACAGGAAGTGCGGCGAGGCGAGCACGGCGCGCAGCGCGACGCCGAGCGCGCGGTCGAAGTCGGCGCCGCGCGCGGCCGCGTCGTTCGCGACCGCCACCAGCGCCTCGACCTCGTCCGTCGCGGGCGGGCGCCGCCAGGCTCGCCGCACGAACGACTGGAGCAGCGTGCGCGTGCACGGCGTGCGGCCCGCGACCTGCGGATCGCAGAGCGCGCGCAGCGCCGCGATCTGCGGCGACGTCGGCGGCGGGTCGATCGGCCCGTAGAGCTCCACCCAGTCGACGTACAGGTTGCGGTCGTCGGGCGGCTCGTAGAAGTCGTTGGTGAACGCGACCTTCACGGTCGTGCCGCCCTCGGGCAGCGTCATGCGCTGCACGTAGACGCCCGGATTCGCGCTCGTCGCCGGGACGTCGATCTCGGGTCCGTACGGGACGGCTCCGGCGCGCACCTGCATGCGGGCCGGCTCGGCGCCCGCCTGCGTGTGCCAGGCGCGCACGCGCACGTCGTAGCTGCCGGGCGCGGGCGCCACGACGTCCACGCTGAGCTCGCACTCGCTCCACAGCAGCCATGCGTTGCCCGACGCCGCGCCGCAGGGCGCCGTCCCGGTCTCGCCCTGCACGCGCGCGGCGGCGGGCGCCGGATAGATGCGCAGCGCCTCCTCGACCAGCGAGCGCGCCGCGCTCTCCGCCTTCTCGAAGAGCAGCGGCGAGAGCGCGAGCACGTCGGCGATCGTGTCGAAGCCGTAGCCGAAGTCGTCGGCCGGGAAGTTGCGCGCGGGCCGCTGCGAGGTGCCGAGCAGGTCGCGCACCGTGTTGTCGTACTCGGCGCGGTTGAGGCGGCGCAGCGTGACGCGGCCCGGATCCTGGCAGAGCGCGGCGTCGGGCGTCGCGTCGATCGCGAGCGCGAGCTGCGCGGGGTCGAAGGCGCCGCCGCGCTCGTGCGCGACGACGAAGCGCCCGTCGGCGTCGCGCGTCGTGCCGGGCGGCGTCGTGCCGAACGTCGCGCACGCGTCGACGACGCGCGTCGCCGCGCTCGCGCTCGACACCATCAGCGCGCCGCGCAGCAGGCTGCCGCCCGTGTTCTGGACGCTCGCCGCGAAGTGGTACTCGAAGCGGTCGCGTCCGGTGCGCTGCTCGAAGACGACCCAGAAGCGCACCAGCGCCGTGCCGACCTGACGCGTGTGGATGGGCGAGCCCGCGATCGCGCCCGCAGGCGCCCGCGGTGCGCGCGTCGCCGCTGCCGGCGGCGCGGGCGCGATCGCCTCGCTCGCCGCCGGGGCGCCGGCCGCGAGCAGCGGCGC
>QEVM01000271.1 GCA_003576805.1 Pseudomonadota bacterium | reverse complement strand
CTCGGGCGCGCGAAGCAGCTCCTCGAGCTGGCCGGCGAGCCGCTCGTCGCGATCGCCGCCGACGCGGCCGTCGCGCTGTGCGGCGCGGGCGTGCGCGTCGTGCTCGGCGCGCGCGCCGGCGAGATCGCGGCGCGCCTCGCCGGCAAGCGGCTCGCACTGGTCGAGAACCCGCGCTGGGAAGAAGGGATGGGCACGTCGCTCGCCGCGGGCGTCGCGGCGCTGCCCGCCTGCGACGGCGTGCTGCTGCTGCTCTCCGACCAGCCGCTGGTGCCGCTGCGCGCGCTCGGCGAGATGGTCGAGCGCTGGCGCGCGGACCGCGAGCGCGTCGTCGCGGCCGAGTACGGCGGCGCGCTCGGCGTGCCCGCCATCGTGCCGCGCCGTCTCTTCGCCGCGCTCGCCGCCGTGCGAGGCGACCGCGGCGCACGCGGCGTGATCGCGGGCGAGGGCGAGCGCGTCGTGCGGGTCGCGCTGCCCGAGGCGCTCTTCGACGTCGACGACGAGGCGTCGGCCGCCGAGCTCGCGCGGCTCTCGCGTCCCGACTGAAGCGCTCAACGCGCGCCCGCCGCGACGAGGCTCGCTTCGCTGCAGTGGGCGTCGATCTCGCGGCGCAGCGCCTGCGCCTCCTCGACGCCGACCGCGCGGAAGCGGAACACGTGGCCGGGCTTCGCCTGGCCGAGCTTCCAGAAGGCCGACGTCGGAACGGTGTAGGGATTGATGAAGCCGCCCATGCTGGGGCCGTCGTTCACCAGGATGATGGGCGTCTGGCCCGCGAGGTTGACGCCGCCGAGCGGATAGCCCTGGTCGAGGATGTTCGACGGCGCGGAGCCGTGCTCCGGCGGCTTGTCGGTCGCCTTCTCGGTGAACGTCCACTGCGGGCCTTCGAGGCGATAGCCGGTGCGGTCGCTCTTCGACGAGAGCTTCCAGTCGGTGGCGAGGAAGCGCGCGTGCCCCGCCTCGTCGACCCAGTCGTCGTTCGGGCCGCGCACCGCCTCGATCGTCCAGACGCGGTCGGCCGCGATCGGCGGCCGGTGCGCGGGATCGACGCGGCGGCCGGGCGTTCCCGCCGCGCGCGCGACCGGCACGACCTGGCCCGCGCGCAGCGCGTGGCCGTCCATGCCGCCGACGCCCGCCTTGTGGAAGGTCGAGCGCGAGCCGAGCCAGGGCGGCGTGTCGACGCCGCCCGCGACCGCGACGTAGGCGCGCGCGCCGAGCTTCGCCGCGCCGAGCGCGAGCACCGACCCCTGCGCGACCGCGACGCTCTCCCACGCCGGCAGCGGCGCGCCGTCGAGCGTCGGCTGCATGTCGGCGCCGCACACCGCGACGACCGCTGCGCGCTGGAAGCGCAGCGTCGGGCCGAGGATCTGGCACTCGAGGCCGGCGGCGCCGGCGGGATTGCCGACGAGCAGGTTCGCGAGCCGGAACGACCACGAGTCCATCGGCCCCGACGGCGGGAAGCCGCGGTTCCAGTGGCCGATGCGACCGGGAAAGTCCTGGATGCAGGTCTCGAGCCCCGGCTTCACGACTTCGATCATCGCGCCATCCGCTCCACGGCTAGAAGCGCGCCGCGCGGTCGAGCGTCGCGAGCCAGCGCTTGTAGTTGCGCACCGAGAAGCGCTGGTAGTCGACCACGTTGAAGACGTAACGGCGCTCGGCGACGCGCGCCTCGATCTCCGTGAACTCGTCGGCGCCGACCGGGACGAAGCGCACGCGGTCGCCGGCGCGGAACAGGCAGATGTCGTCGCCGAAGACGTCGAAACGCTTCTCGGTGTCCCAGATCGGCACCGGCGTGCGCGCGAAGATCTGGTAGCCGCCCGGCGTCGCGACCGGGTAGATCGCGGTGGACGAGCCGCCCATGCCGACGGTGCCCTGCGGCGTCCACAGGCGCGGCGGGTCGTACTTGGGCGCGGTCAGCAGGCAGCGCGGGTCGAGCGCCATCATGAACGGCAGCCCGGGCCAGAAGCCGAGCGCGGCGACCCAGTACTCGGTGCCCGCGTGCACGCGCACGAGCTGCTCGGCGCTGTCCAGCCCGTTGATGCGCGCGACGAAGGCGGGATCCCACTCCTTCGGCGCGATCTTGCGGCCGTAGTCCTCGATCGCCTCGCGCGTCCACGGGTCGAGGTAGCAGGTGGGCAGCACGAACAGCCGGCTGTCGAGCTCGAGCTCCTCGGGCGGGCCGAGCGACTCGCCGATCGCGCGCAGCTCGCGACCGAGATCCGTGTAGGAGATCGCGTCGGGGTCGTAGTGCACGAGCAGCGACGCGAAGCAGGGCGCGGTCTCGACGACGCCCTTGGTGCCGCTCGTCTCGAGCGCGGTCGCGAGCCCCTGCGCGCGGAAGTTCAGCTCGAGATTCATCTCGTTGCCGAACTCCATCAGCAGGTGGCAGTCGCCGGCGGGCAGGATGCGCGGCTCGTCGTAGATCACGCGCGGCGTTCCGTCACGCGAGCCGGTCCGCCACCGCCGCGTGCACCGCCTTCGCGACCTCGAGCGCGCCCGGCGTGTCGGAGTGCACGCACAGGCTCTCCGCGCGCACCGGCACGTCGCGGCCGCCGGTCCCGCGCACGACGCCCTCGTCGAGCGCGCGCAGCGCGCGCTTCGCGGCGGCCTGCGGATCGACGGCGTGGTGCTTGCGCGTGATCACGAGCCGTCCGTCGTCGTCGTAGTCGAGATCGACGTAGAACTCCCCGACGAACGGGATCCCGCGCCGGGCGCACTGCTTCTCCTGCTCGGTGCCGGCGAGGCCGAGCACGGGGACGCCGAAGAGCGCGGCGACGTCGCAGATCGCGTCGGCGACGTCGGCCGAGCGCGACGCCATCCCGTAGAGCGCGCCGTGCGGCTTCAGGTGGTGCAGCGGCTGGCGCTCGGCGTCGAGGAACGCCTTCAGCGCGCCGGCCTGGTAGATCAGGCAGTCGGTCAGCTCTCCGCGCTCGATCTTCATCTCGCGGCGCCCGAAGCCCTGCAGGTCGGGCAGCGACGGGTGCGCGCCGACGCGGACGCCGCGCTGCGCCGCGAGCCGCACCGTCGCGTGCATCACGCTCGGGTCGGAGGCGTGGAAGCCGCACGCGACGTTCGCCCAGGTGACGTGGCGGATGATCGCCTCGTCGTCGCCCATGACGTAGAGGCCGAACGCCTCGCCCATGTCGCAGTTGATGGAGAGCGCCATCGCTCGCCGAGTATACGCGCGGGCGGACGGAATTCGCGCGCGCCGCCGGCGGCGCCGCTCGCGAAATCTCGCGACGCGGGGCGCGCTGCGCCGGAGATCCGACTCAGCTCTGCGTGAAGTACCAGATCGCGAGGCCGCCGAGGATCACGGCGAGCGCGATCGCGGAGCGCCGCAGCGCCTGCATCGAGCGCCGGTCCGTGTCGGGCCGGTGGCCCGTCATGACCTCGTGCGCGATGCGGTCGCGCTCCTGCGGCGTCGGGTTCCGAGTCGGTTGCGGCTCCATGCGAAGGCCTCCAGACGAAGAGGGATGACGAGCCCGCTGCGAGGCGCGGCGCGAAGCGGATCAGCGCGCCGGCGGCGTGCGATCGATCACCGCGACCTCCGCCACCTGCATCGCGAACACGGCCGGCTTTCCGTTGAGGCGCCCCACGGTTCCCTGCACGAGGATCGGATCGCCCTTCTTCAGATCGAGACCGCTCGCGCCCTGCGGCCCGAGGTCCGCGACGATCGTGCGGTCGCGGCTGGTGCGGATCTTCACGAGGCGGTGCACCTGTCCCGACTCGCGGATGCGCGACTCCTTCACGTCCTCGACCTGGCCGCCCACGATGCGCTGCACCGGGTTGTCGCTCTGCGCCTGCCGCCGTGCGCTCGCGTTCGCTCCGCCGCGGACCGGGATCGCGACCGCGCCGCCGTCCCGCTCGAGCCGCTCCACCACGACGACCGCCACGTCGTTGATCGTCCCCGGCCGGCCGTGCGCACGGATCTGCTGACCGCGCTGGAACGACTGCTTGCGCTCGCGCAGGTGGGAGACGGGCCCGAGATCGAGCACGCGCACCGCGCCGCCCTCGAGCGCGACCTTCGCCAGCAGATGCGGCTCCGGCTCGCCCTCGAGGCGGATCGTGCGAACGCCCTGCAGCGCGCCCGTCACCTGCTCCGCGCCGGTCTTCGGCACCGCGTCGATGCCGATGGCGGTGTGGTCCTGCGCGCGCAGCGCGGCCGGCGCGGCCACGGCGCACGCGATCGAGATCACCAGCAGCGCGCTGCGCGGCGTCATGAGTCGCCCTCCCGCTCGCGTTCGGCCTCCGGATCGGGATCGCCGGCGCCGGCGCCGAACCAGCGATCCGAATCGCCGTACCAGTCGCCGAACCACGCGTCGTCGGTGTTCCAGTCGTAGTCGGAGTCGAAGCGTCCGAAGCGATCGCGGTCGGCTTCGCTCCCCGGCATCCACTCGGGGCCCCAGGCGTCGTCGTCGCCGACGTGCTCGCGATCGAAGGGCCACTCGTAGTCCCACTGCCAGTAGCCGTGGTCGATGCCCGCGCCCGGCTCGCCGCGCTCCGCGCCCTCCGGCTCCTGCGCCGGCGCGGGCGCTGCGAGCAGGACGGCGGCGAGACCGGCGAGCCAGGTGCGCCCGCGAAGTCGTTTCCGTTCCATGTTGTCGAGAGGCTGCAACGCGTGTGCCGCTTCGAGCCGCGCGCTCGACGGCGCGTCCGCTCCGAGCGGTGCAGCTTGTTCAATGCGACGCTGCGGCTCGCTGCTTCCAGCGCGCCGGACCCGCGAGGTCCTTGCGGTGTGTGGGCTCGAGGCTGGGCGGGTCCTGCGCGGGGTCGGCGAAGACGCGCAGGATCTCGTACTTCGTGCTGCGCTCGGCGGGCGTGCGGCCCATCTCGCGAATCAATCGGCGGATCTCCTCCGCCGGCAGGTTCTCGCCGTGGTCCGCGCCCGACTCGCGCGAGATCGACTCCTCCATCAGCGTGCCGCCGAAGTCGTTCGCGCCAGACAGGAGCGCCATCTGCGCGAGCTTCGTCCCCATCTTCACCCAGCTCATCTGCACGTTCGGGATCCACGGCCGCAAGAAGAGGCGCGACACCGCCACGAGCCGC
>QEVM01000035.1 GCA_003576805.1 Pseudomonadota bacterium | reverse complement strand
AGCTGATCACGCCGATCGCGATGGACAAGGAGCTGCGCTTCGCGATCCGCGAGGGCGGCCGCACCGTCGGCGCCGGCGTCGTCGCGGAAATCATCGAGTAATCAAGCGCCGAGGCGCAGGGGACCCCTCATGGCCGACATCACGCAGAAGATCCGGATCCGCATGAAGGCGTACGACTTCAAGCTGCTCGACCAGAGCGCGGGCGAGATCGTCGACACCGCCGTGCGGACGGGCGCTCGCGTGGCGGGCCCGATCCCGCTGCCGACCTCGATCAACAAGTTCACCGTGCTGCGCGGCCCGCACATCGACAAGAAGTCGCGCGAGCAGTTCGAGATCCGCACCCACAAGCGGCTCATCGACATCCTGGACCCGACGCCGCAGACGGTCGACGCGCTGATGAAGCTCGAGCTGGCCGCCGGCGTGGACGTGGAGATCAAGCTCTAGCCATGGCGACGCAGAATCTCGTGCGTGCGGGCGGAGGCGGCGCGGGCTCGGTGGAGCTCGATCCCGCCGTCTTCGAGGCGCCCGTGAAGCCGCACCTCTTCCACGCGGAGGTGCGGCGGCAGCTCGCGCGCCGCCGCGCCGGCACCCACTCCACGAAGAACCGCGCGGCGGTCTCCGGCGGCGGCATCAAGCCGTGGCGCCAGAAGGGCACGGGCCGCGCCCGCCAGGGCACGATCCGCGCACCGCAGTGGGCGGGCGGCGGCGCCGTCTTCGGGCCGGTGCCGCGCAGCTACGAGCACGACCTGCCCAAGAAGGTGCGGCGGGCCGCGCTGCGCGGCGCGCTCTCGCTCCGCCTGCGCGAAGGCGCGCTGCTGGTGGCCGATTCGCTCGAGCTCGCGGAGCCGAAGACCAAGCAGGCGCTGGCGCTGCTCGCCGGCCTCGGCCTCGACGGCGCCTCGAGCGTGCTGGTGGTGATCGACCGCGACGAGCCCGCGCTCGAGCGCGGGCTGCGCAACGTGTCGTGGGCGAGCGTGCTGCGCGTCGAAGGCCTCAACACCTACGACGTGCTGCGCCACGCCAAGCTGCTGCTCACGCGCGGCGCGGTCGACGCGATCCACGCGCGGCTCGCGGCGCCGGCGCGCGGCGCGGAGGACGGGGCATGAAGGTCCACGACGTGATCCAGCGGCCGCTCGTGACGGAGAAGAGCACGCTCGGCCGCGAAGAGCGCAACGAGGTGGCGTTCGCGGTCGACCCGCGCGCCAGCAAGCACGACGTGCGGCGCGCCGTCGAGGAGCTGTTCTCGGTGCGCGTGGCCGACGTGCGCACCATGCGAATGCCGCGCAAGACGCGCCGGGTGGGCCGCTTCATCGGCAACCGGCCCGAGTGGAAGAAGGCGATCGTGCGGCTGGCCGAGGGCCAGACGATCGAGTTCTTCGAAGGCGTTTGATCTCGGAGCGGCGCCCCGCGCGCGCCGCGCAGAATGAACCGGAGGCAATCGGAGTCTCATGCCGGTCAGGAACTACAAGGCGACCTCGCCGGGTCGGCGCCAGATGAGCGTGGCGGACTTCTCCGACCTCGCGAAGAAGCGCCCGGAGCGTTCGCTCGTCGAGAAGAACAACAAGTCCGGCGGCCGCGGCGGCATGGGCCACGTCACGTCGTGGCACCGCGGCGGCGGACACAAGCGGCTGTACCGGCGGATCGACTTCCGCCGCAACAAGACCGGCGTGCCCGCCAAGGTCGCGGCGATCGAGTACGACCCGAACCGCAGCGCGCGCATCGCGCTGCTCCACTACGTCGACGGCGAGAAGCGCTACATCCTCTCGCCGCTCGGTCTCTCGGTCGGCGACACGGTGATGGCGGGCAGCGAGGCGGAGATCCGGCCCGGCAACGCGATGCCGCTCGCGAACATCCCGCTCGGCACCGTCGTGCACAACGTGGAGCTCAAGCCCGGCAAGGGCGGCCAGCTGGTGCGATCGGCCGGGGTGGGCGCGCAGCTGATGGCGCGCGAGGGCGGACTCGCGACGCTGCGCATGCCGAGCGGCGAGCAGCGCTACGTCCAGACCACCTGCATGGCGACGATCGGCCAGGTCGGGAACATCGAGCACGAGAACGTCAGCCTCGGCAAGGCGGGACGCTCGCGCTGGAAGGGCCGCAAGCCCAACGTGCGCGGCGTCGCGATGAACCCCGTCGACCACCCGATGGGCGGCGGCGAGGGCAAGTCGTCGGGCGGCCGGCATCCCTGCACGCCGTGGGGCATCCCGACCAAAGGCCACAAGACGCGGCAGAACCGGCGCACGGACAAGTACATCGTCAAGCGACGCGGAAAGGGCAGGTAGATGGCGCGATCCCTGAAGAAGGGCCCCTTCGTGGACCCGAGCCTGCAGCGCAAGGTCGAGCGCATGGCGCAGACCGGCGCGAAGCAGGCGGTGCGGACGTGGTCGCGGCGCTCGATGATCACGCCCGACATGCTGGGCATGACGTTCCAGGTCCACAACGGAAAGCTCTTCGTGCCCGTGTACGTGACGGAGAACATGGTGGGGCACCGCCTCGGCGAGTTCGCGCCCACCCGCAAGTTCACGGGCCACGCCACGGACAAGAAGGTCAAGAAGGGCTGAGAAGCGCCGGCTTGGCGGCTCGCGCAGCGAGCCGAAGGGCGAGCGGAGTCATCAGCAAGCGCCGGCCCGGGCGGCGCGCGCAGCGAGCCGAAGGCGAGCGGAGTCATAGATGGAAGTGCGAGCCAAGGTCACGGGAGTGCGCGGGAGTGCCCGCAAGGCGCGTCTCGTCGCGGATCAGATCCGCGGCAAGGGCGTGGAGGCCGCGCTCGGGATCCTCCAGTTCTCGAGCAAGCGCGCCGCGCGCCCCATGCAGAAGCTGCTGAAGTCGGCGCTGGCCAACGCAGAGCAGAAGAACGACCGCGAGAAGGCCGGCATCGACGTCGACAACCTCGTCGTGCGCACCGTGATGGTGGACGAGGGGCCCAGCCAGTGGCGCATCTCGCCGCGCGCCCAGGGCCGCGCCTATTGGATCCAACGCCGATCTCACCACGTCACCGTGGTGCTGGCCGAGCGCTAGGAAGGACGAACACATGGGACAGAAGGTCCATCCCTACGGCTTCCGGCTCGGCACCCTCTACGGGTGGCAGTCGAACTGGTTCTCCGAGCGCCGCTACGCGCCGCAGCTCCACGAAGACGTCAAGATCCGCCGCTTCATCAAGAAGAAGCTGTATCACGCGGGCATCTCGAAGGTCGTGATCGAGCGCACCGGCGAGAAGGTCGTGGTGAACATCCACACCGCGCGGCCGGGCATCCTGATCGGCAAGCGCGGCGCCGAGGTCGAGGCGCTCCGCAAGGAAGTGGGCGCGCTCACGGCCGGCGAGGTCTTCATCAACATCAAGGAGATCCGCAAGGCGGAGCTCGACGCCCAGCTCGTCGCGGAGAACGTCGCGATGCAGCTCGAGCGGCGCGTCGCCTTCCGGCGCGCGATGAAGAAGGCCGTCACCGCCACCATGAAGTTCGGCGCCGAGGGCGTGCGCATCCAGGCGTCGGGCCGGCTCGGCGGCGCCGAGATGGGCCGCCGCGAGTGGTACCGCGAGGGGCGCGTGCCGCTGCACACGCTGCGCGCGGACATCGAGTACGGACTCGCCGAGGCGAAGACCACCTACGGCGTGATCGGCATCAAGTGCTGGATCTTCAAGGGCGACGTCGCCGACCGCGAGCTCAAGAAGGGCACGCTCGCCGACCGCCTGGCCGGGGAAGAGGCGCGCTAGTCCATGCTGCAGCCGAAGAAGGTCAAGTACCGCAAGCAGATGAAGGGCCGCATCCGCGGAGCCGCCCAGCGCGGCGCTTCGGTCGCGTTCGGCGACTACGGCCTGCAGGTGACGGAGTCCGGCCGGATCACGGCGCGGCAGATCGAGGCGGCGCGCATCGCGATGACCCGCCACGTGAAGCGCGGCGGCAAGATCTGGATCCGCATCTTCCCCGACAAGCCCATCACCAAGAAGCCCGCCGAGACGCGCATGGGCAAGGGCAAGGGCAACGTCGAGGACTGGGTGGCCGTCGTGCGGCGCGGCCGCGTGATCTACGAGATGGAAGGCGTGCCGCGCGACGTCGCGGTCCAGGCGCTCCGCCTGGCGGCGCACAAGCTGCCGCTCGCCACGCGCTTCGTGGCGCGAGAGGAGGGCGCGTGAAGGCGTCGGAACTGCGCGAGCTCTCGTACCAGGAGCTCGAGGCCAAGGCCCGCGAGGTTCGCGGCGAGTACTTCGGCGCGCGGGTGCGCTTCGCGACCGGACAGCTGGAGAACACGGCCAAGCTGCGGCTGCTGCGCCGCGACATCGCGCGCCTGGAGACGGTGCTGCGCGAGAAGGCAAACGTGGGAGCGAGTCGATGAGAGAGCGAGGCAATCGCCGGACCCTCGACGGCACCGTCGTCAGCGACAAGATGGACAAGACCGTCGTCGTGCGCGTCGAGCGTCTGGTCCGCGACCCCTACTATGAGAAGTACGTGCGCCGCTACTCGCGGTTCATGGCGCACGACGAGAGCAACGCCTGCCGGATCGGCGACAAGGTCCGCATCATCGAGCACCGTCCGCTCTCGAAGCGGAAGCGCTGGATGGTGCAAGAGACCATCGCCAAGGCGACGGGAGCCTAGTCGTGATCCAGCAGGAATCGGTCCTCGAGGTCGCCGACAACTCGGGTGCGCGCAAGGTCGCGTGCATCCGCGTGCTCGGCGGATCGGGCCGCCGCTACGCCTCGATCGGCGACATCATCGTCGTGTCGGTCAAGGACGCGATCCCGAACGGGCGCGTGAAGAAGGGCGAGGTCCGCAAGGCCGTCGTCGTGCGCACCGCCAAGGGCGTCGCGCGGCCGGACGGCTCGTACATCCGCTTCGACGACAACGCCGCGGTGCTGATCGACAACCAGCGCGAGCCCGTCGGCACCCGCATCTTCGGACCGGTCGCGCGCGAGCTGCGCGCGAAGCGGTTCATGAAGATCATCTCGCTGGCCCCGGAGGTGCTGTGATGCGCCCGCGGCTGCTCGAACGCTACCGCTCGGAGGTGGTGGCGAAGCTCTCGCAGGAGTTCGGCTACAAGAACTCGATGCAGGTGCCCCGCCTCGAGAAGATCGTGGTCAACGTCGGCGTCGGCGCGGCCACGCAGAACTCGAAGCTGCTGGAGAAGGCGACCGAGGAGCTCGGCGCGATCACCGGCCAGAAGCCGCTCGTGCGCAAGGCGCGCAAGTCGATCGCCAACTTCAAGCTGCGCCAGGGCCAGAACATCGGCGCGATGGTGACGCTGCGCGGCGACCGCATGTGGGAGTTCCTCGACCGGCTCGTGAGCGTGGCGCTGCCGCGCGTGCGCGACTTCAAGGGCGTGTCGCCGAAGGCCTTCGACGGCCGCGGCAACTACACGCTCGGCATTCGCGAGCAGATCATCTTCCCCGAGGTCGACTACGACGCCGTCGAGAAGATCACGGGCCTCAACGTGACCGTCTGCACCAGCGCGCGGAGCGATGCCGAGGGCAAGGCGCTGCTCGCCCACCTCGGCATGCCGTTCCGCGCATAGGCGGCCAGGAGACAACGATCCGATGATGACCGACCCCATCGCCGACATGCTGGCCCGGATCCGGAACGCCGCGCTGGCGCGCCATCCCGAGCTGGCGTTCCCGGCGTCGAACACGAAGCTCGCGATCGCGCGCGTGCTGTGCGACGCGGGCTTCCTCGAAGAGGCCCGCGTCGAGGCCCGCGAAGGCCGCGCCGTGCTGGTGCTGCGCGTGCGCTACGCCCCCGACGGGCGCCCGGTGCTCGACGGGCTGCGCCGCATCTCGCGCCCGAGCCGGCGCGTGTACGTCGGGAAGCACGAGATCCCGCAGGTCCGCCAGGGGCTCGGAGTGGCGGTGATCTCCACGTCGAAGGGCATCCTGTCCGACGCGGCCGCGCGCGAGGCCGAGGTCGGCGGCGAACTGCTCTGCGAGGCCTGGTGATGTCGCGCATCGGTCGCAAGGCGATTCCGGTTCCGCAGGGCGTGTCGATCGAGACCGGCGCCGGCGAGATCCGCGTGCGCGGCCCCAAGGGCGAGCTCGCGGGCAAGCTGCCGCCCGCGGTCGAGATGCAGGTCGCGGACGGCGAAGTGACGTTCGCGCGCACCGAGGAGCGCAAGACGGCGCGCGCGTTCCACGGGCTGGCGCGCGCGATGGTCGCCAACATGGTGGTCGGCGTGACGCGCGGCTTCTCGCGCGAGCTCACGATCGAGGGCGTCGGCTACCGCGCCGAGTCGTCGGGCAAGAAGCTCACGCTCTCGCTCGGCTTCTCGCACCCGGTGGTGATCGACGTGCCCGAAGGGCTGACGGTCTCCGTCGAGGGCACCAACAAGATCAAGATCGACGGCGTCGACCGCGAGCGGGTCGGCCAGTTCGCGGCGGAGCTGCGCGGGATCCGGCCGCCCGAGCCCTACAAGGGCAAGGGCGTCCGCTACTCCGACGAACGCATCCGCCGCAAGGTCGGCAAGGCCGGCGCCGGCTCGTAGCCGGCTGGAGAGAAGAGGGCGATGAAGGCGAAAATCGGCAATCCCCGGAAGGCCACCTGGATGGCGCGCCGCGTGCGCGTCACCCGGCGCCTCGCGCTGAGCGACCGGGTGCAGCTGACGATCTACCGGTCGTCGAAGCACATGTACGCGCAGCTCGTGGATCCGGCGACCGGCCGCACGATCGGCACCGTGTCGACGCGCTCCAAGACGGTCGCGGACGGGCTCTCCAGCACGGGCAACGTCGAAGCGGCGAAGCGGGTGGGCGCGGCCATCGCGCAGCTCGCCCGCGAGAAGAACATCGAGAAGGTGGTCTTCAACCGAAACGGCTTCCTCTACCACGGTCGCGTCAAGGCGGTCGCCGACGCGGCGCGCGAAGCGGGGCTCCAGTTCTAGATGTCCGGACGAATTCGACGAGATCGGCTCAATCCCAACGACTACGAGCTCAACGACCGCGTGGTGCACATCAACCGCGTCGCGAAGGTCGTGAAGGGCGGTCGCCGCTTCAGCTTCAGCGCGCTCGTGGTCGTCGGCGACGGCAACGGCGTGGTGGGCGTCGGCCTCGGCAAGGCCGGCGAGGTGCCGGAGGCGATCCGCAAGGGCGTGGACCGCGCGCGCAAGAACCTGCTGCGCGTGCCGCTGCTCGGCGGAACCATTCCGCACGTCGTGACGGGCCACTTCGGCGCGGGGCTCGTGCTGCTGCGGCCGGCCTCGGCCGGTACCGGCGTGATCGCCGGCGGCGGCGTCCGCGCCGTGCTCGAGTCGGCGGGCGTGCAGGACGTGCTCACCAAGAGCCTCGGCACCAACAACCCTCACAACGTCGTGCGCGCGACGCTCGTGGCTCTCTCCGAGCTGCGCGATCCGCACGAGCGCGCCGCGCAGCTCGGCCGCGCCGGCGACGACGAGGACGTCGAGTACGAGGAGGCCACGGCATGAGCTCCGGCTCCGTGCGCATCACGTGGGTGAAGAGCGCGATCAGCTACGACCAGCGCCAGCGCGCGACGCTGCGCGGCCTCGGCCTGCGCCGGCTCAACCAGACGGTGGAGCTCCAGGACGGCCCTGCCGTGCGCGGCATGATCGCGAAGGTGGCGCATCTCGTGCGGGTGGAGGCCTAGGCCATGCTCGATCGACTGGCGCCGCGTCCCGGCGCTCGCAAGAAGCACCGCCGTCCGCGCGGGCCGGGCTGCGGATTCGGCAAGACCGCGGGCCGCGGCACGAAGGGGCAGGGCAAGCGCTCGCCGGGACGCGAGACGCCGCTCTACTTCGAGGGCGGCCAGATGCCGCTCGTGCGCCGCATCCCCAAGCGCGGCTTCCGCCCGATGAACCGCATCGAAGCGGAGGTCGTCAACGTCGGCGTGCTCGCGACGTTCGGCGAAGGCGCGACCGTCGATCCGGCGGCGCTCGCGGCGCGCGGGCTGATCCCCGGCTCCGGCGCGCCGGTGAAGCTGCTCGCCGAGGGCGACGCCCCGGCGCGTCTCACGGTCAAGGTGCACCGCGCCAGCGCGGCGGCGCGCCAGAAGATCGAGGCGGCCGGCGGAACCGTGGAGATCCTGGCTTGAGCGGAGGCCTCCAGAACATCGGCCGAGTGCCGGAGCTGCAGCGGCGCATCCTGTTCACGTTCGGGATGCTCGCCGTCTATCGCCTCGGTGCGCACATCGTCACGCCCGGCATCAATCCGGAAGTCATCAAGAACTTCTTCGATCAGATGGGCGGCACGGTGTTCGGCCTGTTCAACCTGTTCTCGGGCGGCGCGCTCGAGCAGCTGTCGATCTTCGCGCTGGGCATCATGCCCTACATCAGCGCGTCGATCATCTTCCAGCTGCTGACGATCGTGATCCCCGCCCTCGAGCAGCTCCAGAAGGAAGGCGACGCGGGTCGCCGCAAGATCACGCAGTGGACGCGCTACGCGACCGTCGTGATCGCGCTGTTCCAGAGCCTGCTGCTCGCGATCGCGCTCGAGAACGGCCAGTTCGGCGAAGGCGCCGTGCTCGACCCGGGCTGGGGCTTCCGGCTGATGATGATGACGACGCTCACGACCGGGACGGCGTTCATCATGTGGCTCGGCGAGCAGATCACCGAGCGCGGCATCGGCAACGGCATCTCGCTGGTCATCTTCGCCGGCATCGTGGTCGGCATCCCGAGCGGGCTCGCGGCGCTCTGGGAGCAGGTCCGCACCGAGCAGTTCACGCTGCTCGGCGCGATCCTGACGCTGCTCTTCGTGATCGCGTTCACCGGCTTCGTGGTCTTCTGCGAGCGGGCCCAGCGCCGCATCCCGATCCAGCACGCGCGGCGCGTCGTCGGCCGCCGCGTGATGCAGGGCGGCATGAGCTACTTCCCGCTCCGGCTCAACACCGCCGGCGTGATCCCGCCGATCTTCGCGTCGTCGATCCTGATGTTCCCGCTCACGATCACGCAGTTCGTGGACTCCCCGGCCGTCACGAACTTCTTCGAGGACTACCTCCACTTCGGCAGTTTCCTCTACAACGCGATCTACGTCGCGCTGATCGTGTTCTTCGCGTTCTTCTACACGGCGATCGTGATCAACCCGACCGACGTGGCGGACAACATCAAGCGCTCGGGCGCCTACATCCCGGGCATCCGCCCGGGCAAGCGGACGGCCGAGTACATCGACCGCATCCTCGGCCGCCTCACGCTGATCGGCGCGATCTACGTCTCCACCGTCTGCGTGATGCCGGTGATCCTCTCGAACCAGGCGGGCGTGCCGTTCTTCTTCGGCGGCACCGCGCTGCTGATCGTGGTGGGCGTCGCGCTCGACACGATCGGCCAGATCGAGGCGCACCTCGTCTCTCGCCAGTACGAGGGCTTCGTGAAGGGCACCCGCATGCGCGGGAGGCTCGGCCGATGACGGCGCGCCGCATGCTGCTGCTGGGGCCGCCGGGCGCGGGCAAGGGGACGCAGGCCGAGCGGCTGGGCAAGTCGCTCGGGATCCCGCAGATCTCGACCGGCGACATGCTGCGCGCCGCGGTCCAGGCCGGCACGCCGATCGGCCGCCAGGCGCAGGCCTTCATGGACCGCGGCGAGCTGGTGCCCGACGCGGTCGTGATCGGCGTGGCCGAGGAGCGGCTCTCGCAGCCCGACGCGCGGCGCGGCTTCATCCTCGACGGCTTTCCGCGCACGGCGGCGCAGGCCAGCGCGCTCGACGCCATGCTGGAGAAGCTCGGCGTGTCGCTCGAGCGCTGCATCGCGATCCACGTCGACGCCGACCAGCTCGTCCAGCGCCTGCTCAAGCGCGCGGCGATCGAGGGCCGCACCGACGACAACGAGGAGACGATCCGCAACCGCATGCGCGTCTACCGCGAGCAGACGCAGCCGCTGGTCGACCACTACCGCGCGCGCGGCGTCCTGCGCGAGCTGGACGGCGTCGGCACGGTGGACGAGGTCGCGGCCCGGATCGAGGCGGCGCTGGCATGATGGCGTTCGGCGAGGCGATCCGGATCAAGACGCGGCGCGAGGTCGACGCGATGCGCGAGGCCGCCCGGCACGTCGCCGAGGTGCTGCTCGAGCTGCGCGAGCTCGCCAAGCCCGGCGTCACGACCCGCGATCTCGATCAGCACGCC
The DNA here is from genome assembly GCA_003576805.1 of Pseudomonadota bacterium. GTDB lineage: Bacteria > Myxococcota_A > UBA9160 > UBA9160 > PR03 > PR03. The sequence continues at coordinate 20,976 of QEVM01000035.1, read as the reverse complement.
CGCAAGGCGATCCAGAAGCGGGGCGTCCAGTCGTCGTTCCTGGGCTACGGCCCGCACGGGCTGCCGCCGTACCCGGGCGTCGTCTGCGTCTCCGTCAACGACGAGATCGTCCACGGGATCCCGGGCGGCCGGGTGCTCGAAGAGGGCGACGTGGTGAGCGTGGACTTCGGCGTCTCGTACGAGGGCTATCATGGGGACTCGGCGTTCACGGTGACGCTGGGGTCGACGTCGGCCGAGGCGCAGCGGCTGGTCGAGGCGACCCGCGAAGCGCTCGACCGCGGCATCGAGCAGATGGTGCCCGGCAAGCGCCTCTCGGACATCGGACACGCGGTCCAGGTCCGCGCCGAGTCCGAAGGCTTCTCGGTGGTGCGGCAGTTCGTGGGCCACGGCATCGGCCGCGAGATGCACGAGCCGCCTCAGATCCCCAACTACGGTCCGGCGGGACGCGGGCCGCGGCTCAAGCCGGGCATGGTGTTCGCCATCGAGCCGATGGTCACCGCGGGCGGGCCGGACGTCGCGATTCTCGAAGACGAGTGGACGGCGGTGACCGCGGACGGGTCGCTGGCCGCCCACTTCGAGCACACGATCCTGATCACGGACCACGGGCCCGAGGTTCTCACCCGGGCCCCCGGTTCGCACTGAGAGGAAGCCATGAAGGTCCGCGCGTCGGTGAAGAAGATCTGCGACAAGTGCCGGGTGATCCGGCGGCGCGGGGTGGTGCGCGTGATCTGCGACAACCCCAAGCACAAGCAGCGCCAAGGCTAGGGAGCTAGGAGGACGGCATGGCTCGTATCGCTGGCATCGATCTCCCGCGCAACAAGCGCCTCGAGGTGGCGCTCACGTACATCTACGGCATCGGGCGGACGTCCGCGCTCGCCATCTGCGAGCGGGCCGAGATCGACGTGGCCACCAAGACCGACCACCTCTCCGACGGCGACCTGGTGCGGCTGCGCGAGATCATCGAGAACGACTTCAAGGTCGAAGGCGACCTGCGGCGCGACGTCCAGCAGAACATCAAGACGCTGATGGACATCGGCTGTTACCGCGGCTTGCGCCATCGGCGCGGGCTTCCGGTGCGCGGGCAGCGGACGCATACGAATGCGCGCACCCGGAAGGGCCCGGCCAAGACCGTGGCCGGCAAGAAGAAGGCCCCGACGAAGAAGTAAAGCGAGGCAATCAAAGGCATGGCCAAGGGCGCAAAGAAAAAGGTCAAGAAGAACGTCGCTGCGGGCGTGGCCCACATCCAGGCGACGTTCAACAACACCATCGTGACGATCACCGACGGCTCGGGCAACGCGCTGTCGTGGTCGAGCTGCGGTCAGCAGTCGTTCAAGGGCTCGCGCAAGTCGACGCCGTTCGCCGCGCAGGTGGCGGCGGAAGACTGCGCGAAGAAGGCGATGGAGCACGGCGTGCGCAGCGTCACGGTCTACGTGAAGGGACCGGGCGCGGGCCGCGAGTCGGCGCTGCGAGCGCTGTCCGCCGCCGGGCTGCGCGTGAACATGATCCGCGACGTGACGCCGGTGCCGCACAACGGCTGCCGTCCGCCGAAGCGACGCCGGGTCTAGGAGGAAGACGAGGATGGCCCGCTACACCGGAGCTTCCTGCCGCCAGTGCCGGCGCGAAGGCACCAAGCTCTTCTTGAAGGGCGACCGCTGCTTCTCGGAGAAGTGCGGCGTGGAACGGCGCGCGTACCCGCCCGGCCAGCACGGCCAGGGCCGCGGGCGCACGTCCGACTACGGCCTGCAGCTGCGCGAGAAGCAGAAGGTCAAGCGCATGTACGGCCTCGCGGAGGACCAGTTCCGCGGCACGATGGAGGCCGCCAGCCGGCTGAAGGGCCGCGCCGGCGAGAACCTGCTCGTGCTGCTCGAGCGCCGGCTCGACAACGTCGTGTTCCGGCTCGGCTTCGCGACCTCGCGCGCCGAGGCGCGCCAGCTCGTGCGCCACGGACACTTCACGGTGAACGGGCGCAAGACCGACGTCCCGTCGTTCCGCGTGAAGCCGGGCATGCGCATCACGCTGCGCGAGAAGTCGCGCGAGATCTCGCGCGTGACCGAGGCGCTCGAGGCGCTCGAGCGCCGCAGCGTCCCGGGCTGGCTCGAGCTCGAGAAGGAAGCGTTCACCGGCGTCGTGAAGGCGATGCCGACGCGCGAAGACATCACGATGCCGATCCAGGAACAGCTCATCGTCGAGCTCTACTCGCGCTGAGTCGCGGGCCCGGACCGATCGTACACGTTTCAGGGGGGACACCCATGCAGCAAGAGCTCATCGCGCAGAACTGGCGCCAGCTGATCCGTCCGCGCCGCCTCGAGAGCGAGGGCGAATCGGCGACGCAGCGCTACGGCCGCTTCTGGTGCGAGCCGCTCGAACGCGGCTTCGGCGTCACGCTCGGCAACGCGCTCCGGCGCGTGCTGCTCTCGTCGCTCAGCGGCGCGGCCATCACGTCGGTGCGCATCAACGGCGTGCTGCACGAGTTCTCGACCATCCCGGGCGTCATGGAGGACGTGGCCGACGTCATCCTGAACCTGAAGGAGGTCCGGCTGCGCATGCACGTGCCGGGGCCGCGCACGCTGCGCGTCCGCAAGACCGGCGCGGGCACGATCACGGCCGGCGACCTCTCGTCCGAGGACTCCGCGATCGACGTGCTGAACCCGGACCACAAGATCATGACCACGAACGGCGAGGCCGACGTGGAGATCGAGGTCACGGTCGGCACCGGCAAGGGCTATCGCCCGGCGGAGAAGAACAAGACCGAGGAGATGTCGATCGGGACGATTCCGATCGACTCGATCTTCTCGCCCGTGACCAAGGTCAACTACATGGTCACGCCCGCCCGCGTCGGGCGCGAGACGGACTTCGACCGGCTCAACCTCGAGGTGTGGACCGACGGCGCCGTGTCGCCGGCGGACGCCGTCGCCTACGCGGCGAAGATCCTGAAGGACCAGCTCTCGATCTTCATCAACTTCGAGGAGCCGACCGAGATCGCGATGCCGGGCATCGAGGAGCCCGAGCCGCTCAACCCGAACCTGTTCCGCTCGGTGGACGAGCTCGAGCTCTCGGTGCGTTCGGCCAACTGCCTCCAGAACGCCAACATCCGCTACATCGGCGAGCTGGTGCAGAAGACCGAGGGCGAGATGCTGAAGACCAAGAACTTCGGCCGCAAGTCGCTCAACGAGATCAAGGACGTCCTGAAGTCGATGGGGCTGTCGCTGGGCATGACGCTCGACAACTTCCCGTCGCGCAAGGATCTGGAGAAGCTGCGCGAGCAGCGCGAGGCCTAGTCGACATGCGACATCGCAAGGCAGGACGGAAGCTCGGACGCACGAGCGCACACCGGGACGCGCTGCTGCGCAACCTGGTGACGGCGCTGCTCGATCACGAGCGCATCGAGACGACCGACGCGAAGGCGAAGGAGCTGCGCCGCGTGGCGGATCGGATGATCACGCTCGGCAAGCGCGGCGACCTGCACGCGCGCCGCCAGGCGCTCGGCGTCGTGCGCACGCGCGAAGTGGTGAGCAAGCTGTTCGGCCCGCTGGCCGAGCGCTACCGGGAGCGCGCGGGCGGCTACACGCGGATCCTCAAGCTGCGCACACGGCCGGGAGACGCCGCGCCGGTTTCGATGATCGAGCTGGTGGACCGCGAGGCGCCGGCGGCGCCCAAGGCCGCCGAGAAAAGCGAGAAGAAGCCGGCGAAGGCGAAGAAGGCGGCGGCCGACAAGCCGGCCGCTCCGAAGGGCCGCAAGAAGGCCGCGGCGGGCTGAGCCGGGACGCAGTTGCGTGTCGCGCCGCGGGGCCATCGCAGGCGCAGCCGCGTTCGCGGCAGCGCTCGTCGCGCTGCTGCTCTGGTCGGAGCCGCCCGCGGATCCGATCCGCCCGGGGCAGTCCGCGCCGCGCTTCGAGCTGCCGCTCCTCGACGGCAGCGGCAGCGTCTCGCTCGACGGCCTGCGCGGCCGCGTCGTGCTGCTCAACTTCTGGGCGACCTGGTGCGCGCCGTGCGAAGCCGAGATGCCCGCGATGCAGCGCCTCCACGAGGCGCTCGCGAACACCGACTTCACGCTCGTCGCGGTGTCGGTGGACGCCGGCCGCGCGGAGGTGGAGGCGTTCCAGCAGCGCCTCGCGCTCGGCTTCCCGATCGCGCTCGATCCCGACAAGCGCGTGGCCGACCTGTACCAGAGCTACCGCTTCCCCGAGTCGTATCTGATCGACCGCGACGGACGCATCCTGTCGCGCTACATCGGACCCCGCGAATGGGACGCGCCGGTCTACGTCGAGCGCATCCGGCGCGTGCTCGCCGGCGGCGGCGCCGGCGCGGCGCCCGAGTGATCGCGCGCGGGCGGGGGCGCCGCAAGGCAGCCGATTCGCGGCGAGGCTGCTAGCGTCGCGTCGCTCTCCGGGGGGAGAGGTTGCGTCCGTTCCTGCTCGCCATCTCGCTGATCGCCGCGGCGCTGGCCTACGCATGGCTGGTGCCGCAGAGCGGCATTCCGACCTGGCTCTCGCTGCGCCAGGAGGTGGCGCAGGCCGAGCAGCGGATCTCTGCGCTGCAGCGCCAGAACGACGCGCTGCGCGACGAGGTCGACGCGCTCCAGCGCGATCCGTTCGCGCAGGAGCGCGCGGTGCGCGAGGAGCTCGGCTGGGTGCGCCCGGGCGAGATCGTGGTGCGCGTGCCCTCGCCGGACGCGGGCGCTCGCTCGATTCCTTGACGCCACTCCGCGCCAGGGGGATGTTCCGCCGCCATGAAGGAGCGCCTGCGCAAGGCCCTCGAGGACTGTGTCCGGGCGCTGCTCGCGGAGGCGGGTGACGCGGGCTCCGTGCCGGCGCTCCAGATCGAGGCGCCGCGCCAGGCCGATCACGGCGACTTCGCGTGCAACGCGGCGCTCGTGCTCGCCAAGCGGCTGGGCCGGCCGCCGCGCCAGATCGCCGAGGCGATCGCCGCGCGGCTCGGCGACGCCGGCGGGATCGTCGCCAGCGCGGAGGTCGCGGGTCCCGGCTTCCTCAACGTGCGGCTCGCCGGCGACGCCTGGCAGCGCGCGCTGGGCGGCGTCGTGCGGGCGGGCGCGCGCTTCGGCGCGAGCGACCTCGGCGGCGGCGCGCAGGTGCAGGTGGAGTTCGTGTCCGCCAACCCGACCGGCCCGCTGACCCTGGGCCACGGACGCCAGGCGGTGATCGGCGACTGCATCGCGCGCCTGCTCGACTTCACCGGCCACTCCGTGACGCGCGAGTACTACTTCAACGACGGCGGCCGCCAGATGCGCGTGCTCGGCGAGTCTGTGAAGGCCCGCTATCTCGAGCAGCTCGGGCGCGCGGCGCCGCCGCCGCTCGACGCGCTCGCCGACGCCGAGCGGCCGTGGCCCGACGCGATCGACGGGCTGCCGGTGGTCTTCCCGCGCGACGGCTACCAGGGCGAGTACGTCGCGGAGATCGCGGCCGGGCTCGTCGCCGAGCACGGCGCCGCGCTGGTGGACGAGCCCGGCGACGGGGCGTTCCGCGAAGTCGCGCAGGCGCGCATCTTCCGCGAGATCGAGGCGACGCTGGTCGCGCTCGGCGTGCGCTTCGACGTCTACACCAACGAGAAGACCTTCTACGAGGACGGCTCGCTGGAGCGGGCGCTCGCCGACCTGCGCGCCAAGGACCTCGTCTACGACGCCGACGGCGCGGTCTGGCTGCGCGCGACGTCGCTCGGCCTCGAGCGCGACCGCGTGCTCGTGAAGTCGAGCGGCGAGCCCACCTACCTGCTGCCCGACCTCGCCTATCACCGCGACAAGTTCCGGCGCGGCTTCGACCGCATCATCGACGTCCAGGGCGCCGATCACATCGAGCAGTTCCCGTTCGTGCGCGCGGCGATCGGCGCGCTCGGCTGCGACGCCGGCCGCGTCGAGCTGGTGATGCACCAGTTCGTGACGCTCACGCGCGGCGGCCAGCAGGTGAAGCAGTCCACGCGGCGCGCCACCTACGTGACGGTCGACGAGCTGCTGGAGGAGGTCGGCGCCGACGTCTTCCGCTTCTTCATGGTGCAGCGCAAGGCGGACGGGCATCTCGACTTCGACGTCGACCTCGCCAAGGAACAGGACTGGAAGAAGAATCCCGCGTACTACGTGCAGTACGCGCACGCGCGCACCCACGGCATCGAGCGCAAGGCCCGCGAGCAGGGCGTCGCGATGCCGGACCCCGCTTCCTTCGACGCCGCCCCCCTGGCGCTCGAGGAAGAGCTCGAGCTGATCAAGAAGCTGCTCGAGTTCCCGGACGTCGTGGCCGCGGCCGCGCAGGCGCGCGAGCCGCACCACGTCGCCTACTACCTGCGCGAGGTCGCGGGGCTGTGGAACCCGTACGTCCAGGACGGCGTGCGCCATCGCGTGCTCTCGGAGGACGCCGCGCTGACCGCGGCGCGCCTGGGACTCGCGCTCGGCGTGCGCACCGTGCTGGCGAACGGGCTCGCGCTGCTCGGCCTCGCCGCACCGGAGCGGATGTGATGAGCGAAGAGCGGGGGGAGCGGGAGCGCGGCCGGGGGCGGCGCCGCGAGCGACGCGGAATCGTGTCGGTGCTGATCGGGACCGCGCTGCTCGGCATGCTCGGCTTCGGGCTCGGCATCGCGGCGGGTCTCGTCCTGGAAGAGCCGGGGCTGCTGCTCGACTACGTCACGGGCCGCACGCAGTCGGCGCCGCTCGACGAGGCGCGCGCGGAGCGCGACGCCGTCGAAGCGCCCGTCGCGGAGGCGCGGCCCGCGGCGCAGCCCGAGCCGCCTCCGGCGACGGCGGCGAACGGGCCGCCCGTGGATTCCGCGCCGCCCGCAACCGCGGCCGATCCCGAGAAGGCCGAAGGCGTGCCCGCGGTCGCCGCTGCGCCGCCCGCCGCCGCCGCGAAGCCGCAGCCGAAGGCGATCGAGCCGAAGCCGCCCGAACCTGCGAAGCGCGAGGCGAAGGAGACGCCGGCTTCCGCGGCGACGTCGGCGGGCGGCTTCTCGGTGCAGGTCGGCGCGCTCGCCGACGCGGCGGGCGCCGAGGCGCTCGCCGGCAAGCTGCGCAAGCGCGGCTTTCCGGTGTACGTCGCGCCCTCGGCGGAGCCGGGCTCGCGGCGGTGGCGCGTGCGCGTCGGGCCGGTCGCGACGCGGGAGCAGGCGCAGCAGCTCGCCGGCAAGCTCGAGAAGGAGAAGCTCCCGACCTGGGTGCTCGCCGAGGGGCCGCGCTGAGCGCGAACGACGCGACGGCGAAGCGCCGCTGGGTCGTGACCGGCGCCAACGGGCAGCTCGGGCGCGGCCTCGTGGCGCAGCTCTCCGCGAGCGGCGGGCACGTGCTCGCCGCTGCGTTCGATCGCGCGGACCTCGACGTCGCCGATGCGGCGGCCGTGCGGCGCGCGCTGCGCGACGCGCCCGGCGGTCCTCCCGACGTCGTCGCGAACGCGGCCGCCATGACGCACGTCGACCGCTGCGAGAGCGAGCCCGAGGCCGCGCACGCCGCAAACGCCGTCGCGCCGGGCGTGCTCGCCGAGACGTGCCGCGCGCTCGGCGCCCAGCTCGTGCACGTCTCGACGGACTACGTCTTCGACGGCGCGGCGACGACGCCGTATCGCGAGACCGATCCGATCGGACCGCGCAGCGTGTACGGGCGCACCAAGTTGGAAGGCGAATGGCGCGTCGCCGCCGCGCTGCCCGGTGCGCTGATCGTGCGCACGGCCTGGGTGTTCGGGCCCGGCCGCAACTTCGTGCGCACCATGCTCGAGGCGGCTGCGCGCGCGCTGCGCGGGGACGGACCGGCGTTGCGGGTCGTCGACGACCAGCGGGGCTCGCCGACCTACTCGGACGACCTCGCGGCGGCCCTCGTCGCGCTGGTGGAGGCGGGCGGCGCGGGTACCTATCATGTGACCAACGCCGGGATCGCCACGTGGTGGGAGCTGGCGCGTGCGGCGATCGATGCGTGGGGCCATCCCGAGCTGCCGATCGCGAAGGTGCGGACCGAAGAGTTCCCGCGTCCTGCACCGCGCCCCTCCTGGTCCGTGCTCGATTCCGGCAAGGCCGAGCGGTTGGGCGTGCGAATGCGCCCCTGGCGCGAGGCCCTCCACGCGTACCTCCAGTCCGAAGCGTCGCCTCTGCGCGAGCTGGGAGCATCCTCGTGACCAGGCCCCTTCGCCGAATCCTCGTGACCGGCGGCGCCGGCTTCCTCGGCTCGCACCTGTGCGAGCGCTTGCTGGCGGAGGACTGCGAGGTCCTCTGCTTCGACAACCTGCTCACCGGCAAGATGGACAACGTCGAGCCGCTGCTGGGCCACCCGCGCTTCTCGTTCGAGCACTACGACGTCACCAACTTCCTGTACGTCGCGGGTCCGCTCGACGCCGTGCTGCACTTCGCGTCGCCCGCGAGCCCGGCGGACTTCGAGCGGCTGCCGATCCAGATCCTGAAGGTCGGCTCGCTCGGCACGCACAAGGCGCTCGGCCTCGCGAAGGCGAAGGGCGCGCGCCTGCTGCTCGCCAGCACGTCGGAGTGCTACGGCGACCCCGAGGTCAATCCGCAGCCGGAGACCTACTGGGGCCGCGTGAACCCGATCGGGATCCGCGGCGTCTACGACGAGGCGAAGCGCTTCGCCGAAGCCATGACGATGGCCTACCACCGCCACCACGGGGTCGACGTCCGCATCGTGCGCATCTTCAACACGTTCGGCCCGCGCATGCAGCTGCACGACGGCCGCGCGATCCCGAACTTCATGACGCAGGCGATCCGCGGCGAGCCGATCACGGTGTTCGGCGACGGCGGGCAGACGCGCTCGTTCTGCTACGTCGACGACCTCATCGAAGGCATCCTGCGCCTGCTGCGCAGCGGCTACGTCGGGCCGATGAACATCGGCAACCCGCGCGAGATGACGCTGCTCGAGATGGCGAAGGCGATCATCCAGATCGCCGACTCGCCGAGCGAGATCGTGTTCCGCGGGCTGCCGCCGGACGACCCGAAGGTGCGGCGGCCCGACATCTCGCTGGCGCGCAAGGTGCTCGACTGGGAGCCCAAGGTGCCCGTCGAGGACGGCCTGCGCCGCACCTACGAGTGGTTCCGCGACGCGCTCGACAAGGAGCAGGTGCCGCGGTGAGCGCACCCTCCGGGAGCGCAGGGAGCGGAAGTGGCCCCGGCACGGCCAGCCACATCCGCAACTTCTGCATCATCGCGCACGTCGACCACGGCAAGAGCACGCTCGCCGACCGCCTGCTCGACGTCACGAAGGCGCTCTCCAGCCGCGAGAAGCGCGCGCAGTTCCTCGACAAGATGGACCTCGAGCGCGAGCGCGGCATCACCATCAAGGCCCAGACCGCCCGCATCTACCACCGCGCGCGCGACGGCAAGGACTACGTCCTCAACCTGATCGACACGCCGGGGCACGTGGACTTCTCGTACGAGGTGTCGCGGGCGCTCTCGGCCTGCGAGGGCGCCGTGCTGGTCGTCGACGCCGCGCAGGGCATCGAGGCGCAGACGCTCGCCAACACCTACCTGGCGGTGGACGCAGACCTCGAGCTCGTGCCCGTCCTCAACAAGATCGACCTGCCCTCCGCCGAGCCCGAGCGCGTGGCGCGCGAGATCGAGGACATCCTCGGGCTGCCCGCGTCCGACGTCCTGCACGTGTCGGCCAAGACGGGGCAGGGCATCGAGGAGCTGATCGAGCGCATCGTCGAACGCGTGCCGCCGCCGAGCGGCGACCCGGACGCGCCGCTGCGCGCGCTGATCTTCGACTCCTGGTTCGACCCGTACGTCGGCGTCGTGCTGCTCGTGCGCGTCGTCGACGGCCGGCTGGCGATGAAGGAGCGCATCAAGCTGATGGCGCGCGGCTCGGAGCACGAGGTGACCGACCTCGACCTGATCGACCCGCACCCGCGCAGCGTCGGCGCGCTCGAGATGGGCGAGGTGGGCATCGTCATCGCGGGCATCAAGACGCTCGACGACGTGCGCATCGGCGACACCATCACGCTCGCGCAGCGGCCGGCGCCCGAGCCGTTGCCGGGCTTCCGCGAGGTGAAGCCGATGGTGTTCGCCGGCCTGTATCCGGTGGACGCCGACGAGTACGGCGCGCTCAAGGCGGCGCTCGAGAAGCTGCGCCTGAACGACGCCTCGTTCCGCTACGAGCCCGAGACGAGCGCCGCGCTCGGCTTCGGCTTCCGCTGCGGCTTCCTCGGCTTCCTGCACGCGGAGATCATCCAGGAGCGGCTCGAGCGCGAGTACTCGCTGAACCTGATCTCGACGACGCCGACCGTGCGCTACCAGGTCGTTCAGAACACCGGCGAGACGATCGAGATCGACAGCCCGGCGGACCTCCCCGACGCGACCCGCATCGAGCGCATCGAGGAGCCGCTGATCCTCGCGACGATCCACGTCCCGGCCGACTACCTGGGCGCGGTGCTCTCGCTCTGCCAGGAGCGGCGCGGCGTGCAGCGCGACATGAGCGTGCACGGCAACCGCATCCAGGTCCGCTACCTGCTGCCGCTCGCCGAGGTCGTCGCCGACTTCCACGACCGCATCAAGAGCGCGACGCGCGGCTACGGCTCGTTCGACTACGAGCTGGCCGGCTACCAGCCCGGCGACCTCGTGAAGCTCGACGTGCTCGTCAACGGCCAGCCCGTGGACGCGCTCTCGCTGATCGTCCACCGCGACAAGGCCTTCCAGCGCGGCTCCGACCTCGTGCGCAAGCTGAAGGAGTTCATCCCGCGCCAGATGTACGAGGTCGCGATCCAGGCCGCGGTCGGCTCGCGCGTGATCGCCCGCTCCACCGTCAAGGCGCTGCGCAAGAACGTGACCGCCAAGTGCTACGGCGGCGACATCAGCCGCAAGCGCAAGCTCCTCGAGAAGCAGAAGGAAGGGAAGAAGCGCATGAAGCGGGTGGGCCAGGTCGAGATCCCGCAAGAGGCGTTCCTCGCGGCGCTGCGGCTGGACACGGAATGAGCGAGGCCGCCGCCGAAGCGCCGGCGCAGCCGGGCGCGCTGCGCCGCCTGTGGCACGAGTTCGGCACCTTCGCGGTGGCGGTCGCGCTCGCGCTCTCGATCCGCGCCTTCGTGATCGAGCCGTACCGGATCCCGTCGGAGTCGATGCTGCCGACGCTGCTGATCGGCGACCACCTGTTCGTCAACAAGTTCGTCTACGGCATCAAGATCCCGTTCACCGACGTGCGCCTGCCCGCGCTGCGCGAGCCGGAGCGCGGCGACGTCGTCGTCTTCACCGTCGCGCGCGACGGGCGCGGCGGCATCCATCCGGCCGACGAGCGGCCCGACCTCTCGCACGACCAGTTCGTGAAGCGCCTCGTCGCGCTGCCGGGCGACACCGTCGAGGTGCGCGCCGGCGAGCTGTTCCTGAACGGCGAGCGCGTCGAGCACACCGACACCGGCGAGACGTTCCGCGACAAGGATCACCGCGTGTTGCGCATCGGGCGCGAGAACCTCGGCGGCCACGAGCACGCCGTGCTCGACGAGCCGCGCACGCCCGGACCGGAGCAGCGGCCGTTCACCGTGCCCGACGGCCGCTACTTCTTCATGGGCGACAACCGCGACCTCTCCAACGACAGCCGCATCTGGGGCACCGTGCGCCTCGCCGAGATGAAGGGGCCCGCCTTCGTGCTCTACTGGTCGTGGGACTGGGACGGTCCCTGGTCCGAGCTGATCAACCCGCTGACGTGGGTCGAGCTGCTCACCTCGCGCATGCGCTGGGACCGCATCGGCGACACCATTCAATAGCGGCCGCTCGGCCCGATCGTTGCATTTTTCGCCGCCCGGAGAACGAGAGCCGGCCGCCGAAACGCGCTCGCGCGTCCCCGCGGCGGGTTCTTTGTAGATTCGGGGAGCGGTGCGTGGACGACGCAGCGCACGGAGTCAGAGACGCCGATGGCGGGGCGCCGAGCGCCGACCCCGGCCTCGCGTGGATGCTGGAGCGAGTGCCCGCAGCGGCGTACGCCTGCGACGGCCAGGGGCTCATCACCTACTTCAACGCGCGCGCCGTGGCGGTCTGGGGCCGCGCGCCGCGGATCCGCGACCGGCGCGACCGCTACTGCGGCTCGCTGCGCCTGTACGCGCCGGACGGCGCCGCGATCGCGCACGAACACTGCTGGATGGCGCGCGCGCTCGAGAGCGGGCAGCGGCACGACGGGGCCGAGATCGTGATCGAGCGGCCGGACGGCAGCCGCCGGCTCGTGCGGACGTACGTCGATCCCTTCCGCGACGGCGCCGGGCGCGTGTGCGGCGCGGTCAACGTGCTCGTCGACGTCACCGAGCGCAAGGACGCAGAGGACGCGCTGCGTGAGAGCGAACGGCGCAAGGACGAGCTCCTGGCGACGCTCGCGCACGAGCTGCGCAATCCGCTGGCGCCGCTGCGTACGGCGATCGAGCTGCTGCAGCTCGGCGGCGACGCGGCGCAGAGCGCCGCCGCGCTCGCGATGATGGAGCGGCAGCTCCGGCAGATGGTCCGCCTCGTGGACGACCTGATGGACGTCTCGCGCATCACGCAGGGCCGCTTGGCCCTCCACCGCGAGCGCGTCGAGCTGGCGTCGGTGCTGCACGCGGCGATCGAAGCGACGCGGCCGCACGTCGTCGCCGGACGCCACGACCTCGTCGTGCGCGAGCCCGGCGAGCCGCTGCTGCTCGACGCCGACCCGGCGCGCCTCGCGCAGGTGTTCACGAACCTGCTCGGCAATGCCGCGCGCTACACGGATCCGGGAGGGCGCATCTGGCTGGCGGCCGAGCGCCGCGACGGCCGCGCGGTCGTGACGGTGCGCGACACGGGCATCGGGATCGCGCCCGGCGACCTCGAGCGGATCTTCGAGCCGTTCGTGCAGCTCGATCGCTCGCTCGAGCGCGTGCAGGGCGGGCTCGGCATCGGACTCGGCCTCGCGCGCCGCCTCGTCGAGCTGCACGGCGGCACGCTGACCGCGGCGAGCGACGGCCCCGGCCGCGGCAGCGAGTTGACCGTCCAGCTCCCGCTTCTCGCCGGCGCGGCCGAGGCGCGGGCCGCCGCGGCAGCGCCGCGTCCCGCGCCGGCGTCCGCGCCGCGCCTGCGCATCCTCGTGGTGGACGACCACGTCGACGCCGCGCTCAGCCTCGCCATGCTGCTGCGCGCGCTGGGCCACCGTGTCGAAGTCGCGCACGATGGCACGGACGCGTTCGCGCACGCCGAGGCGCTGCGGCCCGACGTCGTGCTGCTCGACATCGGCATGCCGCGCGTCAGCGGCTACGAGATCGCGCGCCGCATCCGCCGCGCGGACTGGGGGCAGCGCGTCTTCCTGCTCGCCGTCACCGGCTGGGGACGAGAGCAGGACAAGCGCCGCGCGCTCGAGGCGGGCTTCGATCGTCATTTGGTGAAGCCGGTGGAGCCGGGTGCGCTCGCGCGGCTGCTCGCCGGTCTCGCGCCGGACGCAGGCCGACGTCCGACGGGTTGACGGTGATCCGGCGCGGCCGGTATCCTGCGAGCGCTTCGATGGCCTTTTAAGTCCGTCCCGAGAGGCGGACAAAGGTGCGAACGTGGCCGACGCCCCCGCCCAGTCGAGCTCAGCGAGAGGCGCGCACGCGCGCGCCGGGGCGGCCGATGGCGCGACCCGCGTGGTGCTCGACGACGTCGCCATCCGCCGCGCGCTCGTCCGCATCGCGCACGAGATCGTCGAGCGCAACGACGAGATCCGCGACCTCTACCTCGTCGCGATCCCGAACGGCGGCGTCCCGCTCGCGCGCACGATCGCGAGCCAGGTGCGCGAGATCACCGGCATCGAGCTGCCCGTCGGCATCCTCGACACCACGCTCTACCGCGACGACCTGATCGCGCGCGGCGAGCGCCCGCCGCTGCGGCGCACGGAGATGCCGTCGGCGGTGGACGACCGCGTCGTCGTGCTCGTGGACGACGTCGTCAGCACGGGCCGCACGATCCGCGCGGCCATGGACGCGTTGATGGACTTCGGGCGTCCGCGCGGCGTGCAGCTCGTCGGCCTCGTCGACCGCGGGCACCGCGAGCTGCCGATCAAGATCGACTTCGTCGGCAAGAACATTCCCACGCAGCGCGGCGAGCGCGTCGAGCTGCGCGGCACCTCGGGCGATCTCGAAGGCGCGCTCGAGGTGGTGGTCCATGGCGAGCCCGAAGGGGCCGCGGAGGCACGAGCATGATGGGTCGCGACCTGCTCGGCATCGAGGACCTCGATCGCGCGGACCTCGAACGCATCCTCGAGACCGCGGAGCGCATGCAGGAGGTCGGCCGCCGCGACGTGAAGAAGGTGCCGACGCTGCGCGGGCGCACGCTGGTGAACTTGTTCTTCGAACCCTCCACGCGCACGCGCACCAGCTTCGAGATCGCCGGCAAGCGGCTCTCGGCCGACGTCGTCAACTTCTCGCCGTCGTCGTCGAGCCTGACCAAGGCGGAGAGCATCCTCGACACCGCGATGACGCTGGACGCGATGGCGCCCGACGCGGTGGTGGTGCGGCACAAGGTGGCGGGCGTCCCCAAGCGCATCGCCGACGCGCTCGCCGCGCCGGTCATCAACGCCGGCGACGGCGCCCACGAGCACCCGACCCAGGCGCTGCTCGACTGCTTCACGGTGAAGCAGGAGAAGGGCCGCTTCGACGGCCTCACCGTGACGATCATCGGCGACATCACGCACTCGCGCGTGGCGCGCTCGAACCTCTACGCGTTCTCGAAGCTGGGCGCCGAGGTGCGCCTCGCCGCGCCGCCGACGATGTTGCCGGCCGGCGTCGAGTCGCTCGGCGCCAAGGCCTACACCTCGCTGCGCGAGGCGCTCGAGGGCGCCGACGTGGTGATGGTCCTGCGCATCCAGCAGGAGCGCATGGAAGGCTGCTTCTTCCCGAGCATCCGCGAGTACGCCGCGACCTTCGGCATCGACCGCAAGAAGCTGCGCTACGCGAAGGACGACGTGATCGTGATGCACCCCGGCCCGGTGAACCGCGGCGTCGAGATCGCGCACGATCTCGCGGACCGGCGCCCCAGCGTGATCCTCGATCAGGTCCGCAACGGCGTCGCGGTGCGCATGGCGGTGCTCTACCAGTTCGCCGGCCGCCCGGCGACGCGCGAGGGGTGACGGGCGACCGATGGCTGGCCAGCGACTCCTGATCCGGGGCGGGCGCGTGCTCGATCCGTCCACGCGCCGCGACGAGATCGCGGACGTGCTCGTCGAGGGCGGCCGCATCGCCGCGCTCGGCCCGAACCTCCCGGCCGACGGCGCAGCGGTGGTCGACGCGGCCGGCTGCTGGGTCGCGCCCGGCTTCGTCGACCTCCACGTGCACCTGCGCGAGCCGGGGCAGGAGTACAAGGAGGACATCGCGTCGGGCGGGCGCTGCGCGGTGGCGGGCGGCTTCACCGCCGTCGTGTGCATGGCCAACACGCAGCCCGTCAACGACGACCCGTCGGTGACCGAGTACATCCTCGACCGCGCGCGGCAGGAATCGCCGGCGCGCGTGTATCCGGTCGGCGCCGCGACGCGCGGGCTCGCCGGCGAGGTGATGACCGAGATGGTCGCGCTGGTGGACGCGGGCTGCGTCGCGCTCTCGGACGACGGCAAGACGATCATGGACTCGGGCGTGATGCGCCGCGTGCTCGAGTACTCGCAGCTCGCGCGCGTCCCGATCATCACGCACGCCGAGGACCGCACGCTGGTGCGCGAGGGCGTCGTCAACGAAGGCCCGGTGTCGACGCGCCTCGGGCTGCCCGGCAATCCGGCGACCGCCGAGGTCGTGCACGTGGCGCGCGACATCATGCTGGCCGAGCTGACGGGCGCGCACCTGCACGTCGGCCACGTCTCCACCGCCGGCGCGATCGACTGGATCCGCGCCGCGCGCGAGCGCGGCGTGCACGTGACCGCGGAGGTCACGCCGCACCATCTGGCGCTCACCGACGAGGCGACGCTCGGCTACGACACGAACACCAAGATGGCGCCGCCGCTGCGCTCGCAGTCCGACGTCGACGCGTGCCGCGCCGGCCTCGCCGACGGCACGATCGACGCGATCGCCACCGACCATGCGCCGCACGCCGTGCACGAGAAGGACGTCGAGTTCACCGCGGCGCCGCCCGGCGTGATCGGACTCGAGACGGCGGTGCCGGTGACCCTCGACCTCGTGCGCAAGCAGGAGCTGACGCCGCTCGAGTGGGTGCGCCGCCTCTCGACCAACCCGGCGCGCATCATCCACCGGCCGGGCGGCTCGCTCGAGGTCGGCGCGCCGGCGGACGTCGTCGTGATCGATCCCGAGCGCCGTTGGATCTACGACCCGGCCAAGGGTTGGTCGAAGAGTCGAAACTCGCCGTGGGCGGGTCAGGAGATGATCGGACGTCCCATCGCTACCGTCGTCGGCGGCGCGCTGGTGTACGACGTCGAACGCGGAGTGCTGCTGCCGTGACGCGAAAGAGAGCCGTTCCCCGCCCCGCGACGCTGGCGCTCGCCGACGGCACCGTGTACCGCGGCACGGCCTTCGGCGCGGAGGCCGTCGCCTCGGGCGAGGTCTGCTTCAACACGAGCATGACGGGCTACCAGGAGATCGTGACCGATCCGTCCTATGCGGGGCAGATCGTCACGATGACCTACACGCAGATCGGCAACGTCGGCACGAACCCCGAGGACGACGAGTCGAAGCGGCCGTTCCTGTCGGCGTTCGTGGTGAAGGAGGTCTTCGACGCGCCGAGCAACTGGCGCGCGAAGGAGCCGCTCGGCGCGTTCCTCGCGCGCTGGGGCGTGCCGGGCATCGCGGGCGTCGACACGCGCGCGCTGGTGCGCCGCATCGTGTCGGGCGGCTTCCAGAACGGCGTCGTCTCCACCGACCCGAAGCAGCAGGACGCGGCGGCGCTCGTCGCGGCCGCGAAGGCGGCGCCCGGGCTCGACGGGCGCGACCTCGTGGCGGGCGTCACGACGCGCGAGCCGTATCAGTGGACCGAGGGCGCCTGGCCGGGCGTCGCCGGCCAGAGTCCGCGCAAGCCGCGGCCCGATCCGAAGCTGAAGGTGGTCGCCTACGACTTCGGCGTGAAGCGCAACATCCTGCGCCTGCTCGTCGAGCAGGGCTTCGAAGTGACCGTCGTGCCCGCGACGACGCCGGCGGAGCAGGCGCTCGCCTACCAGCCCGACGCGATCTTCCTCTCGAACGGCCCGGGCGATCCCGCCGCCGTCGCCGGCGTGCAGCCGATCGTGCGCGAGCTCGCGCAGCGCGATCTGCCGATGTTCGGCATCTGCCTCGGCCACCAGATCCTCGGCCTCGCGCTCGGCGGCACCACGCGCAAGCTCAAGTTCGGACACCACGGCGGCAACCAGCCCGGTCAGGACCTCGCGACGAAGAAGGTCTCGATCTGCGCCGAGAACCACGGCTACGCGGTCGAAGCCGAGTCGCTGCGCGCGGCCGGCGAGCCGGTCGAGGTCACGCACGTGAACCTCAACGACGGCACCGTCGAAGGGCTCGCGCACGCGCGGCGGCCGATCTTCTCGGTGCAGTACCACCCGGAGGCGTCGCCGGGGCCGCACGACGCCGGCTACTTCTTCGGACGCTTCCGCGACATGGTGCTCCGCAAGAAGCGCGGCGAGGCCGTCACGGGCGTATCCGTCTCGAAGGGGAGCTGAAGCGTGCCGAAGCGCACCGACATCCACACGATCCTCGTGATCGGCTCGGGGCCGATCGTGATCGGTCAGGCGTGCGAGTTCGACTACTCGGGCACGCAGGCCTGCAAGGCGCTGCGCGAAGAGGGCTATCGCGTCCTCCTCGTGAACTCGAACCCGGCGACGATCATGACCGACCCCGAGACGGCCGACCGCACCTACGTCGAGCCGATGACGGTCGAGAGCGTCGAGAAGATCATCGCGCGCGACCGGCCCGACGCGTTGCTGCCCACGATCGGCGGCCAGACCGCGCTGAACCTGGCGCTCGACCTGCACGATGCGGGCGTGCTCGCCAAGTACGGCGTCGAGCTGATCGGCGCCAACGTCGCCGCGATCAACAAGGCCGAGGACCGGCTGCTGTTCCGCCAGGCGATGGAGCGGATCGGGCTCGCCGTCCCGCGCAGCGGCTACGTGCACTCGGTCGAGGAAGGGCGCGCGCTGCTCGCGCACGTGGGCTTGCCCGCGATCATCCGCCCGTCGTTCACGCTCGGCGGCGCGGGCGCGGGCATCGCGTGGACCGACGCCGAGTTCGACGACAAGGTCCGCTGGGGCCTCCAGCAGTCGCCGCGCCACCAGATCCTGCTCGAGCAGAGCGTCCTCGGCTGGAAGGAGTACGAGCTCGAGGTGATGCGCGACACGGCGGACAACGTCGTGATCATCTGCTCGATCGAGAACTTCGACCCGATGGGCGTGCACACCGGCGACTCGATCACGGTGGCGCCCGCGCAGACGCTGACCGACCGCGAGTACCAGGAGATGCGCACCGCCGCGCTCGCGATCATCCGCGAGATCGGCGTCGACACGGGCGGCTCGAACATCCAGTTCGCGGTCAATCCGGACGACGGCGCGATCGTCATCATCGAGATGAACCCGCGCGTGTCGCGCAGCTCCGCGCTGGCGTCCAAGGCGACCGGCTTCCCGATCGCGAAGATCGCCGCGAAGCTGGCGGTCGGATACACGCTCGACGAGATCCCGAACGACATCACCAAGGAGACGCCGGCCAGCTTCGAGCCGACGATCGACTACGTCGTCACCAAGATCCCGCGCTTCACCTTCGAGAAGTTCCCGCAGGCCGACTCGACGCTGAACACGCAGATGAAGTCGGTGGGCGAGGTGATGGGCATCGGGCGCACCTTCAAGGAGAGCTTCCAGAAGGCGATCCGCTCGCTCGAGATCGGCCACGACGGGCTCGAGAGCCCCGAGGTGCGCGGCGGCGCGCCGCTCCCCGAGGACGCGCTCTGGGCGCAGATCGAGACGCCGCGCCCGGGCCGGCCGTGGGCGATCGCCGAGGCGCTGCGGCGCGGCATCTCGGTCGAGGAGATCCACCGCCGTTCGTGGATCGACCCGTGGTTCCTGCGCAACCTCCAGGAGATCGTCGAGACCGAGGCGGCTCTCGTCGAGGCGAGCGCCGAGGAGCGGCGCACGTGGCTGCGGCCCGCCAAGCAGATGGGCTTCTCCGACCGCCGCCTCGCCGCGCTCTGGCAGACCGACGAGCACGCGGTGCGCGCGCTGCGCCACGAGCTGGGCATCCGGCCGGCGTACAAGCGCGTCGACACCTGCGGCGCGGAGTTCGAGGCGCGCACGCCGTATCTCTACTCGACCTACGAGGACGAGAGCGAGGCGACGCCCAGCGACCGCAAGAAGATCATGATCCTCGGCGGCGGCCCGAACCGGATCGGCCAGGGCATCGAGTTCGACTACTGCTGCGTGCACGCCGTCTTCGCGCTGCGCGACGCGGGCTTCGAGACCATCATGGTCAACTGCAACCCCGAGACGGTCTCGACCGACTACGACACCAGCGACCGCCTCTACTTCGAGCCGCTCACGCTCGAGGACGTGCTCGAGATCGTGCAGCGCGAGAAGCCGCTCGGCGTGATCGTGCAGTTCGGCGGACAGACGCCGCTGCGCCTCGCGGTGGCGCTCGAGCGCGCGGGCGTGCCGATCATCGGAACGCCGCCCGACGCGATCGACCGCGCCGAGGACCGCGAGCGCTTCGACGCGGTGCTCGAGAAGCTGGGCCTCGCGCGCCCGCCTTCCGGCATGGCGCGCAGCCCGGAGGAGGCGGAGCGCGTCGCGGAGCGGATCGGCTACCCGGTGCTGGTGCGCCCGTCGTACGTGCTCGGCGGCCGCGCCATGATGATCGTCCACGAGGTGCAGGCGCTGCGCGACTACATGCGCTTCGCCGTGAAGGCGTCGCCCGAGCACCCGGTGCTGGTGGACCGCTTCCTCTCGGACGCCACCGAGGTCGACGTCGACGCGATCTGCGACGGCGAGCGCGTCGTGATCGGCGGCATCATGGAGCACATCGAGGAGGCGGGCGTCCACTCGGGCGACAGCGCCTGCTCGATTCCGCCGTACTCGCTCTCGCGCGCCGTGATCGACGAGATCACGCGCGCGACCAAGCTGCTCGCGCTCGAGCTGGGCGTGCGCGGCCTCATGAACGTGCAGTACGCCGTGAAGGACGAGGCGGTCTACGTGCTCGAGGTGAACCCGCGCGCCTCGCGCACGGTGCCCTTCGTCTCGAAGGCGATCGGCAAGCCGCTCGCCAAGCTCGCCGCGCTGGTGATGGCGGGCCAGACGCTCGCCGAGCTCGGCTTCACGCGCGAGGTCGTGCCGCCGCACTTCTCGGTGAAGGAGGCGGTCTTCCCGTTCGTGAAGTTCCCGGGCGTCGACACGCTGCTCGGGCCGGAGATGAAGAGCACCGGCGAGGTGATGGGCATCGACTCCGACTTCGGGCGCGCCTACGCGAAGGCGCAGATCGAGGCGGGCAACTCGCTGCCGACGGCGGGCACCGTGCTGGTGTCGGTGCGCGCCGAGGACCGCCCCGCGATCGGCCAGTGCGTGCGCGAGCTCGCGCGCAGCGGCTTCCAGGTGCTCGCGACGCCCGGCACCGCGGCGCAGCTCGCCGAGATCGGCGTCGAGGCGCAGGTCGTCGCGAAGGTCGGCAAGGGCTCGCCCGACGTCGTCGAGTGCATCGACAAGGGCGAGGTGCACCTCGTGATCAACACCGTCGGCACCGAGCCGAAGGCGTCGCAGGACTCGCTCGCGATGCGGCGCGCGGCGCTGATGCGCGGCGTGCCGTACTTCACGACGGTGGCGGGCGTGCGCGCGGCGGCGGGCGCGATCCGCGCGCTGCAGGCCGAGTCGATCGGCGTCCGCTCGCTCCAGGAGATCCACCAGGCCTGATGGGTCCTGCCCGCTCGCCTCTGGCTCGCTACGGCGGAAGCGGAACGAGTAGGGGGCGGGCATGAGTCGCAGTCCGTTCCAGGAGGCGCTCGAGGGCGTGCTCGCGCCGCTGCGGCTCGCGGCGCGCGATCCCGTCGCCGGCGGCCGCATCCGCGACTTCGAGGCCGCCGTGCGCGCCGCGGCGGAGCGCGCCGCGGCGTTGCGCGTGCCGCGCG
>QEVM01000270.1 GCA_003576805.1 Pseudomonadota bacterium | reverse complement strand
CCGCCAAGCCTCCGACGCAAACGTCCTCTGATGAGCCACGTCATCCCCCCCGGCTCTCTTCTACCATGCCGGGCGGCTTTTTCAGAGGTTCCCTAGCCGCGCAGCTCCAGGATCGCCTGGTGCAGCGTCTCGAACAGCGGCTCGACCTGGTCGAGCTCGAGACACGAGAACGCGACGCGGATGTCGGTCGGGCTCGTCGAGATGAGTCCCGTCTGGTGCGCGTCGAGCAGGTGCACGCGCAGCTTCTCGGAGTCCACGCCCTTCACCTTCACGCACATGAAGTAGCCGCTGTTGAAGGGATAGGGATCGAAGCTGTCGCGGTACTTCGGCCGGTTCACGACCTCGTACACCTTGGCGGCGCGCTGGCGCAGCGTCTCGGCCTTCGCCTTGCGCTCGTCCGCGATCGACGAGGTCTCGAGCGCGCGCTCGACGAGCGTCTGCGACAGCATCGGGCTGTTCGAGAGCGCGCCGCGGATCGCGCCGCGCGTCTTGGCGTCGAGCACCTCGCAGACGACTTCGGCGCTCGCGGGATCGCCCGGTCCGAAGGTGATGAAGCCGCAGCGCAGGCCCCAGACGAACAGCTCCTTGGTGGCGCCGTCGAGCTTCACCGCGAGCAGGTTCGGGTGGCGGCCGGTCAGCAGGCCGAACAGCGACTCGACCATCGACTCCGCGCCGAGGTGGTAGAACAGGCCGAAGTAGGCGTCGTCGGTGATGACGACGATCTTCGTGCCCTTCGCCGCCTGCGCCGCGAGCGCGTCGGCGATGGCGGCGCCCTCGGCGGGCGTCGGCATGTAGCCGGTCGGGTTGTTCGGGAAGTTGAGCAGCACGATCAGCTTGTCGCGGCCCTGCGCGTTCTCGGCGACCGCCTTCACGAACGCCTCGGTGTGGAAGCCGCTCCCGCTGTAGAACGGGAAGGTCGCGATCTCGGCGCCGAGCCGGACCTCGTAGGTGAGGCGGTAGTTGCCCCAGAGCTGGTCGGGCAGCAGGATGCGGTCGTTCTCGCCGACGAACAGATCGCCCGCGACGGCGAGCCCGTGCGTCAGCGCGCTGGTCGTGATCGGCAGGCCGAACGCCTTGCCGCGCAGCGACGGGTTCTCGGCGAGCAGCTTGTCGCGCCACTTCTCACGCAGCGAGGGCCGGCCGGCGGGCGGCGCGTAGTTGTACGCGTCGGCGGGCGCGACGTCGACGAGATGCTTGTGCATCGAGGGCAGGTACATCGGCCCGCCCTTCTCGGTCGCGATGCCGATCGTCGCGTTGAACTTCTTGGCCTTCTGCTTCGCCTCGGCCGTCTGCGACAGGATCCCTTTCGGGAAGTACAGGCGCTTGCCGAGCGGCGAGAGCATCGCGAGCACCGACGGGGCCGCCTGCTCGAGCCGCTCGTTGAGCTGCTGGGCGAGGGGATTGGTCTTGAAGGCCACGGGGGGAGCTCCTGGCTGTGGGGAACGGCCGGACAAGCTACAGCCGGCGGTCGAGCACGTCCACGAAGTCCGCGAAGCCGAGCGCGCGCCAGAACGCCTGGCCTTCCGCGTTGCGCGCCGACACGCGGACCTCGACGCGCCGCGCGCCGTGCGCGCGCGACCAGGCGAGCGCCGCCTCGGCGAGCGCGCGCGCCACACCGCGGCGGCGCAGCGGTTCGTGCACGTAGAGCTCGGTGATCTCGACGCGGCTCGACTCGCGCGCGAGCGAGCGGGTGCGGTCGAGGCGCGCCGCTGCGAACGCCACCACGTCGGCGCCGTCGACGCCGACCCACAGCGCGGCGTCCGCGTCGCCGAGCGCGCGCGCGACCGCCGCTTCGAGCGCCGCCTGCACGTCGCGGCGCAGCGCGAAGACGGGATCGCGCGCGGCGTGCGACTCGGCGAGCTGCTGCCAGAGCGCGGCGATCCGGGCGACGTCGCCGCGCGCGGCGCGGCGCACGATCACGGCCGCAGCTGGCCCGTCTCGATCAGCCGCTGCACCTCGGCGACGCTCTGGCCGTCGTCGAAGAGCAGGCGCTCGATCTTGCGCGCGAGCCCGTCGATCGACGCGGCGTGCACGCGCGGGTCCTCGCCCTGCGCGCGGACCGCGTCCTCGACGTTCTTGCGGATCACCGCGCGCGCGGCGGCGCGGTCCTCGCCCTTCGCGTCCGGCGCGAGCTTCACCTGCGTGCCGATCGCCGCCTGGACTTCCTCGGGGCTCACCAGACCGGACTCGATCGCCGCCTGCCGCAGCGCCTTGCGCTGGCGCGCCTCGAGATCCTGCTCGCCCGCCTTCGAGACGCTGCCCGAGCGGATCATGCGGAAGCGCCCCTTGCGCGTGCCGTCGCGGTCGTAGACGCCGACGAGCTCGTCGCCGTTCTCGCGCACCGCCTCGGTGCGGTACAGCGTGCGCCCTTCCATCGACTCGGTGCTGGCGGAGCCCATCGAGTCGTCGCGCGCGAAGACGGGCGCGTCGGGCAGGCCCTGGATGGTCCACGTCTCGGTGTAGGTGATGACCATGGCGCCTTCCGCCTCCGGTCCCTCGCCCGAGCTCCACGACGTGCCGTCCGCGCCGGCGCGCAGCGTCTTGGTCTTGGAGCCGCGCGACGTGACCGCGAGCCCGTCCTTCACGTCCGCGAGCTGCGCCGCGTTCGGCTCCCACGCGCCGACGACGCGCGCGGCGCGATTGCCGGAGATCGACTCGAAGCGCCCGCGCTCGTCCTGGAAGGTGACGATCGCGTACTCGGTCCACTGGAGCCGGTCGCCGTTGCGCTCGAAGCTCCACACGCGGTCGTCCCAGCGCCACGCCTCGGGCTTGTTCGAGCTCTGGTCCTGGTAGTGGACGAGCACGTACCAGAAGCCCTCCAGCTCGACGGCGGACGCGGGACTCGCGATGCCGAGGGCCACGGCCAGGGCCAGCGCGAACCGCCGCATTCAGATCCTCCGCTCGACGTGCGGGAAGCTGCGCCACACCGGGATGCCGCAGAAGTGCGAGCCCTCGGTGCAGCGCGGGCGGATGCGTCCGCTGCGCACGGCGCAGGGCGGGCCGACGTGCCGCATCAGCTCGGGATGCACGGCGCGCACCTGCGTGATCTCGTCCATCGACGCGTCCCAGATCTCGCGCTGCGCGTTGAGGCAGGTGCGCATGGTCCATTTGTGGAGCAGATGGAGCAGCGAGCCCGACTCCTCGAAGCGCACCGCGAGCGCGTTGGGCAGCACGTAGAGCGCGTGCTGCGGCGCGGCGCCGAGCGCGAGCAGGCGCGCGCGCGCGTCCCAGGCGGCTTCGACGGCCTCGCGGAAGATCGCGTGGCAGGCCGGGTCGTCGCGGATCAGCTCCGGCTCGACGACGTCCACGTGCGCGGGCACCGTGCGCGAGAGCAACGGGCGCGAGCCGGCCACCATCCGGTGTCGCTGGTCCTGGGAGTCGGCGCTGTGCGAGAGCTTCTTGCGGAAGACGTAGTGCGCGTGCTCCAGCGCGCGCATCAGCGGCGCGTGCGTCGAGACGTTGAGCGTCTCGAGCCGATAGGGATTGCGCGCCGGGTCGAGCGCGAGCGCGAGCGCCGCGGCGTCGTCGAGATCCGAGCGGCCGAGCACGCCGCGCACGGCGTCGGCCACGACCTGCGGCGCGCGCGCGCCCCAGTCGACGAGGCGCGAGCGGCGCCCGTCCAGCGACTTGTCGAAGGCCTCGAGCGCGGCGGCGTCGCCGACGCCCGGCGCCGCGAGCGCGTTCTCGGGGATCGCCTCGTCGGGCAGCGG
Source organism: Pseudomonadota bacterium (assembly GCA_003576805.1). GTDB lineage: Bacteria > Myxococcota_A > UBA9160 > UBA9160 > PR03 > PR03. Next base: position 1,393 of record QEVM01000270.1, on the reverse strand, counting down.
CGGCTCGCCCACGGCCCCGAAGAACGACGGATCGAGGCGCTCCACCTCCGCCACCATGCGGCCGACCACGTCGCGCGCCTCGTCGGGCACGTCGCAGGCGCCGGCCATGCGGCGCAGCCGGTGCAGCACGAGGCCCGACACCGTGTAGACCATGGCGGTCTGGCACGAGATCGGGATCACGTAGCGCGCCGTCTCGATCGCCTTCTTCTCCGCCTCCTTCGCGACGTTCTTCCCGAACGCCTCGTTCTTGCGGCGGTCGAGGTGCCAGAGTTCGTGGAGGATCCCGCGCGTCACCGGCGTGAGCCGCCGCGTCAATTCCCGGTACGCCGCCCACGCGCGCACGGCCGACGCCTCGTAGACGGCGCGCGCCTCGCCGCCGAGCGCGGGGGGCACGTGCGCGCGGATCTGGTCGAGCCGCACGTAGCGCTGGCTCTGCTGCTCGGTGTTGTAGAACGGGAACGCGTGCAAGAAGCACCAGACGAGCTGGCGCGAGATGCCCGAGAGCGAGAACTCGAAGGTGGCGTGCTGGTAGACGGTGTGGTGTCCGCCCTGGAAAGTGAGCGGGCCGATGTTGTTGCGCTGGCGCTCGGTGACCTCGTCCGCTTCGATGACGCGCGGCGAGTAGCAGGTGCGGGCGGCCGCGATCGCGTCGTCGTAGGGATGCTCGAAGCCGTTGCGCAGCCGCACCTGCGGTCCGCCGTCGACGACCGTTTCGAGCGCGCCGATCTGCTGCGCCATGCTGCTCCGGGGGAAGGGTTTCCTACTCTCGCAGAGCGCCGGGGCGCGGGCAACGCCGACGGTAATCGGCTTCCCGAATTGGCGAGCGAATGGCTCATCGTCGCGTCGTCTGCACGGCGGCACGCCGCGCGGACGCCGCTCGCGTGTCGCCAGGTTGTGGCGCGGTGCGAGCCGCTTGTCCGAACGCGGTGCGGTCGCGTTGCCGGTGAAACGCGACGTGCCGGCGTTTGGCATGCAGATTGCCCCTTTCTCTCTGCGGGTTGGTGTGCGACGCCGTCGGCGGACGCAGCCGTCGAAGGACATGGCGCAGCTCTGGATCGTCCATCGTGACCCGCGCTGGCGGGATGCCCTTCGCGGCATGGCGGGCTCGCTCGCCGTGCAGGTCGGGCATCCTGCCGACGCGCTGCGCTTCGAGAGCGAGCCGCCGCCGCGCGCCGTGTTGCTCGGCGTCGCCGACGACTTCGAGGTCGAGCTCGAGTTCGCGCACCGCCACGCCGCGCGACTCGGCGGCACCGCGTGGGTGCTGCTCGCGCGGCCGCTCGACGCCGCGGAGGTCGAGCGCCTCTTCGACGCGCTGCCCGCGACGGTGGTGCCGCTCGCGAACGACGCGCGCACGCTGCGCCGGCGCCTGCGCGCCGCGCTGGCGCGGCGGCCC